>NZ_MUME01000417.1 GCF_002155915.1 Streptomyces thermovulgaris | reverse complement strand
CGGCGCCCACCCGCCCCGGTGTCCTCCTTGGCTGCCTGCTGACCGCCGCCCTGCTGCTGTACTGGGTGCCCGCGCTGCGTCTTGGCGACGCCGACCTGGACCGGATGGGCGGGCTCGGCCTGGTCTCGGTCCTGCCGCCGCCGACCCTGGCCGGAGCGGCCCTGCTGGCCGTGGTGTTCGCCTCGCTGCTGTGGCTGCGCCGCGAGCACCGGGCGCTGCTGCTGGTCACCCTGCTCGCCACCGTCGTCTCCCTGCACGCGCTGCCCGCCGTGATCGAGAGCGAGCCGCGGTTCGCGACGGCCTGGCAGCACCAGGGGTTCATCGACTACCTCCATCGCACCGGGTCGGCCGTACCGGACCTGGACGCGCGCTGGAGCTGGCCCGGGTTCTTCGCGGTGGTCGCGTTCGTCGCCGGCGCCTGCGGGGTGAACGACCTCACCGAGGTCGTCCGCTGGTGGCCGCTGACCATGCAACTGCTGTATCTGGCGCCGATGTTCCTGCTGGCCCGTTCGATGCGGGCGAGCTGGCGGGCCAGGTGGACCGGCGTGTGGATCTTCGTGCTCGGCGGCTGGGTGGGCCAGGACTACTTCTCCCCGCAGGGCTTCACCTATCTGCTCTACCTGGTCTTCGTGGCGGTCCTGCTGGTCTGGTTCCGGGCGCCGCGCATGCTGTGGACGAAGGTGCGTCCCGGCGAGGCGGAGGTCGAGCCGGCCGGCCGGGGGCAGCGGGCCGTGCTGCTCGCGGTCGTGATCGGTCTGTTCCTCGCCAGTGTCCCGGCCCACCAGCTCACCCCGTTCGTGATGCTGGGGGTGCTGACCGTGCTGGTCCTGGCCGGCCGGTCCGAACTGCGCGGCCTGCCCGTGCTGTTCGCGGTGGTGGTGGTGTCCTGGCTGGGCTTCATGGCCGAGCCGTACTGGTCCGGGCACTTCGACGAGCTGTTCGGCGGGGTCGGCGGGATCGGCAGCAATGTGTCGACGTCCGTCTCGGGCCGTATCGAGGGCGGCGACTCCACGCACCAACTGGTGCTGTACACGCGTGTGCTGCTGGCCGGTGCCGTGATGGCCCTCGCCTGCTGGGGCTGGTGGCGGCGGCGCGAGCACCGGTACCGCGAACGGTCGCTGCTGGTGCTGGCCCTCGTGCCGTTCCTGGGCTTCGCCATGCAGTCCTACGGCGGCGAGATGGCCCTGCGGGTGTTCATGTTCGCGCTGCCCGGCGCCGCCCTGCTGGCGGCGCTCGCCTTCTTCCCGCGGGCCGGGGTGAACGCCGAGGAACGCGCGAAGGACCGGGTGAGCCTGGCGCCGCTCGCCGCGCTGCTGACGGGCGTGCTGCTCATGGGCGGCTTCCTGGTCGCCCGGTGGGGCAACGAGTCCTTCGAGCGGATCCGGCCCGGCGAGGTCGCCGCCATGGAGTACGTCTACGCCCACGACGAGCCGACCGTACGGCTGCTGTGGCTGAGCGACGACCCGGTCGACAACGTCACTCCGGCCATGCCCTGGGGCGCCAGGGACATGGAACGCGTCTCCTATGTGCCGGTCCAGGCGCCGACCGACCCGGTGCTGGTCTCCGGCCTGGTGGAGGAGCTCAGGGACGCGGGCCCGAACTCGTATCTGATGGTCAACGAGAGCCAGGTGATGTATCTGCGGATGAACGCGGGCTACTCGGACACCTGGCCCGCGCGGCTCGTGGAGAACCTGGACGGCCGAAAGGAACTGCAGAAGGTCTTCGCCAACGACGACGTCGCCCTGTACGCGCTGCGCGAGCAGCCCGGGGACACCGTGCCGCAGCCGCAGCCGGGGCCGGCCGGTCCGCAGGTGACCTGGACGCCGTGGTCGGTGGTCGGCGGCCTCGCGGCCCTGATGCTGGCCGTGCTGCTGGCGGCCCGGGAGTTCGTCCGGGTGGCGATGCGGCCGAGTGTGCGCCGGCTGCGGTGGCTGCAGGGCAGCTTCTGGTTCTCCCTGCCCCTGCTGGGCGTGCTGTGCGCCACGCTGGTGCAGCGGTTCCTGACGATGGGGAGCGGCTGACGGGACGAGGCGGGGCGGGCGCCCCGGGCGGGGGCCGGTGCCGGGGCGTCCCCCCCGCCCTTCGCGGCAGTGAGCGGGGACGTCATTGAGCAGGAAGCGGTGGGACAGGCGCCGGGGCAGGCCGGGGGACCGTGGTGCGGACCTCTGCCGGCAGGCGACCGCACGGCCGACGTGATGCCGGGGCCCGCGCGCCCGCCCCGGCCCGGGTGAGCGGTCCGGGCCGGGCCGAGCGGCCTCAGCGCCTGAGCCACTTCACCTCGTACGCCTTCATGTCGAACCGCCTGCCGTCGACCTCCGCGCTGATCGGCCGGTCCAGGGTGTTGACCACCAGGACGGTCCTGTCGCTCGCCAGGACGCGTACGTTGGGCACGTCGTCCGGGGCGACGGACACCGTCCGGTACGCGGTGCCGGGCGGGAACTCCCGGTGGAAACGGGAGAGCAGGCCGTACAGGGGCAGCTCCCGTCCTCCGTCGGAGGATTCGGTCGGCGTCCACAGGCAGCCGGGGCAGTCGCCCTTCCTCTTCTGGGGGTTCCAGTAGAAGCCGGAGGTGGCGCCGCCCTTGGCGATGGCGATCAGACCGGCGGCCTGGACGGCGACGCGGTGCGGCTCGGACCAGCGCTTGCGGTCGTCGTTGCGGTCGGCGGGCTCGACGTAGTACTCGGCCCACCACAGCGGCAGTCCCGGTGTCTGCTGCCGCACCCACCGGCCGACGGCCGTGAACTTGTCGGTGGCGGCGAACTCGTCGGGCAGCAACTCGTCGTCCTTGGTGGTGTAGCTGGAGCCGTCGACGACGACGAAGTCGGCGCCGGCCTTGTGCCGGTTCCAGTAGGCGAAGGCGTCCAGGACCCGCTGGTCCATGGCGCCCCAGGGGCCGCGCAGGGCGGTGGAGGCGTTCGCGTCCTTCTGCGGGTCGACGCTGTCCATGACGAGGTAGGGGCCGCCCACCATGTTCTTGGGGTTGACCTTCTTGAGCGCTGTGTAGACCAGGTTGTAGAGCTTGGTGTAGCCCTCGTAGTCCCAGCGGCCCTCGGCGTCGTTCCAGAAGCCCTTGAACTCGTTCCAGACGATGAAGTGGCGTACGTCTGGATAGCGTTTGGCGACGGTCGCGGAGAGTGCGGCGAAGTCCTTGTAGTGCTCGGGGAGCGGGGCGGTCTCCAGGGCGCTCTGGCTCCAGTCGGTGTTGTCGACGCCGGGCCGGCCGCCCTTCATCCAGTCCGGGGCGCAGCACAGGGTGATCACCGGAATGCCGCCGGAGGCGCGGATGAAGTCGATCCGGCGGTCCAGCGCCTCGAAGTCGTAGTGCCCCTTGACCGGTTCGGGGTTGTCGGCGCCCCAGCCCATGATCGCCTGGTTCTGCGGCAGGCCGCCGTCCTTCGCCAGCCGTTTCCTGACCCGGTCGGTCGCCGTGGCGCTGCCCACGTCGGCGCTGAACTGGGTGTGGGTGAAGCCCCAGCCGACGTACGGCTTGTCCGCACCCGGCCGGTGCACGGGGGTGCCGTGCACCGCGTCGCCGTCGCGTGTGGTGCCCTCGGTGCTCGCGCCGCCCGGCGGGGTGCTCAACAGGGCCACCAGCAGGGCCACTGCCACCGCGCCCACCCCGAGCAGCGCGGTGAGCCGCCACCACCCTGCCCCCGTGATCCACCCTTGACGTCCCATCAGGGACAACAGTAAGGGGGGAAATCACCCTTGGGACAGGGGTTGACCATATTCGACCCATGTCCGCTCGAACCCGGGCCCGTGCCCGGCTCGTGCCCGGGCCCACGGGAGCGCCGGCGCATCCCCCGGGCGCGCGGGGGACCGGGACGCACCACCCGTGTGCGCGTCCGGTGCTTGGACGGGGCATGGCCCGCTCCGCCCAAAGGCAGGGTCGCCGGGCCGGCGCCCCTAGTCCCCGTAGGCCGCCCGCAGGGCGTCCCGTACGGCCTTCAGCGCCTCGTCCTCGCCGAGTCCGAGCCGGCGCACCCGCTCCGCGTAGGCCTGGGCGGCCGCCGCGGCCTCCCGCACCGCCGCCGAGCCCGCGGCGGCGATGAACGTGCCGTTGCGTCCCCGCGTCTCGATCACGCCGTCCGCCTCCAGCACCCGGTACGCCTTGGCGACCGTGTTCGCCGCGAGCCCGAGCGACTCGGCCAGTCCGCGCACCGTGGGCAGCCGGTATCCCACCGGCAACGCTCCCGACCGGGCCTGCTCGGAGATCTGCGCCCGCACCTGCTCGTAGGGGGGTGCGCCGTCCTCGATGTGGATCTTCAGGGTCACGAGGTGATTGTCCCGTATGCACGCGCGTGCGCCCCAGTGGACAGGGGCGGCGGAGACGAAAACCTCCGGGGCCGGACGGGGGCGGGCGAAAATTGGGAGGCGCCCGACCGGGTCTCCCCGTAGCGTGCGTCCCCATGACCGTGATCGTCCGTGATCTGCGTCCCGACGCACGAGCCGACCTCGAGGGCTTCGCCCGTGTCCGGCACCGCGCCCTCCCCTACCTGCTGATCACTCCCGAATCGCTCGTCCACGACCTCGCCCATCTGTCCCCCGACGCCCACCACCGGCCGCTCGTCGCCGTGGCGGACGGCGAGGTGGTCGGCACGGCCCAGGTGCATCTGTCCCCCGAGAGCCCCGAGCCCGGCCAGGGCAACATCAACGTCTATGTGGACCCCGCGTACACGCGCCGCGGTGTCGGCAGCCTTCTCGTACGGGCCGCCGAGGAGCACCTGGTCGCGCACGGGGCGGTCAGGCTGTTCGCCTGGGTGCTGGACGAGCCGGGCAACCGCGCCTTCGCCGAGCGGCACGGCTACCGGCCCGGCCGCTCCGCCCACTTTCTCCGTCTGGACCTGGCGGGCACGGCCCTGCCCCCGCTCCAGGACCCGCCGCCGGGCGTGGAGCTGCGCACGGGCTCGGACTTCGCCGACGACCCGCGTCCGCTGTTCGAGCTGGAGGCGGAGACGACGGCGGACGAGCCGGGCGACGTGAATCTGGAGCTGGGCGACTACGAGGCCTGGCTCGAGCAGACCTGGCGGCACCCGCTGCTCAGCCCGGAGCTGACGTCGGTGGCCGTGGTCGACGGCCGTCCCGCGGCGTTCTCCGCGGTCCGCACCGACGGCGGCACCCGCTACTTCACCTCCATGACCGGCACCGCCCGGGCCTTCCGCGGCCGGGGCCTGGCCAAGCTCGCCAAGAACCACTCGCTGCATCGCGCGCGGGCCGCCGGGTACACGGAGGCGTTCACGGGGAACGACACCGGGAACGGGCCGATGATCGCGATCAACAAGTGGCTCGGGTACGAGGTGTGCGCGACGGAGGTGCGGTATGTCCGCGAGCCGGGCTGAGCCCGGGGGCCGGCTGGACGTGGTCCTCGTCAAGGCCGGCCTCACCAAGATCCGCTACCCGGCGGAGCTGCTGGCCGACGACGGCACGCGCATCACCGTGCGCGCCCCGTGGGCGGGCGGGGCGACACGCGACTTCGGCTTCGTCCGCTTCGAGCCGGGCGACGTCTTCACCGAGCACTACTGGCGCGACCGCTGGTACTCGGTGAAGGAGGTCCGCGACGCCCGGGGCGCGCTGAAGGGCTGGTACTGCGACGTGACCCGCCCCGCGACCCGCCTGGGGGTGGAGGTCGTCGTCGAGGACCTGGACCTGGACCTGTGGCGTTCGGCCGACGGCAGGGACATACGGCGTCTCGACGAGGACGAGTTCGCGGCGAGCGGCCTGGCGGAGCGGGACCCCGAGGCGGCTGCCGCCGCCCTGGCCGCGCTCGACGAGCTGGAGGTGCTGGCCCGCGAGGACGGCTTCGGGGCCCTGCTGACCTGACCTCCGTGCCCGCCCCGCCCCAGGGGCCGGGCGCTCGGGTGCTCGGACCGAGGCCGCCCTCGCACACCGCTCGTCGTCCGCCCTCCTGCCCCACGGCCCGGCGTCGTCCTACAGGTGCTGCGGATGAAGGCGGGAGACAAGGGGCCGAAGAAGCATGGTCGGCCGCTTCGGGGGTATGCCGATCGGGGTGACCGTGCCCCAGACACCTTCGACCAGGACCGTCCGGCCCTCCGGCCGCAGCAGCTCCGTCCAGCGCCGCAGCGCACGGGCGGGGTCGGGCGGCGTCCACAGGACGTGGCGGGCCAGGACGGCGTCGAAGCGCTGCTCGCCCGCCGGCGGGTCCGCCGTGTCGCCGACCAGGCACATCGCGTCGAGGCCGGCGAGCTTGACGCGTGCCCGCTCCGCCCTCGCCGGGGACGGGCCGGCCCCCGTCACCCGGTGCCCCTGCTCGGCCGCGAGGAGCGACGGGCTGCCGGTGCCGCAGCCGAGGTCGAGGACGTCGGGGGGAGGACCGGGCAGCCGGTCGCGCAGCCGCTCGGCCCAGGCGGCCCGCATCCGTGGATCACGCAGCCCGTGGTCCGGCTCGTCGTCGAGGGCGGCGGCCCGGGCGTCCCGGTCCGCCCGCTCCCGGTCCGGTCCGTCACCGCCGGCAGCAGTCCGTTCGCTCATGGTCCGAGGACGACGCCGGCCACCGGCACCGGGGTGATGCCGACCACTGACAGCCGGACCGTGACAGCCGCCACAGACAAACCCGCACCGATGAGGAACTCTCGCCCGAAAGGCCTGCCGCCGTCGGCGGACGGACCCCGGTAGGCGTCGAAGGAGGCAGCCATGCGCCGTGTGACCGTGCGGAAGCCCCTGAGGAAGACGGACCCCCGCAGGCTCCGTGAGGAAATCGACGAGCGTCCCGTCGGGCGGCCCGAGATCCGCAAGGACATCGCGCGCACATGGTGGCCGGACAGCTGAACGGCATCGGCACTGCCCGTGCCCGCGGCGGACCGGTGGGCACCCCTGCCGGGCAGGGGCCGCGGGGCCGGACCTGAGCGCAGCCTCAGAGCTTCCTTAACGCGAGCATAAGAATCGCCCGCCGGCGCCTCCGGCGGGCGATTTCGCGGTTTCTTCGGGCTAGCTTCTGGATCACCCCCCACGGAATACGGCCCGCGGGATCCACCCCCCGTATTCAGAAGCATTCCGAGGAGTTCCCTGATGTCCGCACGCCGCAAGGCCGCCACGCTCGCCGCCCTCGGCATCCCCTCCCTGGCCCTGACCGCGCTCGCCGCGGCGCCCGCGTCCGCGCACGGCTCCCTGGGAGACCCGGTCAGCCGGGTGTTCCAGTGCTACGGAGAGGGGCCGGAGAGCCCGAAGTCCGCGGCCTGCAGGGCGGCGGTCGCGGCCGGCGGCACCCAGGCGCTGTACGACTGGAACGGCGTCCGGATCGGCGACGCCGGCGGCCGGCACCAGGAGCTGATCCCGGACGGCAGGCTGTGCAGCGCGAACAACGAGGCGTTCAAGGGGCTGGACCTGCCTCGCGCGGACTGGCCGGCGACCTCCGTGCGCAGCGGCTCCTACACCTTCAAGTACCGCGTGACCGCCCCGCACAAGGGCTCCTTCCAGGTCTACATCACCAAGCCCGGCTACGACCCGGCGAAGCCGCTGGCCTGGAGCGACCTGGATCTGGAACGCCCGGTCGCGACGGCCACCGACCCGGCTGCCTCGGGCGGCTTCTACACCTTCTCCGGAACGCTGCCCGAGCGCTCCGGCAAGCATGTGCTGTACACGGTGTGGCAGCGCTCGGACAGCCCGGAGGCGTTCTACTCCTGCTCGGACGTCACCTTCGGCGGTGGGAGCGGCGGCGCGTCCGGCGGTTCCGCACCGGCGCCGGCCGCCTCCGCGCCGACCGAGCAGCAGATCAAGGCCGGTGCCGGCAAGTCGTCGATCGAGAACCACGGCCAGGGGGACGCGGATCCCCACACGACCACGGATCCGACGCCGGCCCCGGCCGGGGACGAGGCCGAGGGCACGGACGGACGGAAGGCCGAGGACGCCGAGGGCAAGGACACGACCGGGGACACGGACGGGCAGCCGGCCGCGGCCCCGGCCGCCGGCGCCGGTGAGCCGAACCGGCCGAAGGCCGCCGGCACCCCGGTGAACCTCGCCGAGACCGGCGGCGACAGCAGCACCCCGTATCTCGCGATCGGCGGTGCGGCCGCCCTGGCGCTGGGCTCGGCGGCCCTGTTCGCCTCGGTCCGCCGGCGCGCCGCGGCCGGGGGCCGACGGGGCCGCTGACGCGGCCCGTGGACACGGGGCCTGTCCGGTGGCTCAGACCGGGCAGGCCCCGAAGCACGTCAGCTGAACACGGACGCGCAGGTGGTGGGGGTGGCACGGGCCGGGTCGAGCGCGTTGGCCACCTCGTGGAAGGCGATGCGGTCGGACAGGGCGATCGCCAGGTGCTCGGACAGGTCGAGCGGACACAGGTCCTGCAGCAGGACGTTGCGCACATTGGGACCGGACAGGTACTGGCTGCGCCACGGTGTGACCACCTCGTCGTACTTGGTGGCGATGACCGTGTAGCGCACGCCGGGCACGGTGTCGCCGCCCTCGCCGACCAGGTCGCCGGGTCCGCCTTCCTCACCAAGCTCAACGAGGGCGGCGACACCGTGCC
>NZ_MUME01000416.1 GCF_002155915.1 Streptomyces thermovulgaris | reverse complement strand
AGCCGGTGACCGAGGCCGGGCAGGCGCCCGGCGATGCGGACGCGGCCGCTCGGACCGAGGAGACCGCTGGGGCCGTGGAGGCCGGCGATCCCGCCCAGGCCGCGCCCGCCGCGGAGGCGGAGCCCCGGCCCGGGGCCGGCCCCGAGGGCGTGCCCGCGGAGCAGCCTCCGGGCGGGACCGCTCCGGAGGCTGCGGAGGCCGTGCCGGACCCGGCGGCCGTCCCGGCCGCTCCGGAGGCGGCCCCCACGGACACCGCCGAGGCACCCGCGGCCGCCGAAGCTCCCGCGGCCGCCGAGACGCCCGCGGCCGTCCAGGACCCGGCTGGGACCCCGGCCGCGCAGGAGGTCCCGGAGGCCCCGGCTGCTGCGGAAGCTCCGGCCGCCCCGGCGGCTTTGGAGGCCCCGGCCGCACAGCAGGAGGCTCCGGTCGCACAGGAGACCCCGGCCGCGCCGGACACCGCAGCCGCCCCGGAGGCCCCGGCCGACGCCGCGCAGCCGGCGGACCAGGCCGCCGCGCCCCCCGCCGGCACCCGGACGGCGGAGCAGCCGCACCCCGAGGCCCCCGAGAGCCCCGAGGCCCAGGACGCCGGCCTCCAGGACACGGCCCCCGCCGCGGACCCCGCCGGCCAGGCCCAGGACGCGCCCGAGCCCGCCGCCGCGGCCGCCGAGCCGTCCGCTCCCCGGCCCCAGCCGGCGGAGCCCGAGGCGGCGGCTGCCGGCATCCCCCAGCAGCCCCGGGCCGAGCAGCTCGGCGGGGAGTTCGTGCCGGCCGAGGGCTCGGTGCCCACCACCGGGCACCTGGCCCCGACCCCGCAGGAGCCGGCCGCCACGGTCCCCGCGCCCCGCGACGGCGACACCGCCGCCGCGTCCGGCGAGGAGCCCGGCGGCGAGGCCCAGGACGCCGGCCGGGAGCGGAAGCCCGCCGGGCCGCCCGCGCCCGCCTTCAGCGACGCCGAGCGCGAGGCCGTCCTCAAGGTGATCCGCGAACGCCGCGACATCCGCAACGGCTTCCGCAGCGACCCCATCCCGGACGAGGTGCTGCGCCGCGTCCTGGAGGCGGCGCACACGGCGCCCTCCGTGGGGCACTCCCAGCCCTGGGACTTCGTGGTCATCCGCTCCCCGGAGACCCGGCGTGCGATGCACGAGCTGGTGATGCGCCAGCGCGAGGCGTACGCCAAGTCGCTGCCCAAGGGCCGGGCGAAGCAGTTCAAGGACATGAAGATCGAGGCCATCCTCGACGCCCCGGTGAACATCGTCGTCACCGCCGACCCCACCCGTGGCGGCCGGCACGTCCTGGGGCGGCACACCCAGCCGCAGATGGCGCCGTACTCCTCCGCGCTCGCGGTGGAGAACCTCTGGCTCGCCGCCCGCGCCGAGGGCCTGGGCGTCGGCTGGGTGAGCTTCTTCGACGAGCGCGAGATGGTCCGCGCCCTCGGCCTGCCCGAGCACCTGGAGGCCGTCGCCTACCTGTGCGTGGGGTACGTCGACGAGTTCCCGGAGGAACCCGAGCTGGTGCAGACCGGCTGGTCCAAGCGCCGCCCGCTGTCGTGGGTCGTGCACGAGGAGACGTACGGCCGCCGCGCGCTGCCCGGCGAGGAGCCGCACGACCTGCTCGCCGAGACCGTCGCCCAGATCCGCCCGCTGGACGCCAAGGCGCTCGGCGAGGCCTGGGAGCGGCAGAAGCGCATGACCAAGCCGTCCGGCGCACTCGGCGTGCTGGAGATCATCTCCGCGCAGCTGTGCGGCCTGTCCCGCCAGTGCCCGCCGCCGGTCCCGGAGCCCGCGGCCGTCGTGGTCTTCGCCGGCGACCACGGGGTGCACGCCCAGGGCGTCACCCCCTGGCCGCAGGAGGTCACCGCCCAGATGGTGGCCAACTTCCTCGGCGGGGGAGCGGTCTGCAACGCCTTCGCGAACCAGGTGGGCGCCGAGGTCTGCGTGGTCGACGTGGGCGTCGCCGCCGACCTGCCGGCCACCACCGGTCTGCTGCCCCGCAAGATCCGCCCGGGCACGTCCGACATGACCGCCGGTCCCGCGATGACCCGCGAGGAGGCCAAGAAGGCCATCGAGATCGGCATCGAGACCGCCCGCGACCTGGTCGCGGCCGGCAACAAGGCCCTGCTCACCGGTGAGATGGGCATCGCCAACACCACGGCGTCCGCCGCGCTCATCTCGGTGTTCACCGGCGCCGACCCGGCCGAGGTGACCGGCCGGGGCACGGGCATCAGCGACGAGATGCTCGCCCACAAGACCGACGTGGTCCGCCGCGCCCTGGAACTGCACCAGCCGGACCCCGCCGACCCCGTCGGGGTCCTGGCCGCGGTCGGCGGCTTCGAGCACGCGGCCATGGTCGGCCTGCTCCTGGGCGGCGCCTCCCTGCGCACACCGGTGATCCTGGACGGCGTCAGCGCGGGTGCCGCCGCACTGGCCGCCCGCGCGATCGCGCCCGAGGTCCTGGCCGCGTGCATCGCGGGACACCGCAGCGCCGAACCCGGGCATGTCGCCGCGCTCAAGAAGCTCGGCCTGCGCCCCCTGATCGACCTCGATCTGCGCCTGGGCGAGGGAACGGGCGCGCTGCTCGCCCTGCCGCTGGTGCAGAGCACGGCGCGGGCGATGCACGAGGTGGCGACGTTCGACTCGGCGGGCGTCACCGAGAAGTAGCGCCGCGGGGCCGGGGGCGCGTTCTGCGCGCCCCCGGCCCCGCCGTACCCTGAACCCACTTCTGGAATCCGCACATCAGGGCTGCTCCAGAGCCGTGGCGCCCGTTCGTGCTGCCCGGACCACTCGGACGAGGAGCCGTACCCCCATGGCCGAACACCCCGCCTACCCCGTAGGTCTCCGCCTGACCGGCCGCCGTGTGGTCGTCCTCGGCGGCGGCCAGGTCGCCCAGCGCCGCCTCCCGGCGCTCATCGCGGCCGGCGCGGACGTCGTCCTCGTCTCGCCCGAGGTCACCGCCTCCGTCGAGGCCATGGCGCAGGCGGGCGAGATCACCTGGAAGCGGCGCCGGTACCAGGAGGGCGACCTCGCGGACGCCTGGTACGCGCTGATCGCCACCGACGACCACGACGCCAACACCCGCGCCTCCGCGGAGGCGGAGCGTCACCGCGTGTGGTGCGTGCGCTCCGACGACGCCGACGCGGCGACCGCCTGGACCCCGGCCACCGGCCACAGCGAGGGCGTCACGGTCGCCGTGCTCACCAGCAGCGCACGGGAACGCGACCCCCGGCACACCGCCGCCATCCGCGACGCGGTGGTCGAGGGGCTGCGCGACGGCACGCTCGTCGCCCCGCACCACCGCACCCGCACCCCGGGCGTGGCCCTCGTCGGCGGCGGCCCCGGCGACCCGGACCTGATCACGGTCCGCGGCCGCCGGCTGCTCGCGGAGGCCGACGTCGTCATCGCCGACCGCCTCGGCCCCCGCGATCTGCTCGCCGAACTCCCGCCGCACGTCGAGGTGATCGACGCCGCGAAGATCCCCTACGGCCGCTCCATGGCCCAGGAGGCCATCAACGACGCCCTCGTCGAGTACGCCAAGCAGGGCAAGGCGGTCGTCCGGCTCAAGGGCGGCGACCCGTACGTCTTCGGCCGGGGCATGGAGGAGGTCCAGGCGCTCGCGGAGGCCGGGATTCCGTGCACGGTCGTGCCCGGCATCTCCAGCTCCATCTCCGTCCCGGGCGCGGCCGGCATCCCTGTCACCCACCGCGGGGTCGCCCACGAGTTCACCGTGGTCAGCGGGCATGTCGCCCCCGACGACGAGCGTTCCCTGGTCGACTGGCCCAGCCTGGCCCGCCTCAACGGCACCCTTGTGATCCTCATGGGCGTCGACAAGATCGGGAAGATCGCCGAGACGCTCATCGCCCACGGCAAGTCCCCCGACACCCCGGTCGCCCTCGTCCAGGAGGGCACGACCGCGGCCCAGCGCCGTGTGGACGCCACCCTCGCGACGGTCGCGGAGACCGTCCGCGCCGAGGACGTGAGGCCGCCGGCCGTCATCGTCGTCGGAGAGGTCGTCACGATCGGCCCCGGAGCCTGAAGGAGCACCCACCCATGGCCGATCCCATCACCGTCGAGGACCCCGGCGACCCGCGTCTGTCCGACTACACGCGCCTGACCGACGTGGAGCTGCGCCGCAGGCGCGAACCCGCCGAGGGCCTGTTCATCGCCGAGGGCGAGAAGGTCATCCGCCGGGCCAGGGCCGCCGGGTACGAGATGCGCTCGATGCTGCTGTCCGAGAAGTGGCTCGACACCATGCGGGACGTCATCGACGAGGTCCCCGCCCCCGTCTACGTCGTCAGCCCCGACGTCGCCGAACGGGTCACCGGCTACCACGTGCACCGCGGCGCGCTCGCCTCCATGCGGCGCAAGCCGCTGCCCCGGGCGGCCGACCTGCTGCCGACGGCCCGCCGGATCGCGGTCATGGAGTCCGTCAACGACCACACCAACATCGGCGCGATCTTCCGCTCCGCCGCCGCCCTCGGCATGGACGCGATCCTGCTCTCCCCGGACTGCGCCGACCCGCTCTACCGCCGCAGCGTCAAGGTCTCCATGGGCGCGGTCTTCTCCCTGCCGTACGCCCGGCTCGAGACCTGGCCCGCGGACCTGGAGACGGTCCGCGAGGCCGGCTTCACCCTGCTCGCCCTCACCCCGGACGAGAGGGCCGAGCCCCTGGACGAGACCGCCCCGCACCGTCTGGACCGGGTCGCCCTGATGCTCGGCGCGGAGGGCGACGGCCTGTCCGCCCGGGCCCTGAGAGCCGCCGACACGTGGGTCCGCATCCCCATGTCCCACGGCGTCGACTCCCTCAACGTGGGCGCGGCGGCCGCGGTCGCCTTCTACGCGGTGAGGTCGCCTTCTACGCGGTGACGGCGGGCCGCCCTCAGCCGTAGGACCAGGACGGCCCGGGCGCGTGCACGCGCGCCTGCTCCTGCCGCACCGGTGCGCCCCGGCCGTCGCCGTCCAGCCCGCGGGCCGGGCCCTGGCAGCCCTGGGCCGCCGCGATGCCGAGGGCGACCAGCAGCGTCACCACCACGAACACGACGAGACGCTGCCGCAGCAGACGCGGGTTGGCGGGGCGCCGGCCGGGCGCCGCGGGCCGCGGCCCCGTCCGCCCGGTGCCGCTGCGGGGAGCGGGACGGCCGCCGCGCGCGGCACCCGCACGGGAGGAGGGCCCGCCCGCCTTGCCCCGGGACGGACCGCTCCGCGACGGAGGGACCGTGCCCCGGGGCGCCGGGGTGCCGGGCGGGGAACCCGCCGGACGCCTCTGGCCCCGCGGACGTTCGGCGTGGCCGGCACGCTGGGCCGGGCGGGGATCGGACAGGGAGACGGCCGGCCGGTCCGGTTCGGCGGCACGCGGCGTGGGCGGCCGTACGTCGCCCAGGCCCTGCGCCTCACGCGCCGCGATCTCCTTCAGCCGCAGCGACAGCTGCAGCGTGGTCGGCCGGTCCTCGGGGTTCTTCGCCAGACACGCCCGCAGCAGCGGGGCCAATGCGTCCGGCACGCCGTCCAGCTGGGGCTCCTCGTGCACCACGCGGTACAGCATCACCTCCGAACTGCCGTGCCCGAAGGGCGAGTCGCCCGTCGAGGCGTACGCCAGCGTCGCCCCCAGCGAGAACACGTCGGTCGCCGGGGTGACGGCCGCGCCGCGCACCTGCTCGGGGGCGAGGAACCCGGGCGAGCCGACCGCCGTGCCGACATGGGTGAGCGTCGAGGAGCCGGTCGCCCAGGCGATGCCGAAGTCGATGATCCGCGGCCCCTTCGGGGACAGCAGGATGTTGGACGGCTTGAGGTCCCGGTGCACCACCCCGGCCTCGTGCACGGCGACCAGCCCCTCGGACAGCGCGGCCCCGATCGCCGCCACCTCCGCGGCGGGGAGCGCCCCCTCCTCGGCCACCTTGTCGTGCAGGGAGGGGCCGGGCACGTACTGCGTCGCGAACCACGGCCGGTCCGCCTCCAGGTCCGCCGCCACCAGCCGTGCCGTGCAGCCGCCCCGGATCCGCCGCGCCGCCGAGACCTCGCGCGCGAACCGAGAACGGAACTCCTGGTCCTCCGCCAGGTCCGGCCGGATGACCTTCAGGGCGACCCGCTGGCCCTTCCGGTCGGAGCCCAGGTAGACCACACCCATCCCGCCCGCGCCGAGCCGTCGGTGAAGCCTGAACGAGCCGACGACGCGCGGGTCCTCGCGCCTCAGGCGCATCATCGCCATGTTCATCCCCGCTGCCCGGTCCTGTGACGAGGCACAGCTTACGTATCCGGGGCGGTTCGTGCGGAGAGGCCGCGCCCTCCTGAACGGTCGATTGTCGGTGCGGAACCGGGGAGGTGAGGGGTGGTCAAGACGCGTGGGAACAAGCCGCATTGGAGCAGATGACAACCTCAACCGCCTTTTCCCGAACGGAGGTTGAACATTCGGACAAACACCGTCGGAGGCGGTGGCGAACGGGACGCCCCGAAGGGGTGAGCCCGGGGTGCGCCGGGTTGCCGCACACGTGAGGGACGTCACGCGCGGCGGCCGTGACGGGCGTCCCCTCCGGGAGGACCCCGAGAAACGGAGCCGTCTCTCCAACCAGAGGAGTAGTCCGCGCAGCGGGACTCATCCTCCGGGAGGCCCTCCGATCGGTACGAGGGCATGACGACCCCGGCACGCCGCGTGCCTAGATTGGAGGGCAAGCGGCGGGTGCAGCACTCTCCCCCCGAGGTCGGACATCCGCCGCTGCGAAACGGCATCCGAGACGGATCAGGAGAAGGACCATGGCTCCGACGGCAGTGCGGGCCCCGCGGCGCACCCGTGGACGCGCCGCGCGCCCCCGTCGTACGGACCGCCGCCACCCCCTGGTGGCGACGCTGATGGCCCTTCCCCTGGCGGCCCTGCTCCTGCTCGTCTTCGACGGCTGGGACACGGTGGCCACACAGGCGTCGTCCGTGGGTGTGATGCTGGGGCGTTGAGCGGCGCCCCAGGCCCGGAAGAGCGGTCCGGGTGGGGACATCCACCCATGAAGCCCCGTGGGGACGGGGGTGTGGCGGACGGCAGAATGCCGGCGCAGCCTTCCCGCTGCGCCGGCATTGCTCTGTGCGGCGGGCACCGCCCGCCCGCGGTCACGGGGCGCACCCTCCGGCCCCGGTCCCTCCGCCCCCGTG
>NZ_MUME01000415.1 GCF_002155915.1 Streptomyces thermovulgaris | reverse complement strand
CCGTGCGGAAGACGCGTCCCGCGTGGAAGCGGATCCGCGGGGAACCTCCGCCCACACCACCAGGCCGGAGTCGTACTCCTGCACCCCCCAGGCCCGGCACAGCGCGTCGACGAGAAGCAGCCCCCGCCCGTGCTCCTCCTCCGGCAGCTTGGGCGACGGATGAGGCTCGCCCGGTGCGCATCCCTCGTCGCGCACGGCTATGCGCACCAGGTCCTTGCCGTCCTGAAGCTCGCACACGATCTGGTTGCTCGCGGTGTGCACAACGGCGTTGGTGACCAGCTCGGAGATCACCAGGGCCGCCGTCTCGCAGGTGTCCTCGCACACGGACCAGCCGGTCAGCCGGGCTCTGGTCAGGCGCCTGGCCTGGGCGGGAGAACCAGGGTGCGCCGCCAGTTCGAAGCGGAACCGACGGAGGGAAGCGGCCTCGCCGAGGCCCGCTCCCATGGGGACGCCGAGGCCCTGGGGGCTCGCGGACGTGGCTGTTCCTAAGGGCGGGGACGGAATCACGCTTGTCACTATCTCCCCGCCGTGAACACTTGGCAAGTGGCACTCTGAAAATTGCAGAGTGCTGTATGACGCAGTGACAGGTCATGGCACACTGCACGCAACAGCGCGTCGAAGGACGCCAGTTGGGAACGCCTTGGGGTCACCCGGCAGCCGTCCGGGAGCGCAAGGAGCCGTGCTCGGCCCCTGGAACGAACCGTCGATACGGCTCCACGGGGCCGTCCCCGAGTCGTGGAGGTGAAGTGTGAGCGAGCCGCGGTCCGCGCCGACCGTCGGACAGGTCGTGCTCGGCCGGCGCTTGATGGACCTGCGGGAACGCGCGGGGCTCAAGCGCGAGGAGGCCGCGCGCATCCTGCGCGTCGCCCCCGCGACCGTACGCCGCATGGAGATGGCCGAGGTCGCCCTCAAGATCCCGTATGTGCACATGCTGCTGAAGGCGTACGGCGTTCCCGACGACGAGGCCGAGGCCTTTGTGCAGCTCGCCGAGGAGGCCAACCGTCCCGGCTGGTGGCAGCGCTTCCACGACATCCTGCCGAGCTGGTTCTCGATGTACGTCAGCCTGGAGGGCGCCGCCACGCTCATCCGGTCCTACGAGCCGCACTTCGTGCCCGGCCTGCTGCAGACCGAGGACTACGCGCGCGGAGTGCTCAAGTCCGGGGCCGTCGGCCAGACCAGCCCCGAGGACATCGAGCGTCATGTCGCGCTGCGCATGCGACGCCAGGAGCTGCTCACCCGCCCCGACGCGCCCAGGTTCTGGGCGGTGATGGACGAGACCGCGCTGCGCCGTCCGGTCGGCGGCCCCGAGGTGATGCGGGCGCAGATCGACAAGCTGCTCGAGGCCATGGAGCTGCCCAATGTGACGCTCCAGATCGCCCAGTTCTCCTCGGGGCCGCACCCGGGCACGTACGGGCCCTTCGTGCTGTTCCGATTTGCCATGCCCGAACTGCCGGACATGGTCTACAGCGAGTACCTGACCGGCGCCGTCTACCTGGACGCGCGCCCGGAGGTGGCGACCCACCTCGAGGTCATGGACCGCATGGCGGCACAGGCCGCCACAGCACATCGCACGAAGAAGATCCTCCGGGATCTTCGCAAGGAGCTCTGAATGAAACGCATCTACAACGGCATGCCCGCCCGGGAGTTGGGAACCGAGGGCTGGCACAAACCGTGGAGCGGTGGCAACGGGGGCAACTGCCTGGAGGCGATGAAACTGGCCGACGGCCGCATCGCGGTCCGTCAGTCGACCGACCCGGACGGGCCGGCGCTCATCTACACCGCGGACGAGATGACGGCGTTCATCGAGGGCGCGAAGGCGGGGGTGGCGGACTTCCTGCTCACCTGACTGCCCCACCTGACTGTCCTGAGTATTGCTTGATGCTCAACTTCCTTTTTTCAGTGCAGACTTGCTCATGATTGCCTTCTTTCTCGGATGTTTAAGGGGTGCCGTATGACCGCACATGAGAACGAGACCGAGACCGGTCCCGGGGCCGGCAACGGGCTCGTGATCGACACCAGCAAGCCGCACCCCGCGCGGATGTACGACTGGTACCTCGGCGGCAAGGACAACTACCCCGTCGACGAGGAGATGGGCCGGCAGATGGTCGCCCTCGAACCGAGGGTGCCGGTGATGGCCAAGGTCAACCGCGCGTTCATGCACCGGGCCACGCGGTGGCTGACCGAACAGGGCGTACGGCAGTTCCTGGACATCGGCACCGGCATCCCGACCGAGCCGAACCTCCACCAGGTCGCCCAGGCGATCGCGCCCGATGCGCGCGTCGTCTACTGCGACAACGACCCCATCGTGCTGGCCCACGCGGCGGCCCTGCTGCGCAGCACGCCCGAGGGGGTCACGGAGTACCTCCAGGCCGATGTGCGCGACCCGGAGACGATCATTGAGGGCGCCCGCAAGGTCCTGGACTTCACCAGGCCCGTGGCCCTCTCCATGATCGCCCTGTTCCACTTCATCCCCGACGAGGACGACGCCCACGGGCTGGTCGCCCGTCTCCTCGACGCCCTTCCGTCCGGCAGCTACCTGGTGATGACCCACGCCACCGCCGACTTCACTCCCGAGGAGTCGAAGGAGGCGACGGCGAAGCTGAAGGGCGCGGGGGTCACCCTGGCCCTGCGCTCCCGCGAGGAGTTCACCCGTTTCTTCGACGGGCTGGAACTGGTGGAGCCGGGCATCGCGGTCGTCCACAAGTGGCGCCCGGAGCTCGGCGAGCCGGTCCCGGGCCAGGACGACGGAGTGATCCCGGGCTACGGGGCGGTGGGCCGGAAGCCGTAGGAACGGCGGAAGGACCATCCGCGAGGAACAGCGGAAGGAACCTCGGAAGGAACACATCGGGCACCCGGTGGGCCGCTTCGGGCCTGCCGGGTGCCCGCTTCCCCGAGGGGCCGGGGCACCGTCCGGGCCACCCACGGAGGCTCGGGCCCGCGGGGACGCGGGCGTGAGAGGCCACCGGCCCTGCGGGGAGGCGGGCCTGCGGGGACGCAAAGGCGCGGGAGCACCGGCGTGCGGTGACACCGGCACCGCTCAGCCGGCGAACCCCCGGACGGGCACGCCCCTGACTCCCGGGGCGCAGGCGAACAGCGCGCCCGCCTCCGGCTCGGCACCGGGAGCGAGATGCTCGCGCGAGGTCGTGACGAACAGCCGGTCGAGCCCGGGACCGCCGAAGGCGCACGCCGTCACCTTGGTGACCGGGAGCGCCACGATCCCGTCGAGGGCGCCGTTCGGTGCGTACCGGTGCACCGAGCCGCCGCCGTACAGGGCGACCCACACACCGCCCTCCGCGTCGACCGTCAACCCGCCCGGGCTGCCCGAGGTGACGGCGAACGGGCGCCGTCCGCGCAGCCCGCCCCCACGGTCGTAGTCGAACACGTCGACACGGCCGGTCACCGTGTCGACGTAGTACGCGCGGTCCCCGGCGGGGCTCCAGTCGAGGCCGTTGGAGACCGTCACGCCGTCGAGGACGACCGTCGTCGAGCCGTCGGGGTCCAGACGGTGGACGGCCCCGGCCCTCTGCCGGAGGCCGTGGGCCATGGAGCCGCAGTAGAACCGCCCGTCCGGATCGCAGCCCCCCTCGTTCATCCGGACGCGTTCATCGCTCCACAGCGGGTCCAGGAAGGCCACCTTTCCGTCCGTGCCCTCGAGGGCGAAGCCGCGCTCGACACCGAGCACGGCGCCGCCGCGCCGCCGGGGCCGGACCGCGGCGACCACGGTGTCGATGTGCCGCCGTGCCACGGATCCGTCCGGGGCGAACGACAGCACGTCCCCCGCCAGCATGTCCAGCCATCGAAGACCGCCCCACGCGTCGGACCAGACCGGCCCCTCACCGTGGTACGTGACCGGCTCGGTGACCTGCTCGACCTTCACCGTCGTCACCTTCTTCCCGGCACGCCCTCCGGGGCGGGCATCGCGCGGGGCGCAGGCGGACCGCTTCCCGCCGGGCGGTCCCGCCGTGCCGGCGCCCGCCGTCCCGGCGTCCGGCGGACTCCTCGGCCGGCCCGGGCGGTGCGAACCGCTGCTCCTTCGATGCTCTCCGACACCCCGGCCCCGCGCACCCCGCCGCCCGCCGTCAGCGCTTGACGCGGTTGCGGATCGCCAGGACCGCCAGGCCCAGAAGGACGGGTTCGGTCATGCGGGACGCCATCTCGACGTAGGTGCCGGCGGTGGTCAGGTCCTGTCCGCTGGAGCGGAACACCACCGAGTTGAGCGTGACGTTCGGGGCCTTCTCGAAGCGCTCGCCGGTGAACCTGTCCCCGGTGGGGTTCTGCGGGTCCTTCTTGTCGATCTCGAAGGTGACCCTGCCTCCGCCGGGCGGCACGGTGCCGGTCGCCTCCTGCTTCGGGTCGTCCTCCGGGAGCCCGAAGCCCATCAGCAGCACGACGGTCAGAAGCATGGCGGCGGCGAGCCAGCCCAGGGCGCGCAGGGCGCGCAGACCGTAGCCGGACAGCATCCAGTGGGCGTGCGGCAGTCCGCGTTCGGCGCGAGGGTGTTGATGCGGTCGTAGCGGCGCATCTCCATCTCGCCGTAGTAGAAGTCGGCCGCCCCCGGCTCGTTCTTGCTGTCCTCGAACGCCTTGCGCAGCGCCCGGTACACCGGGGCCAGCTGCGCCGGCCCGACGTGTTCGGCGCCGGACACCTCGGCGTTCCAGCCCCGGACCGCCGCCGGTCTGCGCGCCCGCCGGCAGCGTTCCTCGGCCAGGGTGCGACGCGGCGTGAACCGTACCGGACGCCGGCGCACCCAGTGCGTGCCGGACGGAACCGTGCCGAAGGAGCAGGCGCCCTCCAGCCGCACCTGGTCCAGATGCACCGTGCCGGTGAACAGGCACTGCGACAGATCGACGTCGGCGAGGACCGGACGGGCCGCGTCCACCCCGCGCAACGAGGCCAGCCGCACCTCGGCGCCGGGCGAGCCGGCCAGAGCGTCCTCCTCCACCGTCTGCCCGCCCGGGCGAAGAAAGGGCCTGGGCTCCGCGGCGATGGTGAGGGGGTACTCGAAGACCGCGTGGGAGAAGTCCACCGTGGCGTGGCGCAGCCGCGGTTCGGCCGTCGACGACCAGCGGGTCCGCCGGCACTCCGGGCGGCGTGCGGCGAGCGCGAGGGTCGTCGGGCCGTCGAACACCGCCTCGGACAGCATCAGCCGCTCGGCGCACACCAATGGCCCGATACTGGCCGGCCGCTTGAACACCGCCCTCATGAACCAGGCGTCGCCTTGGAAGGCGGCCGAGTCGAACCAGGGAGTGCGTTGGAAGGCGGCCGAGACGAACTGGGCGTCGCCTTGGAAGACGGCCGAGACGAACCGGGCGTCGCCGAGACAGGGGTTTCCCGTGGCGGGGTCGCGCAGGGCGGTGAGCAGCCGGTCCAGCAGGTCCTCGGTGAACGGGGTGCCGCGGTGGTCGATGTCGGCGCCGGGGGACAGGGTGGCCAGGTAGGCCTCGCGGTCGGCCTCGGTCAGATGGGCGAGGCAGGCGGTGCGGCCGGGGACGTGGATGCCACGGCAGCCGACCGGATCGTCCGCGGTGGCGCCGTGACCGCAGTGCGGTCACTCCGGCGGAGCAGGGGAGGGTGCGTGGCTCGGGTGTGACACATCCGAAGGGCGACCGGACACGGCCGGACGGTTGCCGGCCTTGGGACCTGCCGGCCTCAAACCGGTCGCCGGACCCTCAGGGGCGGTCGTCAGACCCTCAGGGGACGGTCGTCCGGGCCGATCGGGGACGGGAGGCGGGAGGGGGCGCCGGTCAGGTAGTGGTCCACGGCGGCCGCCACCGCACGGCCCTCGGCGATCGCCCAGACGATGAGGGACTGGCCGCGGGCCGCGTCGCCGGCGGCGAAGACACCGGGGACATTGGTCGCGAAGGAACGGTCGCGGGCGAGGGTGCCCCGGGGAGTGAGCTCCAGTCCCAGCTGGGCGATCAGACCGTCCTCCTGGGAGGGGCCGGAGAAGCCCAGCGCCAGCAGGACGAGGTCGGCGCGCAGTGCGCGCTCGGTGCCCGGCAGGGGGCGGCGCTGCGCGTCGACCTCCATCAGGTGCACCTCGCGCACCCGCCCCTCGGCGTCACCGGTGAAGCGGAACGTCGACGCCGCGAACAGCCGTGCGTCGGCATCCGCGGCGGGTGCCATGCGCAGGGCGCCCGCCTCCTCGTGGGCGGGCGACAGCCGGTAGACCTTCGGATACGTCGGCCACGGCTCGGTCTCCTCGTCGCGCTCCGTGCCCGGCTGGGGGTAGATGTCCAGCTGGGTCACGGACGCGGCGCCCTGCCGTATCGCCGTGCCCAGACAGTCGGCCCCGGTGTCCCCGCCGCCGATGATGACGACATGCCGGCCGGCGGCGGACAGGGGGGAGTCCTCGAAGTCCCCCTCGCACACCCGGTTGGCCGCCGGGAGATACTCCATCGCCTGGTGAATCCCGGACAGCTCCCTTCCGGGGACCGGGAGTTCACGCCACGCCGTGGCTCCCGTGGCGATCACCACGGCGTCGTGGCGCGTCCGCAGCTCGGCCGCCCCCACGTCCTGTCCGACCACCACGGACGTGCGGAACTTCGTCCCCTCGGCCCGCATCTGCTCCAGCCGCCGCTCCAGATGGTGCTTCTCCATCTTGAACTCGGGGATGCCGTACCGCATGAGCCCGCCGAGCCGGTCGTCCCTCTCGTACACCACGACCGTGTGACCCGCCCGGGTCAGCTGCTGCGCCGCGGCCAGCCCCGTCGGCCCCGAACCGATCACCGCGACGGACCGCCCGGACAGCCACTCCGGCGGCTGCGGCGGGACGAACCCCTCCTCCCACGCCCGGTCGGCGATCGCGCACTCCACGTTCTTGATGGTGACGGCCGGCTGGTTGATCGCCAGCACGCACCCCGCCTCGCACGGTGCCGGACACAACCGCCCCGTGAACTCGGGGAAGTTGTTGGTCGCGTGCAGCCGGTCGCTCGCCGCGCGCCAGTCCTCCCGGGACACCAGGTCGTTCCAGTCGGGGATCAGGTTGCCCAGCGGACAGGCCTGGTGGCAGAACGGCACTCCGCAGTTCATGCACCGGTCCGCCTGCTTGGCGATGATCGGCGGCAGTCCGCCCGGCACATACACCTCGCGCCAGTCCCGCACCCGCTCCTCGATCGGCCGGCGCGGCCACTCCCGCCGGGGCGTGGTCATGAAACCTTTGGGATCGGCCATGGCCGTCCCCCTTGCCTGGGCACCACCTCTTTCCGGCCACGATACGACGGCGGCGGGCCGCACGCAGCGCCCGCGCGGACCTCCGCGGGACACGGTCCGCCGCGCCGTGGAGGGCATCATGGACGGTGTGCGCCTTCACGCGATCACCTGGGAACGGCTCGCCGACCGCCTCGCCGAACGGCTGCTGGAGCTGAAGCCCGGCGACGGCAGTCCCTGGCCGCGCGTCGCCTTCGACGGCGCCCCCGCCGCCCGCCCCGGCGACCTCGCCGCCCGCGTCGCCGAGGCGCTGCGCCCGCTCGGCCGTCCCTCACTGGTCGTCGGCGCCGAGGGCTTCCTGCGCCCGGCCTCCGTCCGCCTGGAACACGGCCGCCGGGACGTGGACTCCTACTACGACGGCTGGTTCGACACCGGCGCCCTGTGGCGCGAGGTCTTCGGCCCCCTGGAACCCGGCGGCGACGGCCGCGTCCTGCCCGACCTGTGGGACCCGGTCACCGACCGTGCCACCCGCAGCCCCTACGTCCGGCTGCCGCCCGGCGCCCTGCTCCTGATGCACGGCCCCCTTCTGCTGCGCCACTGGTTCCCCTTCGACCTGACCGTCCACATCCTCCTCTCCCCGGGCGCCCTGCGCCGCCGCACCCCCGAGGAGGAGCACTGGACCCTGCCCGCCTTCGCCCGCTACGAGGCCGAGGCCGATCCGGCCGGCACCGCCGACGTCCTGGTGCGCGCGGACGACCCGCGCCGTCCGGCCTGGAGCGGCTGAGACCGCGCCGGAGGCCGGGCCCGGCCGGCGGACGGGACCCCGCCGGCTTTCCGCCGTCACCTGCGCACCCACGCCTTCGCGGTCCGAGCCGCCGGCCGCGCACTCCCCCGCAACGCCTCGGCGAGCACGCGCGCGTGCAGCTCGGGGTCCAGCTGTTCCTCCTTTGGCACGGGGTGGGCGACGATCAGCGCCGGCTCCGGTCCCCGCAGCGCGTCCTGCGCGCGCATCACCGCGGCCACCTCCTCCGGTGTGCGCAGCGTCCAGTCCACCGGATGGCCCGAGTCGGACAGACGGAACCCGGGAAACCGGTCCGTGCCGTACCCCGCCACCGCGACCCCCAGCGTCTCCAGCCGCTGCAGGGTCGCGGGCACGTCCAGGATCGACTTCACCCCGGCGCACACCACCGTGATCCGCGTCCGCGCCGGCAGCCGCAGGTCGGCGGACTCGTCCTGGGCGGCCGTCCACTCCCGGTGCACTCCGCCGAGCCCGCCCGTGGCGAACACCCGGATCCCCGCCGTCGCGGCCGGCTGTGCCGTCGCCGACACCGTCGTCGCCCCGCTCGCCCCCACCGCCAGGGCGAGCGGCAGATCGCGGTGGCCCAGCTTGCGGATGCCCTCCGCGCCCGTGACCCGCTCCAGCCGCTTTCGGTCCAGGCCGATGTGCAAACGCCCGTCCGGCACGGCGATCGTCGCCGGTACGGCACCCTCCTGACGCACCGCCTCCTCCAGCTCCAGCGCCACCCGGAGGTCGTGCGGACGGGGCAGCCCGTGCGCGACGATCGTGGACTCCAGGGCCACCACGGGACGGCGCGCGGCCAGCGCCTCCCGCACCTCTTCGGACACCACCAGCACGTGTCTGCCTCCTGCCGTCGTGCTCCTCGTCCTCCGTCGCTCCCCTCATCCCTGGCGGGTCGTGCACCCGGCCGCACCCTTGCGGCCCGCACCGTGCGGCACCAGCCTGGAAGGCATGACGGACAGCAGGCCGCGCCTCGACCACGTCGTCCTGTGGGTACGGGACCCGATCGCCGCCGCCGGCTTCTACGAGAAGGCCGTCGGCCTGGAGCCGCTGCGGGTGGACGAGTTCGCCGCCGGCGAGGTCTCCTTCCCCTCCGTGCGCCTCAACGAGGAGACGATCCTCGACCTCGCCCCGCGCGACCGGGCGCACGGCATGGACATGCTCCCCGGCGCCGCCGACAGCGCGGGCCACCCGGTGAACCACGTCTGCCTGTCCCTGCCCGCCGCCGCCTTCGACGCCCTGCGCGCCCGCCTCCAGGAGCACGGCGTCCCCGTGACCGGCCTCTCCCACGACGCCTACGGGGCACGCGGCCACGCCAGACGCAGCTTCTACTTCCGCGACCCCGACGGGAACGTCCTCGAGGCCCGGCACTACGACTGGGGATCCGGCCAGGAGCTTTAGGGGAAGCCCTGGTCACGGCCGTTCGCCGGGCACCGTGACCGGACACGGCCGCCTCGCCGGAGACGGACTTCTCCCCGGCCCGTCACGACCCGCCGCGCCGCTCGACGAGCACTTCGAGCCCGTCCAGGATCCGCTGCAGCCCGAACTCGAAGTGGTCGAAGGAGGGGCTCCAGGTGTCCTCGGCGAGCGAGGCGAGGACGGGGTAGCGGCCGGTCGCCATGATCTTCTCCAGGAGCGGTGCCTGGGCGGCGTAGAAGTCGGCGGTCGTCATGCCCGAGCTGTGCTCCGCCGCCTCCTGGTAGGCCTGGGTGCGCGCGGCCCCGACGACATAGTTGTCGATCATGACGATGACCGACACCAGCTCGGGGTCGCTCAGGCCCATCGGCCGGATGAGGGAGAGCACCTTCTCCATGGTGTCCAGTGCGCTCGGGCCGAGCAGCGCATGGCACTGGTGCACACCGAGCAGCCAGGGGTGGCGGCGGTACAGCGCGAGGGTGGAGCGGGCCAGCGCCTCCAGCGTGGAACGCCAGGTGCCGTCGCCGGCGTCGGCCAGCTTCTCCGCCGGGCGCTGGACGCGGTCGAGCATCAGGGCGAGCAGCTCGGCCTTGCCGGGGACATAGCGGTACAGGGACATGGCGCCGGTGCCGAGTTCGGCGGCGACGCGGCGCATCGAGACCGCCTCCAGACCCTCCATGTCCGCGATCCGGATGGCCGCTTCCACGATCCGGTCCACGGTCAGCCCCGGCTTGGGTCCGCGGCTGGGGCGTCGGCCGGTGTCCCACAGCAGCTCGAGGGTGCGTACGACGTTACCGCTGCCGCTGGTGTCCGCACTGCTGGTCATGGGGGGAGTCTAGTTCCGGAGAAAAAACTGAGTACGCTGTACGCGCAATCGAGTACGGTGTACTCGGTTACCGGAAGGGGGACCCATGACCGACGAACACGCCGTGCGGGCCGAGGCGGTCGAGAAGCGGTACGGCGACAAGCGCGCCCTCGACGGCTTCGACCTGACCGTCCGCAGAGGCACCGTGCACGGACTGCTCGGGCCCAACGGCGCCGGCAAGACCACGGCCGTCCGGATCCTGGCCACGCTCACCCGCCTGGACGGAGGGCGCGCCACCGTGGCCGGTTTCGACGTGACCCGCCGGCCGCGCGAGGTGCGCGCCCGCATCGGGCTCACCGGCCAGTACGCGGCCGTGGACGAGGTGCTCACCGGCCGGCAGAACCTGGAGATGTTCGGCCGCCTGTTCCATCTGGGCGGCAGACGGGCCCGGCTCCGTGCCGCCGAACTGCTGGAACGGTTCGATCTGACCGACGCCGCGGACAGAGGCGTCGACGGCTACAGCGGCGGCATGCGACGCCGCCTCGACCTCGCCGCTTCCATGATCCTCGCCCCGGACGTGCTCTTCCTCGACGAGCCCACCACCGGTCTCGATCCACGCAGCCGGAGGGAGGTCTGGGAGTCGGTGAGGAAGCTGGTGGAGGACGGTACGACGGTGCTGCTGACCACGCAGTACCTGGAGGAGGCCGACCGGCTCGCCTCCCGCATCACCGTCATCGACCAGGGGCGAGCCATCGCCGACGACAGCCCGGACGGCCTGAAGGCGCGGATCGGCGGCGACCGCATCGAGATCGTCGTCACCGAACGGGCGGAGATCCCGCACGCGATGAAGGCCGTCGCCCGGGTGGCGGAGGGCGAGCCCGAGGCGGACGAGGGCGAGTTGCGGGTGCACGCCCAGGTGACTGACCGGGTGGCCGCGCTCACCGACGTGACGCGGACGCTGCGGGACGAGGGGGTCCGTGTCGAGGACATCGGACTGCGCAGGCCGAGCCTCGACGACGTCTTCCTGCGCCTGACCGGACATCGCACGGAGACGGAGAAAGCCGCATGAGCACCCTGGACATCGCCCCCGAGCACGGCCGTGCGTACTGGCTGCTCGCCGACTGCTGGAACATGGTGCGCCGCGGCCTGACCCACTACCGCCGCCGGCCGGCCTCCATTGCCTGGCAGCTGGGCTTCCCGATCCTGTCCGTCCTGCTGTACGGCTATGTCTTCAGCGGCGCCATGCGGGTGCCCGGCGGCGGGGACTACAAGGACTTCCTGATGCCGGGGATGTTCGTGATGACCATGGCGTTCGGCTTCATCAACACGGCGACCCTCGTGGTCCACGACTCCACCAAGGGGGTCATCGACCGGTTCCGCTCCATGCCGATGGCCTCGTCGGCCGTGGTGGCCGGACGCGGGGGGACCGACCTGCTGGTCGGGTGCGCCGAGCTGGGGATCATGATGCTCACCGCGTTCGCCATGGGCTGGAGACCGGACGGGGGCTGGAGCTTTCTCGCCGCCTTCGGGCTGCTGCTGTGGCTGCGGTTCGCGCTGGTCTGGGCCGGTGTGTGGCTGGGCCTGCTGGTGCCCGATCCGGAGGCGGCGGGCGGACTGTTCGGGGCGGCGTTCCCCCTGGCGATGATCTCCAGCGTCTTCGTCGCGCCCCGGCTCATGCCCGACTGGCTGGGCTTCGTGGCGGTCTGGAATCCGATCTCGTCGACGGCGACGGCAACCCGTGAGCTGTTCGGGACGCCGGCCGGGAGCGGCGGTTCATGGGTCGAGCAGCACGCGCTGCTGATGGCGGGAGTGTGGCCGGCGGTGCTGACCCTGGTCTTCCTGCCCCTGGCGGTCCGCAGGTTCCGGAAACTGGGCGCGTAGGCGCGCGGGGGCGCCGTCAGAACAGCGGCTCGGGCAGCACTCCCTCCAGTGCGAGCAGCCTCCGCTTGGTCTCCAGGCCGCCCCCGAATCCGCCGATGCCCCCGTCGCTCTCGACCACCCGGTGGCACGGCACCACCACCGGCAGCGGATTGGAGCCCATCGCCGCGCCCACCGCCTGCGCGGCCCCCGGCTGCCCGACCCGCTCGGCGAGCTCGCCGTACCCGACGACCGTGCCGTACGGCACGGTCGTCGCGAGCGCGCGCAGCACCTGCCGGTTGAAGCCCGAGCTCAGCGACCAGTCCAGGGGCAGGGCGAAGTCGCGCCGCTCGCCCGCGAAGTACGCCCGGACCTGGCGTATCGGCTCCGCGAGCAGCGGGGAGCCGGGCTCCTCGGCCGGCTCCCCGCCCAGCCGGGACGCCAGCCGGGCCAGCGCCCGGTCCCGTACCGCGCCGGTGGCGTGGAAGACGACGTTGACCAGGCCCTTGCGGGTCGCGGCCAGCAACAGGGGGCCGATGCCGGTGCCGACGACGGCCCACACGGCCTGTTCGCTGCGCTCGTGGCTGTCCATGGGACGACAGTACGGCCCCTCACCGACAACGCCCCCCCCGTTGCGCCGGGTCCGCTTTCGCGGCGGTGCGGACGGGACCCGCTCACGGCCTCGCGGGCGGGACGCTCACGACCCGCCGAGCGCCTCCCGCACCACGTCCGGCGTGTCCGTGATGATTCCGTCCACGCCGTACCCGGCGACGGTCCGGGCACGGGCGGCGTCGTTCACCGTCCAGGTGAAGACCCCCAGCGGCCTGCCGTGCGGTCCGGTGTGGGCGCGGACGGCCTTCACATAGTCCGCGGAGAGCGTCCCGTGGGACGGGTTGATCAGATCCGCGAAGGCCGCGTACTTCTTCAGCTCCGTCTCGGCCGGACGGCCGAGGAAACCGGTGACGACGGCGGGCTTCAGCTCGTGCACGGTCCGCACGCTGTCCGCGCCGAAGCTCTGCACGATCAGCCGGTCCGCCAGATGCCGCCGGTCGAGCCAGCCCTCGTTGGCCAGCTCCTTCAGGATCTGCTGCTCGATGCCCGGGTACAGCTCGGGATTCTTGATCTCCAGCAGCAGCTTCTGGCGGTTGCGCTCGACCCGGCGCAGATACTGCTCCAGCGTCGGCACGCGCGTGCCCGCGTACGCGGGGGAGAACCAGCTGCCCGCGTCCAGGCGGGCGATCTCCGCGGCGGTGAAGTCCTTCACCTTCCACGGCGCCCGGTCGGGGAAGACCTCCTCGACGTTGGTCGTCCGTGCCAGGCTGTCGTCGTGGATCACCACGAGCCGGCCGTCCTTGGTGCGCTGCACGTCGTTCTCCACCCAGGTGATGCCGAGTGCGGCGGCCTTGTCGACGGCGGGCAGGGTGTTCTCCGGGGCATAGGCGGAGGCGCCCCGGTGGGCGACGACCACGGGGGTCCGTTCCCGGGGTTCGGCGGCCCGTGCCTCGGAGGCGGGCACCATCAGGACGGCCCCCAGCAGTGCGGCGGCCAGTGCGGCAACTGCACGCATGCGCATGCGTACTCCTCGCGACAGGGAATCACTGACAGCACCAGACTGGCAGCGGAACGTCAACAAGACCCGAACGTACGGAGAACACGCAGGACAGCACGTACGACGACACGCGGGGCGGCGTGGAGGACGTGTGTGCATGCGATTGACTTCTGTGTGCCCACCGTTGGCACACATCTGCGGCGAGGCCGTGTTTCTTTGCCGCAGAACCGTTCGGCCGGTCCGGGGGAGTCGTACTCTCGCGTCAGCCCTGACCGCGCGGCGGTCCTGGACGGGGGCGCATCAGGTATTCCGGGACGCGGGAAGGCGGAAAGGGCATCCGCACATGCACGGCACGGTCGACGGATTCAGTTACGGGCTGGTCACCCCGGTGGTGGCCTGCCTCATGGCCTGTCTGGGGGGAGCTCTCGGCCTGCACTGCACCACCCGCGCCCTGCTGGTCGCGGGCTCCTGGCGCCCCGGCTGGCTCGCCCTGGCCTCGGCGGCCACCGGCTCCGGCATATGGAGCATGCACTTCGTGGCGATGATCGGCTTCACCGTCGAGGAGGCACCCGTCCACTACGACCGGGCGACGACGTACGCGAGCCTGGCCGCGGCCGTCGTCATGGTGGGCGTGGGGATCTTCATCGTCGGCTACCGGGGGACGACCGGCTCCGCGCTGTTCACCGGGGGCACGATCACCGGCCTGGGCATCGCCACCATGCACTACCTGGGCATGGTGGCGATGCGGCTCAACGGCACCCTGGAGTACGACACCCTCGTCGTCGCCGCCTCCGTCGTCGTCGCCGTCGTCGCCGCCACCGCCGCCCTCTGGGCGGCCGGACAGGACAGGGGGCCGCTGTGGAGCGTCGGCGGCAGCCTGGCCATGGGCCTCGCCGCCAGCGGCATGCACTACACCGGCATGGCCGCCGTCAGCGTCCGTCTGCACGGCACCGGCGGCACCCCCGCCGCCGGCGAGTCACCGGCCGCCCTGCTCGTGCCGATGCTGGCCGGCCCGCTCTCCTTCCTGCTGCTCGCCGGGGCCGTCGTCCTGTTCGACCACCGGATGGTCACGGGCGGGGCCGCCCGGATCCCCGCCGAGCGCAAGCCGGGCGTCCCGGCCGGCGAGCTCGTCTCCCACACCGCCCGCCGCCCGCCGTCCCGCATCCGCCGCGCACCGGCCCGCGCCCCGCGCCGCGGCCCGGTCCGCGCACGCTTCCGCACGCCGCAGAACCGCTGACCGGGACCCGTTGTCGGTGGCGGGTCGTACGGTGGATGTCATGCGGCCCGTCTCTCACATCGAACGCACGGTGGCACCCTTCAAGGTCGTCAGCCCCTACCAGCCCAGCGGCGACCAGCCCCAGGCCATCGACGAACTCGTCCGGCGCATCCAGGCGGGCGAGAAGGACGTCGTCCTGCTCGGCGCCACCGGCACCGGCAAGTCCGCCACCACCGCGTGGATGATCGAGAAGCTCCAGCGCCCGACCCTCGTCATGGCGCCCAACAAGACCCTGGCCGCCCAGCTGGCCAACGAGTTCCGCGAACTTCTGCCGCACAACGCGGTCGAGTACTTCGTCTCGTACTACGACTACTACCAGCCCGAGGCCTACGTCCCCCAGTCGGACACCTACATCGAGAAGGACTCCTCGATCAACGAGGAGGTCGAGCGCCTGCGCCACTCCGCGACCAACGCGCTGCTCACCCGCCGCGACGTCGTCGTGGTCGCCTCCGTCTCCTGCATCTACGGCCTGGGCACCCCGCAGGAGTACGTGGACCGCATGGTCCCGCTCCGGGTCGGCGAGGAGATCGACCGGGACGAACTGCTGCGCCGCTTCGTGGACATCCAGTACACGCGCAACGACGTGTCCTTCACCCGCGGCACCTTCCGGGTGCGCGGCGACACCGTCGAGATCTTCCCGGTCTACGAGGAACTGGCCGTCCGCATCGAGATGTTCGGCGACGAGATCGAGGCGCTGTCCACGCTCCACCCGGTCACCGGCGAGATCGTCAGCGACGAGCAGCAGCTGTACGTCTTCCCGGCCTCGCACTACATCGCCGGCCCCGAACGCATGGAGCGGGCGATCAACGGCATCGAGAAGGAGCTGGCCGAGCGCCTGGCCGAACTGGAGAAGCAGGGCAAGCTGCTGGAGGCCCAGCGGCTGCGCATGCGCACCACGTACGACATCGAGATGCTCCGCCAGATCGGCACCTGCTCCGGCGTGGAGAACTACTCGCTGCACTTCGACGGCCGCGCGCCGGGCACCCCGCCCCACACGCTGCTGGACTACTTCCCCGAGGACTTCCTGCTCGTCATCGACGAGTCGCACGTCACCGTCCCCCAGATCGGCGCGATGTACGAGGGCGACGCCTCCCGCAAGCGGACCCTCGTGGAGCACGGCTTCCGGCTCCCCTCCGCCCTGGACAACCGCCCGCTGAAGTGGGAGGAGTTCCTGGAGCGCATCGGCCAGACGGTGTACCTGTCGGCGACCCCGGGGCCGTACGAGCTGTCGCGTTCCCGCGGTCAGGTCGAGCAGATCATCCGCCCCACCGGCCTGGTCGACCCCCAGGTCGTCGTCAAGCCCACCGAGGGGCAGATCGACGACCTGGTGCACGAGATCCGCAAGCGCGTGGAGAAGGACGAGCGGGTCCTGGTCACCACGCTCACCAAGAAGATGGCCGAGGACCTGACCGACTACTTCCAGGAACTCGGCATCCAGGTGCGCTATCTGCACAGCGACGTCGACACCCTGCGCCGGGTCGAGCTGCTGCGCGAACTGCGCAGCGGCGAGTACGACGTCCTGGTCGGCATCAACCTGCTGCGCGAGGGCCTGGACCTGCCCGAGGTGTCCCTGGTGGCGATCCTCGACGCCGACAAGGAGGGCTTCCTGCGCTCGGGCACCTCGCTCATCCAGACCATCGGCCGCGCCGCGCGCAATGTCTCCGGCGAGGTCCACATGTACGCCGACACGATCACCCCGGCGATGGAGAAGGCCATCGAGGAGACCAACCGCCGCCGGGAGAAGCAGATCGCGTACAACAAGGCCCACGGCATCGATCCGCAGCCGCTGCGCAAGAAGATCAACGACATCGTCGCGCAGATCGCCCGCGAGGAGGTCGACACCGAGCAGCTGCTCGGCACCGGATACCGCAAGGGCAGGAAGGACGGCAGGGGCACGAGGACTCCCGTACCGGCACCCGCCGGGAAGGGGGCGAAGGGCGCCGGTGCCGCCGACCCGGTCCCGTCCTCCCGCGGCAGGGCGAAGAAGGCGAAGGAGAAAGCGCCCACCGACCGGCCGGCGGCCGAACTCGCCGCGCAGATCGAGGAGATGACGGCACGCATGCGTGCCGCCGCGGCCGATCTGCAGTTCGAGATCGCGGCCCGGCTGCGGGACGAGGTCGCGGAGATGAAGAAGGAACTGCGCCAGATGCAGGAGGCGGGCCTGGCCTGACTCCGCACTGTGCGACGACGGGGGCCGGCAGGGGCGCGGACCGGATGCGCTGTGTCGCAGGACCGCCACAAAACGCGGATCGGCGTGCGACGACGTCCGCGTCCCTGCATAGGCTCCCGGAAAGAGCCGTGGGGCCCGCGGCGCCAGGGGAGCCGTCCGAGAGGAGAAGCAGCCGTGACCGTCAACTTGACCAAGGGTCAGGCCATCAGTCTGCAGAAGGGCGACGGCGGCAGCCTGACCGCGGTCCGCATGGGACTCGGCTGGCAGGCGGCGCCCCGCCGGGGCCTGTTCGGCAGGCGCACACGCGAGATCGACCTCGACGCCTCCGCCGTGCTGTTCGCCGGCAAGCAGCCCGTCGACGTCGTCTTCTTCCAGCATCTGGTGAGCGACGACGGCTCGGTGCGGCACACCGGCGACAACCTGGTCGGCGGCGCCGGCCAGGGCGACGACGACGAGGCGATCCTCGTGGACCTGCAGCGCGTACCGGCCCGCATCGACCAGATCGTCTTCACCGTGAACTCCTTCACGGGCCAGACGTTCCAGGAGGTGCAGAACGCCTTCTGCCGCCTGGTCGACGAGACCAACGGCCAGGAGCTCGCCCGCTACACCCTCGCGGGCGGCGGCAACTACACCGCCCAGATCATGGCGAAGGTGCACCGCGTGGGCGGTGCCTGGACGATGACGGCTCTCGGTGTCCCCGCCAACGGCCGGACCTTCCAGAACCTGATCCCGGTCATCCTGCCGCACCTGTAGGCGTCCCTCCAGGCATCCATCCGGCACCGGGGGAGGGGAGGGCGACGACGGCCTGTTCCTTATACACATCT
>NZ_MUME01000414.1 GCF_002155915.1 Streptomyces thermovulgaris | reverse complement strand
ACCGCACCTGCAGCACCAGCGCCGCCGCGGCGGCGCTGGTGCTGCAGGTGCGGTACGACAACGTCCAGGAGGCCCGCAACCGCTCCCTCGCCGTCGCCGGGGCGTTCGCCGACGCGCCGGGCACCCGTGAGGCGCTCGCCGCGCCCGATCCCACGGCGGTCCTGCAGCCGCGGGCCGAGGCCGCCCGCAGGAAGACGGGCGTCGACTTCGTCGTCGTGCTGAACACCCGGGGGATCCGCTACACCCACCCCGAGCCGGACCGCATCGGCACGAAGTTCGTCGGCACCCTCCGGCCCGCGCTGAACGGCGGCACCGTCGTCGAGGAGGTCGACGGCACCCTCGGCCCGCTGGTGCAGGCCGTCGTGCCGGTTCAGGCACCGGACGGCACGGTGGTGGGGCTGGTGTCGGCCGGCATCACCATCGAAAGCGCGGGCGGTCTCGCGGACCGTCAGATGCCGGTCGTACTGGGCGCCGCAGGCGTGGGGCTCGCCCTCGCCACGGCGGGAACGGCGCTGGTCGGCAGGCGGCTGCTGCGCCAGACCCATGGGCTGGGCCCGGGCGAGATGACCCGGATGTACGAGCACCACGACGCGGTGCTGCACTCGGTCCGCGAAGGCGTGCTCATCGTCGACGCCGACGGAAGGCTGCTGCTCGCCAACGACGAGGCGCGCCGTCTGCTCGGTCTGCCCGAGGACGCCGAGCAGCGTCATGTGCTCGGCCTCGGGCTCGATCCCGGCATCGCCGAGCTGCTGGCCTCCGGCCGGACCGCCACCGACGAGGTGCACCTGGTCGGCGACCGGCTGCTGGCGGTCAACCAGCGGCCCACGGATCTGGACGGCGGCCCGTCGGGCAGCGTGGCCACCCTGCGCGACTCCACGGAGCTGCGCGCCCTGTCCGGCCGGGCGGAGGAGGCCCGGAAGCACCTCAGTCTGCTCCACGACGCCGGAGCGGGCGTCGGCACGACGCTGGACGTGACCCGGACCGCCGAGGAGCTCGTCGAGGTGGTCGTGCCCCGCTTCGCGGACTTCGCCACCGTCGACCTGTACGACGCCGTGCCGGCCGGCGGGGATCCCGAGCCGGGGTCCGTGCTGCGGCGCACGGCCTACGGCGGTCCCCGCGAGAACGCCCCGCTGCATCCGGTGGAGGGACAGGTCCGCTTCGCGCCCTCCTCGCCGCAGGCGTACAGCCTCCGCACCCGCCGGCCGGTCCTCGAACCCCGTCTGGAGGCTGCCGCGAACCGGCGGGCCCAGGACTCCGACCGCACCGAGCGGGTGTCCGGGGGCGGCCCCCACTCGCTGATCGCCGTGCCGGTACGGGCGGGCAATCTGCTGCTGGGCCTGGTCAGCTTCTGGCGGTCGCCCGGGAAGGAGCCCTTCGACGCCGACGAGCTCGCCCTGGCCGAGGAGCTGGTGGCGCGGGCCGCGGTCTCCATCGACAACGCCCGCCGCTACACCCGTGAGCACGGGCTGGCGGTCGCCCTGCAGCGCAGCCTGCTGCCGCGCAGTCTGCCCGAGCAGGACGCCCTGGAGATCGCCTACCGTTATCTGCCCGCGCAGGCGGGCGTGGGCGGCGACTGGTTCGACGTCCTGCCGCTGTCCGGGGCGCGGGTCGCGCTCGTCGTCGGGGACGTGGTCGGACACGGGCTGTACGCCGCGGCCACGATGGGACGGCTGCGGACCGCGGTCAGCAACTTCTCCGCCCTGGACCTGCCGCCCGAGGAACTGCTGGGGCTGCTGGACGAGCTGGTCGCCCGCATCGACCAGGACGAGAGGGCGGACGGCGCCGACGCCCCCGTGACCGGCGCGAGCTGTCTGTACGCGATCTACGATCCGGTCTCCCGGCGCTGCGCCGTGGCCCGCGCCGGTCATCCGCCTCCCGCGGTGATCGCACCGGACGGCGGTGTGACCTTCCCCGAGGTGCCCGCCGGCCCTCCGCTCGGGCTGGGCGGACTGCCGTTCGAGACGGCCGAGCTGGAGCTCGCGGAGGGCAGCCGGCTGGTGCTGTACACCGACGGGCTGGTGGAGAGCCGGGAGCAGGACATCGACACCGGTCTCGAGGAGCTGCGCACCGCGCTGTCCTCGGCCGGCGCGTCGCCCGAGGAGACGTGCCGGGCCGTGCTGGACGCCCGGAGGCCGTTCCGGCCGGGCGACGACATCGCGCTGCTCGTCGCCCGCACCCGGGCCCTGGGGCCCGACCGGGTCGCCGAGTGGGACGTGCCGGGCGATCCGGCGGCCGTCGCGGACGTGCGCGCCGCGCTGGGCCGGCAGCTGGACCGGTGGGGGCTTCAGGAGCTGACGTTCACCACCGAGCTGATCCTCAGCGAGCTGGTCACCAACGCGATCCGCCACGGCGCCGAGCCCATCCGGGTACGGGTGCTGCGCGACCGCGCCCTGATCTGCGAGGTCTTCGACAGCAGCAGCACCTCGCCGCATCTGCGCCACGCCGCCAGTACGGACGAGGGCGGCCGCGGGCTGTTCCTCGTCGCCGGGATGAGCGAGCGGTGGGGCACCCGCTCCCTGCCTCCGGGCAAGGTCATCTGGGCCGAGCAGCCCCTCCCGGCGCCGGCCGGCGACCGCACCGGCTGAGGCCGGCACACCGGCCCGCTTCCCCCTCCCCCGTCCTCGGCAGGGTCCGGGCCGGTCGGGCGGGCCTCTCGGCCTCCCGCCGCCGGTGCGCGCCGGGCGCCTTCCCGCGCCCCGGCGGCGCACGGTGTCGGGCGCACGGTGCCGACAGTGTCAGCCGAGCGCCCGGTCGAGGTTGTAGGCGGCGCTGATCAGCGACAGATGGGTGAACGCCTGCGGGAAGTTGCCCTGCTGCTCGCCGGTGGGGCCGATCTCCTCGGCGTACAGGCCGAGATGGTTGGCGTAGGTGAGCATCTTCTCGAAGGCGAGGCGGGCCTCGTCGAGACGGCCGGCCCGGGTGAGGGCCTCCACGTACCAGAACGAGCAGATGGAGAACGTGCCCTCGTCACCGCGCAGCCCGTCGGGGCTGGCCTGGGGGTCGTAGCGGTAGACGAGCGAGTCGGAGACCAGGTCCTCGGTCAGCGCGTCCAGGGTGGACAGCCACTTGGGGTCGGTGGGCGCGATGAACTTCGCCAGCGGCATCATCAGGACGGCGGCGTCGAGCACGTCCCCGTCCTCGCACTGCACGAAGGCCTGACGCCTCTCGGACCAGCCGCGGCTCATGATGCGGCGGTAGATGGCGTCCCGGCTCTCCCGCCAGCGCACCAGGTCGGCGGGCAGACCGCGGTGGGCGGCCAGCCGGATGGCGCGTTCGACGGCCACCCAGCACATCAGGCGGGAGTACAGGAAGTTCCTCCTGCCGCCCCGGGTCTCCCACACGCCCTCGTCGGGCTGGTCCCAGTTCTCGCAGACCCACTCCACCAGCGCGGACACGTCGTCCCACTGACCGCTGGAGATCGGCTGGGCCCACTTGTCGTAGAGGTAGACGGAGTCGATCAGGGCGCCGTAGATGTCGAGCTGGAGCTGGTCGGCGGCGGCGTTGCCGACCCGTACGGGGGCGGAACCGAGGTGTCCCTCCAGGTGCGCGAGTTCCCGCTCGGGCAGGTCGGTGCGGCCGTCGATGCCGTACATGACCTGCAACGGGCCGGTGCTCTTGCCGTCGCCGGGGCTGATGTGCCGGGCCAGGAACCGCATGAACGCCTCGGCCTCCCCGGCGAAGCCGAGCCGCAGCAGCGCGTAGACGGCGAACGCGGCGTCGCGCACCCAGACGTAGCGGTAGTCCCAGTTGCGCTCACCGCCGATCCGCTCCGGCAGGCTGGTGGTGGGCGCGGCGACGATGGCGCCGGTCGGGGCGTAGGTGAGCAGCTTCAGGGTGAGGGCGGAGCGGTGGACCATCTCCCGCCAGCGGCCGCGGTAGCGGGACTGGGCGAGCCAGCGGCGCCAGTAGGCGACCGTCTCGGCGAACTGCTCCTCGGCCTCGGCATGGGCGCACCGCCGCGGGGCCACGGCGCCGCCCACCTGGTCCAGGGCGAAGACGGCCGACTCGCCCTCGGCGAGCTTGAACTCCGCCCGTACGTCGGGACCGTCGGCCTCCAGGGGCACGGTGGCCGTCAGGGAGAGGGCGCGCCCGGCGGACTCGAACAGGGCGGTGCGGCCCTCCAGGCGCAGGGTGTGCGGATCGGCGCCGTAGTGGAAGCGGGGCGCCACCCGGGCCCGGAACGGCAGGGTGCCGCGTACGCACAGCACCCGGCGGATGAGCCGGTGCCGTTCGGCCTCGAGGGGTTCCTGGTGGTCCGTGGTCACCGGCATGAAGTCCTGCACCTCGCCGACGCCGTCCTCGGTGAAGAACCGGGTGATCAGCACATTGGTGTCGGGGAAGTAGAACTGCTTGGTGCGGACCGACTCGACCGCGGCGAGTTCGAAGCAGCCGCCGCGCTCGGCGTCCAGGACGGCGGCGAAGACGCTCGGGGCGTCGAAGGAGGGGCAGCAGTACCAGTCGATCGTGCCGTTGGTGCCGACGAGGGCGACGGTGCGCAGATCGCCGATCAGACCGTGATCGGCGATCGGCACGCAGCAGGGGGCGTTCTGCCCGGGCCGCCGGCTTCGGGTGTCGGCCATCGCGGGCCTCCCTTCCAGCTCTTCCAGCCTAGGGGGTGTCGTGCGGATCGGGCCG
>NZ_MUME01000413.1:4074-4616 GCF_002155915.1 Streptomyces thermovulgaris | reverse complement strand
GGGGGAGACGGGCGGGCGGGGTCCTGACATGGTCTGCCTCCCAGCGGATTGCTCCCACGGATGTGTTGCTGTCTCTATTCACATCCTCATCACGTGAATAGAGCTAGTCAATACGGCGTCGCGCGCCACACGGGTACTCCCCGGATGCTTCGCTGGACGGATCCGGACGAATGGCGCCGGACGACGGCGGGGCCGCAGGGACGGGAGCGACGGCATGGACGGCACGGACGACACCAACGGCCTGCACGGCCCGCACNNCGGGCCGTCCGGCGGGACGCGGCGGTGCGGGCCGCGGTGGAGCAGGGGCTGCTCGGCCCCGGCTCCCCCCTCGTGTGCCTGCTCGACGTCACCGGCATCCGGGCCTCGGCGGCCTCGCTGCGGGCGGCGTTCGCGGCGGTGACGGCACCGGGCACCCCGGTGCTGCACGCCTTCGCCGTCAAGGCGACCCCGCTCGTGCCCGTGCTGCGGCTGCTGCACGAGGAGGGCCTGGGCGCCGAGGTGGCGAGCCCCGGCGAGCTGGCCCTGGCGCGGGCGGCCGGGGT
>NZ_MUME01000413.1:0-3997 GCF_002155915.1 Streptomyces thermovulgaris | reverse complement strand
GGAGCTGGCCCGCATCGACGCCCTCGTGGGGTCCGCCGTCCCTCGCTCACCGCTGGGGATCCGGGTGAATCCGCAGGTCGGCGGGGGTTCCATCGGGGCGCTGTCGACGGCCACGGCCACCTCGAAGTTCGGCATGGGGCTGCGCGACGAGGGCGTGCGCGAGTGGATCGTACGGGCGTATCTGGACCGCCCCTGGCTGACGAGGCTGCACACGCACACCGGCTCCCAGGGCATTCCGCTTCCCCTGATGGCGCAGGGCGTGGCGCGGACGTACGCGCTCGCCGAGGAGATCAATGCGCGCGCGGGGCGGCGGCAGGTCGACACCCTCGACCTCGGCGGCGGACTGCCGGTGAACTTCGGCTCGGAGGAGACCACGCCGACGTACGCGCAGTACGCACGGCTGCTGCGCGAGACGGTGCCGGGGCTGTTCGACGGACGGTACGGGCTGGTGACGGAGTTCGGGCGGTCGCTGCTGGCCAAGCAGGGCACGGTGGTGACCCGGGTGGAGTACACCAAGCGCGCCGGCGGGCGGCCGGTCGCCGTGACCCACGCGGGTGTGCAGGTCGCGACGCGCACGGTGTACGCGCCCGAGGCCTGGCCGCTGCGCCTTGCCGCGTACGACGCCCAGGGCCGCCCCAAGGCGGGGCCCGAGGTGGTGCAGGACGTCGCCGGGCCCGCCTGCTTCGCCGGCGACCTGCTCGCCGAGGGCCGCGCCCTCGCACCGCTCGAACCGGGCGACCATGTGGCGGCGCTGGACACCGGCGCCTACTTCCTCGCACACCACTACGCCTACAACTCCCTTCCGCGGCCCGGGATTTACGGCTTCGCTCCGGACGGCTCGGGAGGGATCGCCTTCGTGACCGTGCGCAAGCCGCAGACGCTGCGGGACATCGTGGCGGAGGCGGGAGGGGAGCACGCATCGGCGCTCACCGCCCTGCGCGCGCCCGAGCGCGCATGAGACCCGCCGCGCGTGCCGGCGTCATGAGACCCGCCGAGCGTGCCGGCACAGCGCACGGAGAACCCGGACGACGCGCACGACCCCGTGCGGCGCACGGGAAATCCGGCGACACACCGGAAAATCGGGTCAGTCGACCCACACTAGTCCCTCGGGCGCATGTTCCACCGGGAAATTCCATAACCCCCGCCGTCGCTCCACACCCTGCGTAGCGTCTCCCTCACTCAGCCGAAACCCCAGGCGGGAGGGGAACAAGGGTGCCCGGAATCGACGAGTGCCTCCTGGAAGCCATGCGGCTGCCCGGTGCACGCGGCGCCGCGCTGGTCGACTGGGTGAGCGGGCTTGCCCTGGGCACCGTCGGGGAGTCCCCGGGCGGCGATCCCGAGACCACGGCGGCGGAGGCCGCCGAACTGGCCCGGCTGGCCGCCGAGCACGGGGCGTTCGCCTCCGCCGAGGGGCCCGACGGCGAGCGGCCTCCGGTCGAGGACGTGATCGTCAGCAACCGTGACAGCTACCACCTGCTGCGGTTCGTGGACACGTCCTTCGACAGCAGTGTGTTCCTGCATCTGTGGCTGAACCGCACCGAGGGCAATCTCGCCCTGGCCCGCATACGCCTGGGCGAGATGGCCGAGCGGCTGGTGCTGGGATGACCGTGGTCGACGCCCCGCCGCCCCGGCTGCCGGTGCGCCCCAGGCCGTCCGCCGAGCCGGCCCGGGGCGGGGTCTCCCCGATGCTGACCCGGCTCGCCGCCGAACGGGCCACCGGTGCCCTGATCCGGGAGCACGGCACGCTCTACCTCGCCGAGGGCCGCGTGGTGCACGCCGAGAGTCCGCTGACACCCGGCCTGGACGTGCTGCTGACCGCGCACGGCACGCTGAAGGCCGAGGTGTGGCACAACGCCGTGGCCCGGGCCGACGAGCGGCACGGTGCGGCCCGCCTGCTGCTCAGCGGCGGCCATCTGGCCGAGGGCGCCCTGGAGCTGTGCCATCTGGGCGCGCTGTACGACGCCGCCTACTTCGCGCTCGCCCCGAGCAGCACCCCGGGCCGTTTCCGCTGCGGCATCGCCCACCGGCTCGGCCCCGTCCTGCCGGTCGCGGTGGCCGATCTGGAGCGCGAGGTCCTGCGCCGGCGCGAACTGCTGCGGCGCATCTGGCCCGACGCCAGACCGGACAGCGCCCCGCTGGTGCGGACGCACGCCACCGCCGCACCGGGGCTGACGCTCCGTCAGCGCACGCTGCTGGAGCGGATCGACGGCACCCGCACGGCCACCGACCTGGCCCGGGAGCTGGGCCGGCAGGCGTTCCACACCCTCGTGGACATCCGGCGGCTGGCGGCCGCCGGACTCGTCGCGCCACGGGATGCGCCCGGTCCGGCCGGCGACGGGGAGACCCCCGCGTTCGCCGAGCAGTCGGCGTACACCACCGACCCCCACATCACGCTGCTGAAGAGGCTCAGGGATGCGCTGGAGGCCCTTTGAGAGGAGACACCGGATGGCAGCCGAGCCGGACATCCTGGACGAACTGCGTCAGTTGAGGGCCCGTGTGCCTCAGCTCACCGGCTCCCTCGCCGCGAGTGTCGACGGTCTCGTCCTGGCCCACGACACCCCGGGCGTGGATCCGGAGAGCGTGGCGGCACTCACCGCGGCCGCGCTCGGCGTCGCCGTACGCATGGCGGATGCCACCGGTCAGGGCGACCTGCGCGAACTGCTCGTACGGGGCGTCCACGGCTATGTCGCGACCTATGCGGCGGGCAGCACGGCGGTGCTGACCCTGCTCGCCCAGGACCGCGTCAACGTCGGCCGCCTGCACCTGGAGGGCCGCAGAGCGGGCGCCCGCATCGGGGAACTGGTCGACGCCGAGGCGGCGGCCAGGCCCCCCGGCAGGTCATCCGTGAAGCTCGCGAGACCGGCTCCCCGGACCGGCGCCGTACGGACCAGAACCACGCGCGCGCCACGCACCGCGCCCACCCCCGCCGAAAACCGAGAGAACACCCGAGAGAACTAAGAGGAGATCCGCCATGGCCAACACCGAGACCTGCTTGAAGGAAGCGCTCGCCTCCATCGAGGGTGCGACCGGTGTCGCGCTCGTCGACTACACCAGCGGCATGGCCCTGGGCACGCTGGGCGGCGGCAAGAGCCTGGACCTGACCGTCGCCGCCGCCGGCAACACCGACGTCGTACGGGCCAAGATGCGCACCATGGAGCACCTCGGTCTCAAGGGGCAGATCGAGGACATCCTGATCACCCTGACCGACCAGTACCACCTGATCCGTCTGCTCAGCGGACGCGGCGGCAGCGGCCTGTTCCTGTACCTCGTCCTCGACAGCAAGCGGGCCAACCTGGCGATGGCCCGCCACCAGCTGAAGAAGATCGAGGAGAGCCTGGAGGTCTGAGCCGGGCCGCCTCCGCCGGGGCACAGGGCCCGTGCCCCGGCGGATCGTGCGGCGGAATCACCCGTGCCGTCCGTCCGGCCGCCGCGGCCACCGGCCCNNCGCCTTGCCCACGGGGTTCCCGCCGCGCTTGTCGAGCCAGTCGACCCGCACCCACAGCAGGGCGTCCTCGGAGCGCTCCAGCCGGCCGAGCCAGGCGGCCTTCAGCCACAGCCCCACGCCGGTCCCGGCCAGGAGCATGCCGCCGGCCGCGGGCAGGGCGAAGGAGCTGCCCAGGGCGGCCAGGAACGCCAGCAGCAGCCACCACAGGTGCCTCCGGCGCCAGACCCGGAGACTGACCGCCCGGTCCTGGAGCAGGTCGTACCGTGCGGCACGGGAGGCGCCCTGGGCGAGTTCCCGGTAGCGCCGGCGCNNCGGCGCCCGCCGCGAGCACCCCGAGCCACCACAGCGGTGCCGCCCCGGCCCGTACCACGACGGCCACCCGGACCAGGACCTGCCCTCCACGATCCGCACGACTTCCGCGTGCCACGTACTGCCTCCTTGTCGTCCTTGTCGTCCCGGCACACTCGTCAGTGCGGGCAGGCTAGCGAGTGTTCACGGGACGATTCCAAGAACGGACCGGAAGGGACCCGGCTCCCCGTCCCGCCCCTCCCC
>NZ_MUME01000412.1 GCF_002155915.1 Streptomyces thermovulgaris | reverse complement strand
CTCCTCAACGCCGCCCCCGGCCTGGCCACCCGCCTGGTCAGCACGGCGGTCGTCGTCACCTTCATGGGGTCCTACGTCCTCTTCAGGGACTGGGAACGCTTCGGCCCCCTCCTGCTGCGCCACCCCACCCTCCTGGCCCTCGACACCCTCTTCGGCGCCCTGCTCCTGATCGCGGCGGGCCCGAACAGCACCCTGGCCTACGTCAGCGTCTGCACCCCCCTCCTCGCCGGCCTCGTCTACGGCTGGCGGGGCGCGGGCGTCTTCGCCTCCCTCCAGCTGCTGATCCTGCTGCTCGTCCACGCCGCCTCGGGGAATCTCTCCACCGACCTGGCCCAGTCGTCCCTGTTCCCCGGCCTGTGCGTCATCGCGGGCGCGGCCGGTGTCACCCTGCGCAACCTGCTCCTCCGCTTCGGCGAGGCCACCCGGGCCCTGACCGAGGTCCAGGCCCGTCTGGCCGTCACGGAGGCGGTCGCCGCCGAACGCGCCCGCCTGGCCCGGGAGATGCACGACTCGGTGGCCAAGACCCTGCACGGCGTGGCCCTGGTCGCCGACGGCCTGGCGCACTCGGCGAGCGCCGACCGCATGGACCCGGCCCGGGTGAAGCAGCAGGCGGAACTGGTCGCCCGCTCGGCCCGCCAGGCCGCCGCCGAGGCCCGCGAACTGCTGAGGGACCTGCGCCACGAGCACGCCCCGGACCACGACGCGCAGCACGGTGCGCAGCACACCTCGGAGCAGGGCACCGACGTCCTCGCGGAACTGACGGACCGCACCCGCGACTTCACCGCCCGCACGGGCCTGCCCGCCGCCTGCCGCCCGACGGGCGGGAGGGACATCCCGCCGCTTCCGCCCTCCGTGGCCCACCAGCTCCTCGCCATCGTCGCGGAGGCGATGGAGAACGCCCACCGCCACGCGGCGCCCACCCGCGTCGACGTGCGCGCGGGCGTCCACGACGGCCTGCTGCGCCTCAGCGTCCAGGACGACGGCCGCGGCCTGCCGCCCGGCACGAGCCTGGAGGACCTCCGCCGGGCGGGCCACTTCGGCCTGGTCGGGATGGCGGAACGGGCGGCCTCGGTGGGCGCCCGCATCCGCATAGGCCGCGGCGCGGGGGAGAAGGGCACGGAGGTCCGGGTGGAACTGCCCCTGAAAGCCGTGGTGCCGACCTCATGAACGCGCATCCCGCCACGACCCGAGAGGAGGCCGCCGCCGTGCCGGACGACCGGACGACTCCCGATCCCTTCGAGGACTTTCCGCAGCCCGCCCCCGCCACCCCTCTCCGTGTGGTCGTGGCCGACGACAACCCCGTGGTCCGCGCCGGTCTGACGGCCCTGCTCTCCGCCCACCCGGACATCACGGTGGTCGCGGAGGCCGAGGACGGCCGCGCCGCCTGGGAGGCCACCCGGCGCCACCGTCCGGACGTCGTCCTGCTCGATGTCCGCATGCCCGGCGTGGACGGCCTCTCGGCCCTGCCGCACCTGGCCGGGATCGCCCCGGTCCTCATGCTGACCTACAGCCAGGAGTCGGAAACCGTCCAGGAGGCCCTGCGCCGGGGCGCGAGCGGCTATCTGGTCCACGGTGAGTTCACGGCGGACCAGCTGGTCGCGGCGGTCAGGGACGTCACAGCGGGAAGCGCCCACTTCACCCCCACGGCGGCAGGCGCCCTCCTGGCCCGGCTGCGCCAGCCCGAGGGTGCGACTGCACACGCCAAGAAAGCCGCAACACCCATTGGATCAGCCACTTCTCCGGAAAAGCTTTCGCAACTGCAACCAGATATGGGACAGTTGACGTCTGGGTGGACAGGTGGCCGTCCGGCCGCCGTCGACAGGTCGAGGTTCCAACTCAGCACCAGGGAGGCGGAGATCATGGACCTCATCGCGTCCGGCATGACCAATCAGCAGATCGCCGCCGCCTGTTTCATCAGCGAGAAGACCGTCAAGAACCACATCAACCGCATCTTCGCCAAGCTTCACAGCACCAGCCGCGCCGAGGCCACCGCCAAATGGCTGGGCACGGCGCCGGACACGTCGCGGGGAGTGGGGTGAGGCGGGATGAGGACGTCACGGAAGAAGCGCGTCCGCGTCTCTCTTTGGGCCCGGACTTGGGCCCCGGGACCCTCCGGCGAACCGGGTGCTCCGGCCTACATTGCCGACATCGCAGGCGGGCCCGAGACCGAACCCGGAGGGGAACACCATGAGCGACCTGATGCTGAAGACCGCGGTGGCGACCAAGGTCCGCGTGAACGGCTGGAAGAACACGACGGCCGCTGCGATGCGCCGCCGCGCCGGCGACAGAGGACAGACCGCGGTCGAGTACCTGGGAATCATCGCGGTGGTGGTGGCCATCGTGCTGGCGATCACGGGGACGGACATCGGTCAGACGATTTTCAATGCGATCAAGAACAAGATCACAGAAGTCACTGGTGGCGGGTGACGCGTCCGCGTAGGTTAGGCGATGCAGGGCAGGCTTTCCCCATCTACATCACGGTGGTGGCAGGCCTGCTCTTTCTTGCGTTTGCGTACTTGGCGGTCGGTCAGGCAGCAGTCAATAGAAACAGTGCGCAGACGGCGGCAGATGCAGCAGCATTGGCGGCGGCGCAGGACACTCGGGATCAGCTCGCGGGAAAGTGGGCCGACGCCGTGCTCGACCCGACCAAGTGGCAGGACTTTCTTGGTGGCGATGCAGCTCAGTTGAATGGGTGTTGGCGTGCGTATCAGCTGGCGCAACAGAACGATGCACGCGTGGAAGACTGTCAACCGCAGCCGACAGCACTGAAGTACACGGTGTACGTCCAGAGCGCTAAAGCCGTGGGGAAATCCATCGTTCCAGGTACGGAGAGTGTTCGCTCCAAAGCACATGCCAGCGCCGTCATCAAGCCGCTCTGCACATTCGATCCCCCCACCGAGGGCGCCGAGGACACGGACCTACTTCCGCGGCTCACCTGCAAGGACAAGCACTGGGATCTCGACCCGGACCACCTCATGGATCTACCGCGCCCCGAGGACCTATTCGATGTCCACCTGGTCGAATGAAGAACGAACAACGAGTGGAGAAGGAAGCAGAGTAATGAGCATTCGGTTCACTGAGAAGGCCCGCAGGGGGTTGGTCACGTTGACCGTAGCGACCGGGCTGGCCCTCGGTGTGGCCGGTTGCGGCGGTGGCGATGACAGCAAAAAGCCGGAAATCTCGGCGTCCGCCTCCGAAAGTAGTGGGTCTAACCCGAATGCTCAAGAGGGAAAGTCGGCTCAGCCGCTTGCTGAGCTGACCGGACCAGATGGCTTCCTCCTGCAGATCACCGATGCCAAACGAGACTCGGGCGGCTTCGTCACCGTAAACGGAATCCTGAAGAACGATGGCTCGAAGGTGGCCAACGTCCCGGCGCAGCTAAGCGGAAACGAAACTGAGATCATTCGACACGGAGTTTCCCTGGGTGGGGCAACTCTGGTGGACCCCAAAAGCAAGAAGCGTTATTACGTGCTGCGGGACACTGAAGGTCGCCCCCTTACCACGACCGGGTTCCCAGCCCTTAAGCCGGGACAGTCAGTAGGTGTCTTCATGCAGTTCCCGTCGCCGCCCGCCAGCACAACTGAGGTGACCTTCCAGCTCCCCCAGTTCCCTGCTGGCACCATCAAGATCTCCGGGTGAGGCCCCCATGAACCACACCCGCCTCACCCTGACTCTCACAACCGCTGCCCTCATGGTCGCGGTCAACCTCTGCGGCGCCACGGCGGCTCATGCCGACGACGGCCCCAGCGTGCCCCCCGGCACCGAACCCACCGCCTCCGCTCCCGTGGAGATCGACCCGACCGACCCGGATCTCAAGCTGCCCGAGGGGGCGACCCTCGCCGCGCCCAAGGTGCTCGACATCAAGTCGGTGGTCGAGGAACAGGGCGGCGAGGAGCGCCGTGAGGACACCAACGCGGACGTGACGTTCGCCCTTCAGGCCGAGGTGCTGTTCGGCAAGGACAGCGCGAAGCTGAGCGACCAGGCGAAGGCCCGTATCGACGCGATCGCGCAGGAGATCAAGAAGTACAAGCCGACCCAGGTCCGTGTCTTCGGCTTCACGGACAACCTGGGCAGCCATGAGCACGGCGTGGTCCTGTCCAAACGGCGCGCCAACGCCGTCCAGGGCGCCCTTGCCCAGAAGCTGAACGACCCGAACATCACCTTCGACGTACGGGGGTACGCCGAGCAGTACCCCATCGCGGACAACTCCACGGAGGAGGGCCGCAGGAAGAACCGCCGAGTGGAGGTGACGTTCCCGCGCACGGGGAGCTGACGGGCACTGGTGCTGCAGCAGGTGGCCGGCTTTCCCCGCCACGATCCCCAGGACGAGGGCACGGAGGGCTTCACGGCTGTCGGTCAGGGGCGGTCCTCCTGCCCGGCGACGGCGATGCGGGCGCTGCCCTCGGTGCCGGTTCCTGTGCGGAAGCAGTTGGCTCCTTCCCCGCAGAAGGGATCTTCCCGGGTGCTCTCGGCATGGCGGCCCTCCCCGGAGCCGGCGGGCGCCATGAACCGGCCCCCGGTGCCCCACCCCGAAACCCTCGCCTGCACCCTCACCCTCTCCACCGCCCCGCGCACACCTGAGATCGTCCGCTCGGCCCTCCGCACGGTCCTGTACGCACATGGGCTTGACGACATGACCGACGGGCCGTGCCTGGGGCTTCGGCGACGCCCGGGAGCCGGGCGGCGGCACGCGTACATGGGCGGTGCTGCCGGGGGAGGGCATCCGCGCCTGCCTCGTGGGCGGCCGCACGCAGAAGTGACGGCGGAAGGCAGTGCGGTGCCCGCCTCCCAGCGTCACCCACCCTGGCCGCTACTCCGCCTCCGCCGTCGTCTCCATCTCCATTTCCACGTCCACCCGCACCCC
>NZ_MUME01000411.1 GCF_002155915.1 Streptomyces thermovulgaris | reverse complement strand
GGGTGCGGGGAGCAGGGCTGGTCGCCGATCGAGCGGATCACTGCCGAGGGACCATCCCCGCGGGTGCGGGGAGCAGGGCGCTGTGCTCGGCCCGCTCACGGCGGGTGCGGGACCATCCCCGCGGGTGCGGGGAGCAGACCGCCGCCGAGGCGGCCGACCCGGCGTGTCGGGGACCATCCCCGCGGGTGCGGGGAGCAGTCGGACGCGGCGCAGCCGACCGACCTCGGCGGGGGACCATCCCCGCGGGTGCGGGGAGCAGCCGCTCGTATGCGTCCCGGGCACGAGCCCGGCGGGACCATCCCCGCGGGTGCGGGGAGCAGTCCGACACCCCCGGGCCGCCGGCCATGGCCCGGGGACCATCCCCGCGGGTGCGGGGAGCAGAGAGCCTCGGCAATCTGCGACGTGGAGTTGACGGGACCATCCCCGCGGGTGCGGGGAGCAGATTCCTATTTGCGACCGGATCAATCAGACGTGGGGACCATCCCCGCGGGTGCGGGGAGCAGTTGACCGGGCGCTGAGGGATCGGGAAGTCAATGGGACCATCCCCGCGGGTGCGGGGAGCAGTCGGCAATCACCAGCGCGGGGTCACCCGACGGGGGACCATCCCCGCGGGTGCGGGGAGCAGCCTTCGGAAGACCGGATCACGGATGAGGAGCTGGGACCATCCCCGCGGGTGCGGGGAGCAGACACTCACGCTCAGCGATGCCGCGGCTTGTAAGGGACCATCCCCGCGGGTGCGGGGAGCAGTTCCCCGTGCTGCCCGAAGACGGCGACGGGGAGGGACCATCCCCGCGGGTGCGGGGAGCAGTCCGCCTCGCGCGGTGGCTGGGCCGTCCTGTCGGGACCATCCCCGCGGGTGCGGGGAGCAGTCACGGGTTAGCCGCGCAAGCTCCGCCTCGGCGGGACCATCCCCGCGGGTGCGGGGAGCAGTTGAGCTCGGCCCACAGCCACGACGCGCCGTCGGGACCATCCCCGCGGGTGCGGGGAGCAGCAGTACGCCGACGGTCGGGTCCACTTGTCGAAGGGACCATCCCCGCGGGTGCGGGGAGCAGGACCAGGGATTCGAACGGTTCGTCCAGGGCGAGGGACCATCCCCGCGGGTGCGGGGAGCAGCTGACCAAGTGGCTGCGTATCCCGCTGGAGACGGGACCATCCCCGCGGGTGCGGGGAGCAGCTCGCGCCCCTAGGGCCTGTCTGATAATT
>NZ_MUME01000410.1 GCF_002155915.1 Streptomyces thermovulgaris | reverse complement strand
TCTCAGGGCAATACAGCTAGTACTCCAGCAGGACTTTTAGATTTCCCCTGGTCAACGGCCTGGCGGTGGGGAGTGTAGCGGGTGTGTGGTGGTCGCGGGACGGTCTTGCCGGGGCCGTCCCGCGAACGTGTGCCCGCGCCGCATGCAACGGAAGCGTGCCGAGCAGTCCGTTGTCGTGATCCACGACGTACCGACGAACGCCTGGGACCTGGAACTCGAAGAACTCTTCCTGCGGACCGGAGCCCGCTTCCCCAGGGTGGAGGCCCGGCGGCGGATGCGGGACTACGTGCGTGGGCTGCTCGGCCCGGTAGGCCGCAAAAACAGCTGGCAGCTCGCCGAGTACGACGGCCACGCCACCCCGGACGGCCTGCAGCACCTGCTGTCCCGCAGCCGCTGGGACGCCGACGAAGTCCGCGACGACCTGCAGGCCTACGTCGCCGAACAACTCGGCGAGAAAAACGGGGTGTTGATCGTGGACGACACCGGCTTCGTGAAGAAGGGAACCACCTCCGCCGGGGTGCAGCGCCAGTATTCCGGCACCGCCGGCCGGACCGAGAACTGCCAGATCGGCGTCTTCGCCGCCTACGCCACCACCCGGGGCCACGCCCTGGTCGACCGTGAGCTCTACCTGCCCAAGTCCTGGACCGACGACCGCGAGCGCTGCCAAGCGGCCCGCGTCCCCGACGATCGCGGCTTCCAGACGAAGGGCGAACTGGCACGCGACATGATCCTGCGAGCCCTGGCCTCTCCACTTCTCTTCAGCTGGGTAACCGCTGATGCCGCCTACGGCCAGGACTCGCACTTCCGCCGCTTTCTGGAAGACCACGGGCTCTTCTACGTCGTCGCCGTGCCCAAGTCCCAGCAGGTGAACGGCCCGCGCATCGACCACCTCATCGCCCAGGCCCCGCCCGAGGCGTGGCAACGCCTGTCCGCGGGGCAGGGGGCGAAGGGCGAGCGCTCCTACGACTGGGCCGCCGCCCGCCTGCCCGCCATCGGCGAGTTCGACGGCGACGAGCCCGCCCGGCAACGGTGGATGCTGGCCCGCCGCAGCATCAGCAAACCCGACGAGATCGCCTATTACCTCGCCTGCGCCCCGCTGGAGGCCACCGTCGCCGACCTGGTCCGTGTCGCCGGCTGCCGCTGGAAGATCGAGGAGTGTTTCCAGAGCGCGAAGAACGAGTGCGGCCTGGACCAGTACGAAGTCCGCCGCTACGTGGGCTGGTACCGGCACATCACGCTCGCCATGCTCGCCCACGCCTTCCTCGCCGCGATGGCCACCCAGGAACGCGAAAAAGGGGTGACACGGCCGACACGCCCGACCTCGTGGATCTCACACCAGCTGAAATCCGCCGTCTGCTGGCAACTGAACCCCGCCGCCATCCTGCACGCCGCGACCACGCGGTGAACTGGTCCCGCTGGAGACGCCGCCACCAAGCACGCGCCCGACGCTGTCACTACATGCGGCGCGGGCACACGTTCGCGGGACGGCCCCGGCAAGACCGTCCCACGACCACCACACACCCGCTACACTCCCCACCGCCAGGCCATTGACCAGGGGAAATCTAAAAGTCCTGCTGGAGTACTAGGGCTTGTCTGGCAAATGATTTTGGTGGGGTGTGCGGAGCCAGAGGATGAGTGACGCAAGGTGGAGTCCGGCCCGGTAGCGGGCGGCCAGTTTGTCGAAGCGGGTCGCTACCGCCCGGAACTGCTTGAGCCGGGCGAAGCAGCGTTCGACGACATTGCGGGCCTTGTAC
>NZ_MUME01000041.1 GCF_002155915.1 Streptomyces thermovulgaris | reverse complement strand
GGGTCCGAGTCCCTGGCGGCGCACCGGTGCAGCCCCCCTCGTGATCACGAGGGGCCCTTGTCGCTGTACGCCGCCAGGGACTCGAACCCCGGACCCGCTGATTAAGAGTCAGCTGCTCTAACCAACTGAGCTAGCGGCGCCCGCTGACGTCGTAGACCTTAGCACCCTGGTCGGCGGGAGGAAAAATCGATGTCCGCGTGGCCGCCCGGGCCGCCCGTACGGCCGCCCACAGCAGGACCTCCGGGCCCGGCAGCCAGGGGTGACGGCTGTCCGGGGCGACCAGCCAGCGGGACTCGGACCGGCCGGAGCAGGCGTCGTCGGACAGGGGCGGGAGGGCCACCACGTCGCCGTTGCCGTGGCACAGCAGCGGCGGGATGCCCTCGCCCCGGCCGGCCACCCGGCCCCGGGAACCCCACTCCTCCCACTCCAGCAGCGAGGGCAGCCGGTGCGCGGTGCCCGGCACGGCGAAGAGCAGCATCCGCCCCCGGTGGACGGCCACCGGACCCGAACCCGGGCCCTCCTCCCACAGCCGGTCCAGCATCCGGCGGCCGAAGACCGCGGGCGCGTTCACCACGTCGAAGGCGGTGCCGCAGGGCAGGACGACCGGCGACGCCGGCCGCTCCCGCCACGGTGCGAAGGCGCCGCACGGACGCGTTTCCGCCGAGGCGAGCCAGGCGGCGCCGTCGGGGGTGACACCACAGGAGTGCGGATCGTCGAGAAGCGGCTCGTTCCCTGAACAGCTCAGACGGCTCATGGCGGATACATCTACCGAACGTGATGATGTGCTTCCGCAGAGTTGGGAAAACCCGGGACAGGGAAGGCGGGAGGGGGGTATGGTGCGCCCCCGGCATATGCCGGACCGAGACGGGCAGGTCAGAACGGGGCGTCCGGGGAGGCGTGGGCGCCGCCCTCGGTCCCCCTGAGCAGATCCCGGCCGAACTCCACCATCTTCTTGGCGTAGTCCTCGGTCCACTGGGCCCGCTCGGCGATGTCCGCCACGGTCAGCCGGTCGAAGCGCCGCGGGTCGGCGAGCTGCGCCGCCGCGATCGCCTGGAACTCCATCGCCCGGTCGGCTGCCGCACGGAACGCCTGGGCCAGCTCCGTCGCCCGCGTGAGCAGCGCACGCGGGTCCTCGATCGACTCCAGGTCGAAGAAGTGCTCGGGGTCGGCACTCGCCGCGGCGGGCTCGAACAGCAGGGGCGCGGGGCGCAGCCGCGGTTCCTGGGGACGCGGCGTCGGCTCCGCCATGGTGTGTCCTCCTTGTGGGGTTCGGGCTTGCAGGATTCGGGGCCTCGGTCCTCGGGAGGACCACCCTTCATTGTCCCGCGCCCGCGCAAGAGGACGGCGGGGCGGCCGGCCGCCCCGGGTCCTCCCCGGGGTTCTCAGGCTCTCCAGGCCACCCGGTGCTCCTGGAGCCGCGCGAGCACGGCGTGGTTCGCCTCCCAGCCGTCGGGAAACTTCACCGTCACCCCCAGCCGGACCGGCTCCGTCGACGGGTGGTCGTCCAGGAGCTCGCTCACCCCGGCGCGGCAGATCACGATGCAGGCGTGGCGATGCCGGGAGGTGAGAACGCACAGGCGGCCGGCCTCCAGGTGGAAGGCGGTGGCGTCGGGGCGGCCGGAGAGGGGGTGGAGGACCACCGTGACGTCGAACTCGCGACCCTGGAGCCGGTTCGCCGTGTCCACGGTCACCTCCGTGATGCCCAGGCCGGCCAGGGCCGCCCGTACCGCCGCCGCCTGGTCGCGGTGCGCGGTGCCCACGGCGATCCGGTCGGCGGTCAGCGGCACCGGGTCCGGGGAGCGCTCCGAGACGGTGACGCCGCCCCGCTCCAGCAGCCGCCGGACGACCGCCGCCAGCGCGTGCACCGCCTCCGGGTCCGTGCGCGGGGTGTACCGCGCGGGCAGCTCCAGCAGGCCCCAGCCGGACACGGCGGCCTCGTCGATCACCCGGTCGGGGGCCGACCTGTCGGAGGGGACGGCGAAGGCGAGCCGCCGGTCCTCGGCCCGTGTGCCGCTGCGGAACGGCGTGTAGGGGTAGAACGCGTCCGACACCAGGGGCGCCGCCGAGGCCGGAAGCCGCCAGGACACCGGAAGCCGGTGCTGGGGCAGCCCGGGGTTGTGGGCCAGCAGGGTCGTCACCGCGGACGCCGACGGGTCGTAGGAAAGGCCCGCCCACTGCTCGCCGCCGACGATCGAGAACGGGTCGAGCTGGCCCGGGTCGCCCACGAACAGCGCCCGTTCGAACAGCCCGGCCACCGCCAGCAGGGCGTCCGAGCGCATTTGGTACGCCTCGTCGACGATCGCGTGCCGCCACGGCTCGTCGGTGCGCACATGGGCCCACTTCGCGGCGGTCGACAGCACCACGTCCAGACCGGCGAGGTCGGCGGCCTTCGCGGAGGTGCGCACGTTCGGCAGGCCGTCGAGCGCCTTGTCGTACGGGTCGGCGTCGCTGCTGTGCAGCCGGCCGACGGGCAGGTCGGGGTTCTTCTCCGCGAGCCGCACCACCAGGTCGTCGACCTGCGCGTTGGTCTGCGCGACCACCATGAGCGGCCGTCCGGCGGCGGCCAGCTCCAGCGCGGCGCGGACGACGAGCGTCGACTTGCCCGCGCCGGGCGGGGAGTCGACGACGACACCGCGGTGCGGGCCGTGCAGGGTGTCGCGGAGGATCGCGTCGGTGGCGCGGGCGGCGGCCTCCTGCGGGTCGAAGGCGGCCTTCCGGGCGGGGGCGGTCACAGCAGGTCCTCCTCGGTCACCGGGTCGGGGGCCTCCGGCACGCTCTCCTCGTCCGGCGGCCCGCCGTGCGTCCAGGGGGTCTGTTCCGGCTCGGGCAGCCTGGCGCCGCCGCGCGGCTCGTGCTCGAAGAGGGTGAAGCACACACGGTCGCCCTTCTCCGGGACGGAGCCGGCCGCCGGTTCCCTGCCGCGGCCCATCCGGTCCAGGATCCGGAGCACGACCAGCGTTCCCCCGGCCCCGTCCTCCTCCAGGGCGACGCACTCGGCCGACTGCGGCTTGCCGTCCAGCGAGCGGTACACCCGGGTCCGCTCGTCCAGGTGCGGCAGGTCGTCCGTGCGGACGGTGACCAGCGGGCGCGGGGCGGGCCGCTTGCCCTCGCTGTACGCCATGACGACGTCCGTGACCTCGCCGGCGAACGCCTCCCCGGCCAGCCGCCGCCCCGCCATGACCAGCGGGTCGTCCAGCGCCTCCTGGGCCTCCAGGCGGGCCTGCTCACGCTCGCGTGAGGCCAGCTTGTTCGCCGCGGTGACCGCGTCGTCGTGGCGCGGCTGCGGCGGCTCGCCCGCGCGCACCCGGTCGCGGTGGTGGGTGAACGACCAGCGGTCGCGCGTCCACCGCTCCTCGACGTGCGCGCCCTCGGGCAGCTCCCGCAGCAGGTCCAGGCCCTGCCAGACCTTCTCCCAGGTGGGCCGGGCGCACTTCTCCACCAGTGCGCGGATCTCGTGCTCGGCGGCGGTGAGGGCGCCCAGCCGCTCGTCGGCCTGCAGGCCGTCCTCCGCGGCGGCGAGGGCCGCACGCGCGCGGTCGTAGCGTTCGATGGCCGGCGCCAGCAGCCTGTTGTCGAACGCCGGGTCGGTCGCCGGACCGGCCGGGGGGCACTCCAGCTGGCCGTCGGCGTCCCGGGCCAGCTCGGCCCGCAGCGCGGCCTGGGCGCCCGAGACGCCCTCCGGCGGGCTGATCCACGCCAGCAGCGCCCCCAGGTGCTGGTCCTCCAGGCCGGACTGGCCGGTGGTCCAGTGCCGGGCCAGCAGATCGGTCAGCGCCAGCAGCAGCGAGGAGCCGGGCACCCGCGCCCGCTCCCCGAAGTGGGTCAGCCACCGCCCGAGCAGCGGCACCTTCGGCGGCGCCGGGTGCGGGGCCTGGGGATCCTGCTCGGCGGTGCGCCGAAAACGCATGGAGCGCCCGAGCAGCCGTACGAAGTGGATGCCCGCGCGGCTCGGCACGATCAGCTGGGGCGCGTTCGTGCACAGCTCCACCTCGACCCTGACCCGTCTGCCGGTCTCCGGGTCGGTCTCGGTGCGCTCGGAGGTCTCCACGTCGTCGGCGAAGGAGTCGATGTACGGCAGGATCACATCGGCCAGTTCGGCGAGGAACGCGAACCGCAGATCCCGGTCGCGTGGCTGCGGCACGGCCAGCAGCCGGGGCGCGTGCCGGTCCGTGCCGATCAGCGCGCCGAGCGGGGCGCCCGCCTCACCGGCGGTGGTGAGCGGCACGAACACCAGGGGCCGCTCGGACAGATGCCGGTGCCGCACGGTCGTGGCGGGCTGGGCCCGCCCGGCGCGCACCGCCTCGAGCCGGGCGAGGGTGGTGATCAGCGACATGCCGCCTCCCGGCCGGCGAGCTCCAGCGCCTCGGCCCGCAGCGCGGCGGCCCTGCGCAGGGCCGCCACCGCCGGGTCGTCCGGGTCGCCCGCCTCGCCGTGGGCCGCCGCCAGCACCTCCTCGACCGTCGACAGGCCGCCCAGTTCGGCGCGCACCGAGCGGCCCAGCGCGGTCACCGAGCCCTGCGCACGGGAGCGCGCCCGGCAGTGGAAGGCCAGCTCGCACGTGGCCAGGCACTCCGGTGCGTATGTCGCCGGGACCGCCTCGACCGCCGCCGTCAGCTCCTCGCGGGGCAGCTCGGGGGAGAAGCACACGCCCTCGGGAAGCGCGTCGGCGATGTCCTGGAGGCGGGTCAGCCGCGTCAGCTGCCGCGCGGTCGCCGCGCGCTGCCGGCGGATGTCGACGGCGGAGGCGGTGGGCAGGTTGGAGAAGTCCTTGGGGCACACCAGGAGCATCCGGTGCCGCACCCGCGGGGCGGGGTCCAGACGGGCGGCGACCTCCTCCAGCGCCAGCACGTACACCGCCGCCTGCCGGGCCGCCGCGCCCACCTTCGCCGGATCCGCGGAACCGTCCAGCACCGGGAAGGACTTGATCTCCACGACCGTCCAGCTGCCGTCCGGGTGCACCACCACCGCGTCCGGCTCCAGGAAGGCGGGCGAGCCGGCCACCTCCAGGGCGAGCATCGGATGGTCCAGCAGGGTCCAGCCGCCCGCCTGGACGGCCTCGCGCAGCGCCAGCGCCGTACGCGCCGTGCGTCCGTCGGGGCCCTGGGCGGTCAGGTCGGGGACACAGGGCCGCTGCGGCGGCTCGGCGCCGGGATCCAGCGTCCGGTGCGCCAGCCGCAGCAGTTCCGCACCGCCGTCCGCCTTGACCCGCGCCTCGAACGCGTTGCCCCGGGTGAGGGCGAACTGGGACTGGCCGAAGACCGGGGGTGCGCCCAGCGCGCCGGCGAGGGCCGCCTTGTCCACGCCCGCGCCGTCCAGGATCGCGCGCCGCCGGCAGCCCGGGTTCGCGGCGAGGGCCGCGAGGGCGCGGGCGTCCAGTGCCTTCGCCGGTACACCGGGCCCGCGGAGTTCAGCGAGCCTTCCCCAGGCTCTCGACCTCGTCCGGGCGGGAAAGGCCCCAGCCGGGAGCGCCGTCCCCCGCTCCGCCGGAAAGGGCGTCTGGCGCGGCGGTGGAACCGAACCGCGCTTCGCGCTGCCGTGGAATTCGCTCACCCGCCGAAGTCTGACATCCACTGCCGACAATGGGGGAACCCGCATCGCCCGAGTGCGTTCCGGCCGTTGTGCCGACTGCCGTGTCACGGACCGTCAGCAGCGCCCGGACCCGGTCCACGCCCCGCATCGCACGGGGGGTGAGCAGCAGTCCGGCGCCCATCACGGCCGTGCCCGCGACCGCGTCCAGGAGGTAGTGGTTCGCGGTGCCCAGCACCACCACGACGGTCACCAGCGGATAGAGCACGGCGACGGCCCTGGCCGTGCGCGTGCCGCCGTGACGCCACAGCATCACTCCGCACCACAGGGCCCAGCCCACGTGCAGACTCGGCATGGCCGCGTACTGGTTGGTCAGCCCGCCCAGCCCGCGCGGGGCACTGGCCTCGCCGCCCCACCAGCCGTAGGAGCTGTAGTAGGCCATCGTGTCCACGAAGCCGTGCTCCGGGGAGAGCAGACGGGGCGGACAGGTGGGCAGCAGGGTGAAGCCGATCAGGCCGAGGAAGGTGGACGTCATCAGCCAGGTGCGGGCCGCACGGTAGAACGCGGCGCGCGCCCGGAACAGCCACACCAGGACCGCGGGGGTCACCAGGTAGTGCAGCGAGGCGTACCAGAAGTCCGCCGGGACGCCGAGCCAGGGCTCGCGTGTGAAGAGGCGGTTGAGGGGATGCTCGGCGTTCAGGTGCAGCGCCTGCTCGATGCGCAGGATCGCCAGGCCGTGGTCGACGGCGGTGGAGACGTCCCCGCGGGCCAGCAGGCGGCCCGCCGAGTAGCAGCCGTACATCAGCAGGATCAGCGACAGCTCGGCCCACCAGCGCGGCCGGGAGCCCGAGGGTGCCTCGGTGCGCGCTGCCGGTGCTGATGCCTCGGTCTGCTGCGGCATCCGATGCCCCTCCCCTGTGACGTCGCTGCGGTGCCCTGCGCCGGGCCGTGCCACCTTACGGTGTGCGCTCCGATTTCCCCAGGGGCACCCCCGGCCCTGATAGACGCGGGGGGTCACGTGAGGGTTGCGTCACCCGCGGGCACGGAGACGTCCCTCGGGCGACGGGCTCGTGCGGGAGGGGCTCGGGGAAGGCTTTCGTGACCTTCGTCTCATGCCGTGCGCAGGCAGCTCACGCCGTGCGCAGGCAGCCGGCGTGTCTTTCGAGGAAGGCCGACACCCCGCTCTCCCGCCGGTGCGGCAGCAGCACACGGGCCGTCCCCGCCAGCATCGTCTGGATCCGGGAGGACTGGACCTCCCCCAGGAGGTCCAGCACCCGCATGCCCGCGGCGGCGGCCTCGTCGGGGTGCCCCCCGCGCGCGAGGTCGTCGGCCAGCTCGGCCGTGTACAGCGCGATGTTCCGGGCGAAGTGCGGGTCCTGCAGCTGCGCGGCCCGCCGTGCGTGCCGGGCCGCCCGCGACCAGTCGCCCAGCGCCGACCAGCACTGCGCCTCCAGCCCCTCCAGCTCCGCCTCCCCGTAGAAGCTCATCCACTCGGGGTCGGCGTCCGAGGGCCCCCGCTCGAACAGGGCCTGCGCCCGGGCGAGCGCCTGCTCGCAGCCGGCGCGGTCGGCGAGCCCCGCCCAGCCGCCCGCCTCGCGCAGCGCCAGCAGCGACATCAGCCGCGCCGAGCCCAGGCCGCGCCCCACGCGCTGTGCGGCCTGCGCGGCCCGTACCGCCTCCCGCGGCCGTCCCGCGTCCCGTGCGAGGAACGCCGTGTTGCAGAAGGCGTGCGCCTCCAGGGCCGGGTCCCCGGTCATGCGCGCGGTGGCCAGCGCCTCCGCGTAGTGCGAGCGGGCGTCGTCGAAGCGTCCGGAGTCATGGGCCAGCCAGCCCACCGAGATGGCCAGTTCACCGACGCCCGAGTACAGCCGGTCGGCGGTGGCCTGCCGGGTCGCACCGGCGTCGAGCAACGCGTAGGCGGCACGCAGCGGGGCCGCCGCGCGGCGGTAGAGGCCGTCGGCTCCGTGCCGGTCGTCGAGCAGCCGGATCCTGCGGACGGCCTCCTCGACGGCGTCGGCGTCCCGCGCGTCGGCACGGTACGTGGGACGGGGTGCGGCCGACGCGTCGAGGGCGAGCCCCAGGGGGCCCAGCGAGGCGGCGGCCACGGTGACGCCTCCGCGGGTCATGAATGCGCGACGCAGCACGTCGCTCTCCTCGTCATCCTGGTGGTCTTCGTGCGGGTGGTACGGGTTCTGCGGCTGGATCGGCACGGCGGGGGACCGGTACGGCCGGTCCGCCTCCCGCACCTCGCGCCGTGTCTCACGCGAGGTGCGGCGTGCCGCGCGTCCGCGGACGGCCGACCGGGGGACGAACCCCAGATCGGTGAGCGTCCGGCCGGGGAACATGTGCCTGAACACGCGTTCGTAGGCGTAGTTGGGGCACCGGATCTCTCCTGACTCCACCCGGCCGATGTAGCGGGCGTCGCAGCTGACCCGCTCGCCGATCTCCTCGGCGGCCCGCCGGACCATCGCGGCGAACTCGGCCGGCGAGTGCTGTCCGCGCAGTTGTCGGAAAATGAGATTCGGCCGTGGCGGCCGGGGGGATGGGGACGAGGTCACCGTCGACGACGTCATGGCCGGGCCCTCTCGTGCGAACCGTCGAACCATGCCGGGCTCAGGGAGAGTTGTCCGGGTCATCCATGTGACTCCCTGTTTCCGACGTGCAAGAAAGTACCCGTTGTGTCCGGTCCGCCACGCTGTGGTTGACTACAAAACGGATATCTCGTTCGTGATCTGCCATGAAGTGCCATCCTTTGCGGCGGACTTCGACCGTGCCCGTTGACACGTTGTCGCGTTGAACCCCGTGGACCGGGGGCCGCCCGACCCTCGGCCTGCTCGTCCACGAGAAGGGTGTTCACGATGGAGGCCGGGATGGAGGCCGGGATGGAGACCCCGCAGGAACGCGATCCGTGTACGCAGCCGCCGCAGTCCTCGCCGACCCCGTCGGCGCCCCCGCCCCCCTCCTCTCCGTCGGCCCCGGCGTCGTCGCTGCCCCCGTGCGACCTGGT
>NZ_MUME01000409.1 GCF_002155915.1 Streptomyces thermovulgaris | reverse complement strand
GCCGAGACCGGCGGGGTCGGCCGGCAGTCGTCCGTGCAGTCGCCGGGGGAGGACGGGGGCAGCTGCTCCTCCGACTCGTCCGAGGCGTTGACGCAGGAAGTGCCGGACGCCCCGTTCATCGCCGCGAGCACACCGACGGTGTTGCCGCACACGTTCACCGGCACCTCGGCCGGCACCTGCACGGTGTTCCCGGACAGCACGCCGGAAGAATCCCCGGCGGCTCCGGTCGCGGACGTGTCGGCGACGGCGGTGCCGCCGTACAGGGACAGAATGCCCGTGGCGGCGGCTGCCGCGCACACTCCCCTGCTCAGTGTCTGTCGCAATGCGCTTGTCTTCCTGCTCGACGGATCGGGAAAACCGAGACCTTGCCGGGCACGGGTGCGTCCGTGGTGCGCGACGCCGCGTGCCCTGCCGGTTTCCTCAACCCGATGCGGGCGCATTGGTGTCGGGAGTTCACCCGGTTGGCCGCAACCGGGTCATGACACCACGTCCTTTCGGGCAAACCCGCGGAAGGCCAGAGCGAACAGCACCAGCGCACAGGTGACGGAGACCGCCGTGCCCTGGATCATCCCGGACCACTCCAGGCGCGGCTGCAGGGCGTCGACCCAGGCGAACTGCCAGTGCGCGGGCAGGAAGTCGCGCCAGCTTCCCAGGGCCGTCACGGCGTCCAGGACATTGCCCACGACGGTCAGCCCGACCGCCCCGCCCACGGCGCCCAGGGGGGCGTCCGTCCGGGTCGACAGCCAGAACGCCAGGCCCGCGGTGACCAGCTGCGACACGAAGAGGTACGCCACGACCACCGCCAGCCGCCAAACGGCGGTGCCCGCGTCCAGGGCGCCACCGGTGGGGATGCGCAGCGGCCCCCAGCCGTAGGCGGCCGTGCCGACCGCGAGCGCCACGGCCGGCAGCAGCACCATCGCGGCCAGGCTCAGCCCGAGCCCGACGACCAGCTTCGACCACAGCAGCCGGGCCCGGGGCACGGGCGCGGCGAGCAGATAGCGCAGGGAGGACCAGTTCGCCTCGGAGGCGACCGTGTCCCCGCAGAACAGCGCCACCGGGATCACCAGCAGAAAGCCCGCCGACACGAACAGGTTCACCGCGGCGAAGTTGGCGCCGGAGGCGGTGGCCGTGTCCATCAGCGTCACCCGGTCGTTGCGCCCTCCCGGCTCGCCGCCGATGGCGAAGGCGACGGCCAGCACGAAGGGCAGTGCGGCCAGGATGCCGCCCATGACCAGCGTGCGGCGCCGTTTCAGCTGCCGGGTCAGCTCGACCCGCAGGGGCAGGGTGCGGCCCGCCCGGTAGCCGGAGGCGGCCTCGGTGCTCTGGGCGGGCGTGCTCATGCGGAACCTCCGATCAGGGTGAGGAAGGCGTCCTCCAGCCGGCGGTGCGGGCCGACCGAGGAGACGGGCACCTCCAGCCGCACCAGGTCCACGACCAGGTCCCGGGCCGTGCCGCCGGGCTCCAGCCGGACCAGCAGGCCGTCCTCGGTCCGTGCCGCCGAGGCCACGCCGGGCAGGGCGGCGACCTTCTCCACGACCGGCTCCTCCACGGGCGTGGCGGTGCCGACCAGCAGGGTGTCCCCGGAGCCGACGATCTCGCCGACCGGACCGGCCTGCACCAGCCGCCCGCGGTCCATCACCACCAGGTGCGTGCAGGACTGCTCGACCTCGGCGAGCAGATGGCTGGAGACGATCACCGTGCGGCCGCCGGCCGCGTAGCGGATCATCACCTCGCGCATCTCGCGGATCTGGGGCGGGTCGAGGCCGTTGGCCGGCTCGTCCAGGATCAGCAGGTCCGGCAGGCCCAGCATGGCCTGGGCGATCGCCAGGCGCTGGCGCATGCCCTGCGAGTAGGTGCGCACCGCGCGGTCCAGGGCGTCGCCGAGTCCGGCGATCTCCAGGGCCTCGTCCAGGTGGGCGTCCTCGGGCGGGCGGCCGGTGGCCCGCCAGTACAGCTCCAGGTTCTCCCGGCCGGACAGATGGGGCAGGAAGCCCGCGCCCTCGACGAAGGCGCCGACCCGTGACAGCACGGGGGCGCCGGGCCGGACGGCGTGGCCGAACACGCGGATCTCGCCGTCGTCCGGCCGGATCAGCCCCATCAGCATGCGCAGGGTGGTCGTCTTGCCGGCGCCGTTCGGCCCGAGCAGGCCGAGCACCTGGCCCCTCTCCACCCGGAAGGACAGGTCCCGTACCGCGTATCTGTCCGCCGATCCCGCGTACCGCTTGCTCAGGCCGGTGATCTGCAGCGGGACGTCGGCCAGCTCCGGGTCCGGGGCGGGCGCGGCGGTGCGCCGCCGGGCGGTCGCCAGCAGGGCGAGCGCGATCGCCGCGCCGGTGAGCGGCAGACACCACACCCACGCGGGCAGCGGCGCCGCCGCGGTGGTCACCCGGGGTGCGGTCGGCACCTTCAGGTCGCCCGCGAGCGCGGCGGTGTAGCGGGCCGGGGCGGCCGGGGAGGCGTAGCCGAGGTCGGTGGAGGCCAGGACCAGACGGAGCCGGTGGCCCTTGCGCACCTCGTGGTCGATCGCCGGGAGGGTGAGGGTGACCTCCTTGCCGGCCCTGGCGCCCTCGACCCGCACGGGCTGCACCAGCTGGGCGGGCAGCACCGGACGTGCCGTGCCCGGCCCGACGTCGTACACCTTGGCGAAGAGCACCGCGTCGTCGCTGGTGGACGTGATGCGGACGGTCACCGTGGGCGACCCGGTGATGCGCAGGTCGCTCTCGAGGGGCGCGGAGTCGAACCGCGCGTGCTGGCCGGGGAGGTCCAGCGACACGCCGGCGCCGAGCGAGGACAGCTGGGCCAGGGAGCCGAAGCCGCCGAGGCCGGGCAGGGAGGACACGGCGGGCGGGCCGGCTCCCGCGGGGTTCTCGAAGCGCTGCTCGCCTCCGCTCAGGGCGATGGACCGCTGTCCGTTCCGCAGCCCCGGGTACGCGTCGGCGCTCGCGCCGCGCAAGGTGGCCCGGCCGTCGGTGGAGTCGACGCCTCCGGTGCGGGTGACGCGGAAGGCGGGCCCGGTGCCGGCGCCTGTGTCGTTCTTGAGGTGGCGGTCGAACCAGCTCCTCACCCGCGCCTGGATCCGGCCGGTCTCCAGGTCGCCGCCGTCGTGGCCGCCGGCGATCCAGTCGACGCCGACCGGTGCGCCGTTGGCCCGGATCGTCCGTGCGGCGGCGTCGGCCTGGTCGAGCGGGAAGAGCGAGTCGTACTGGCCCTGCACCAGCAGGGTCGGCACCGTGATCCGGTCGCCGACGGAGGACGGCGACCGTGCCTCGAGCAGTCCGCGTGCCTCGGCGTCCGGCCGTCCCGACTCGGCGACCCGCTCGTACATCCGGCACAGCGCGGGTTCGAACTTCCCGCAGCCGCCGCCGGCACTGACGAACCAGCCCGCCCACAGTTTCTTGAACACGCCGCCCGGGAACAGGGCGTCCGCGAGGTTCCAGTACGTGATCGCCGGGGCGATGGCGTCCACCCGGTCGTCGTGTCCGGCGGCGAGCAGGGAGACCGCACCGCCGTAGGAGGCGCCGGCCATGCCCAGACGCGGGTCGCCGGCCCCGTCCAGTTCGACCTCGGGCCGCTCGGCCAGCCAGTCGATCAGCCTCGAGACGTCGGCGACCTCGGCCTTCGGGTCGTTCAGCCCGATCTTCCCGGTGGACCGGCCGAAGCCGCGCGCCGACCAGGTCAGCACCGCGTACCCGGCCCCGGCGAGGTCCTCCGCCTGCTGCCGCACGTCGTCCTTGCTGCCGCCGAAGCCGTGCCCGAGCAGGACCGCGGGGTGCCGGCCGGGGCCGGCCGGGGTGAAGTACGAGGTGTCGATCCGCACCCCGTCGCCCATGGTCATGACCCGGTCGGTGCGGTGCACGGGGGGCGGGTCGCCGGAGGCGACCGCCGTCCAGGTCCCGGCACCGGCGAGGACGACGACAGCGGCCCCGGCGGCCAGCAGCCGCCGGGGCCTTCGCCGCAGCCCGCGCAGTGCGGGCAGTCGAAGATCCATGCCTCCACCGTACGGGCCGCCGGCGGCGGCCGGTGCCCCCGTGAGGCCGACCCTCCCGCCCTCCTCGGGGAGGACGCAAGGCCGCGGCGTACCGCGTTCGTGGTACGCCGCGGCCGTACGGCACCGTCGCGGACGGCGGGTCCGGGCGAAGGGCCGGGCACCCCGCCGTCCGCGCGGACGGCGGGGGACGGTCAGTGGTTGCGCGGGAAGCCGAGGTCCACGCCCGCCGGGGTCTCGGACGGGTCCGGCCAGCGGCTGGTGATCACCTTGCCGCGGGTGTAGAAGTGGGTGCCGTCGTTGCCGTAGATGTGGTGGTCGCCGAAGAGCGAGTCCTTCCAGCCGCCGAAGGAGTGGTAGCCCACCGGGACCGGGATCGGCACGTTGACGCCGACCATGCCGGCCTCGACCTCCAGCTGGAAGCGGCGGGCCGCGCCGCCGTCCCGGGTGAAGATCGCGGTGCCGTTGCCGAACGGCGAGGCGTTGATGAGGGCCACGCCCTCCTCGTAGGTGTCCACGCGCAGCACGCACAGCACCGGGCCGAAGATCTCGTCCTGGTACGCCTTCGAGGTGGTCGGCACCTTGTCGAGCAGCGAGATGCCGATCCAGTGGCCGTTCTCGTAGCCCTCCACGGTGTAGCCGGTGCCGTCGAGGACCACCTCGGCGCCCTCGCTCGCGGCGTTGGTCACGTAGGAGGCCACCCTGTCGCGGTGCTCCTTGGTGATCAGCGGGCCCATCTCGGAGGCCGGGTCGTCGCCGGGGCCGATCTTGATCTTCTCGGCGCGCTCGCGGATCTTCTCCACCAGCTCGTCGCCGATCGAGCCGACCGCCACGACGGCCGAGATCGCCATGCAGCGCTCGCCCGCCGAGCCGTACGCGGCCGAGACGGCGGCGTCGGCGGCGGCGTCCAGGTCGGCGTCCGGCAGCACCAGCATGTGGTTCTTGGCGCCGCCCAGGGCCTGGACGCGCTTGCCGTGGGCGGAGGCGGTGGCGTGGATGTGACGGGCGATCGGGGTGGAGCCGACGAAGGAGATCGCCTGGACGTCCGGGTGCTCCAGGAGCCGGTCGACGGCCACCTTGTCGCCCTGCACGACGTTGAACACGCCGTCGGGCAGCCCGGCCTCGGCCAGCAGCTCGGCGAGGCGGATCGACGCCGACGGGTCCTTCTCGCTGGGCTTGAGCACGAAGGTGTTGCCGCAGGCGATGGCGATGGGGAACATCCACATCGGGACCATCGCCGGGAAGTTGAACGGGGTGATGCCGGCGACCACGCCCAGCGGCTGCCGGATCGCGGCCACGTCCACACGGGTGGCGACCTGGGTGGACAGCTCGCCCTTGAGCTGCACGTTGATGCCGCAGGCCAGGTCGACGATCTCCAGTCCGCGCGCGACCTCGCCGAGCGCGTCGGAGTGCACCTTGCCGTGCTCGGCGGTGATCAGCCGGGCGATCTCGTCGCGGTGGGCGTCCAGCAGGGCGCGGAACTTGAACAGGATCGAGGTCCGCTGGGCCAGGGAGGAATGCCTCCAGGTGGCGAAGGCGTCCTTGGCGGCGGCGACCGCGGCGTCCACCTCCTCGACGGAGGCGAACGCCACCTTCGCGGTGACCTCGCCGGTCGCCGGGTCCGTGACCGGCCCGTACGTCCCCGAGGCGCCTTCGACGGTCTTTCCGCCGATCCAGTGGTTGACGATCTTCGTCATGCCCGGTTACTCCTTCGCAGATGGCGGCGTCGGGTCGAGACCTGCCGTTCGTACAGCTGTTGCGCTCCGGCCGCCGACGGTCGGGTCGCGGCCTGGGGCGTACGTCCATCCCAGCAGCGTTGCGCGTCGGGCGCCCCCGACACTGTGTCTGCGGTTTCCGTCCCCACGTAGACACATGTGGAAGTGCCGCCGTGCGCGCCGCGCCGCGGGGGCGGCGCGGAAGTCACGGGTCGGCGGCACGCGGCCGTTCGCCGCACGCCGCTTCCGGCGCGGACACCGGGATCTTCCGGGGACCTCCGGCGCGGGGCCGTAGCGGGCGGGGAGTCTGCGCTCGCCTTCGCTCCTGCCAGGGCGAAGCGGCCTTCCGCGCCGGAGGCGGTCGGTGCCCGGGTGCCGCGAGGGCACGTGGGGTCCTCGCCCAAAGTGCCCTCACCACCAGGGATGTGAACTCTTCGTCCGTCGTGGCGCCGTATGTCCACACCGTCCATCGGCGGCCTCTACCGGTTGTAATGCCGGGGCGCAGCCCTGTCAATGGTTTGTCCGGACATTCGGACGAGAGTGAGGGGATCGTCCCGGACGCGCCCTGGATGCGTCGCGGACCGTCCCGGATGCGCCGCGAAGGGCCTGCGCCGTGTCACCCGTGCCGTACGCGCGCAGGACCCCGGCCGCATCCGGCGGGCAGGTGCCTGCCGGTGCGCGTCACGGCCGGCCGCGGGGAGGCCGACGCCCCACCCGGTCCCCGGCCTCCCGTCCTTCGGCTCCTCGCCCCTCGGGCCGGCTCAGGACCGGCTCAAAACCGGCTCAGCTCCACGGCTCGACGACCGTGACCCCGGCGCCCGGCGCCGTCCCCATCTCCGCGAGCGCCTTCGGGGCGGCCTCCAGGGGGATGGTCGACGTCACCAGCAGGTCCGGCCGCAGCACACCGGCCTCCACCAGCCGGAGCATCTGCGGATAGGTGTGCGCGGCCATGCCGTGGCTGCCCAGGAGTTCCAGCTCCAGGGCGATCGCGCGCGCCAGGGGCACCGGGGTGGTGCCCTCCGGGGAGGGCAGCAGGCCGACCTGGACATGGCGGCCCCGGCGGCGCAGCCCGTTCACCGAGGCCGCGCAGGTGGCGGGCGAGCCGAGCGCGTCGAGCGAGAGGTGGGCGCCACCGCCGGTCACCTCGCGCACCCGCTCCGCCGTGTCCGGCACGCCGGTCGCGTCCACGCAGTGCTCGGCACCGAACCTCCGGGCCAGCTCCAGGGCCCGGGCGGACACGTCCACCGCCACCACCCTGGCCCCCGACGCCGCCGCGATCATCACCGCCGACAGCCCCACGCCGCCGCAGCCGTGCACGGCGACCCACTCGCCGGCGGCGACCCGGCCCTGCTGGACCACCGCGCGGAACGCCGTGGCGAACCGGCAGCCGAGCGACGCCGCCGTCGCGAAGGACATCCCGTCGGGCACGGCGA
>NZ_MUME01000408.1 GCF_002155915.1 Streptomyces thermovulgaris | reverse complement strand
AGCCGGGCCATGAGGGCGTGTTCGACCAGTGTGATCAGTGTCGCCTTGGCGTCCGCGCGGTGCCGGGCGTCGGTGGTGATGATGGGGATGTCCGGGCCGATCTGCAGGGCTTCGCGTACTTCGTCCGGGGTGTACGGCTGCTGGCCGTCGAAGCCGTTGAGGGCGATGATGAACGGCAGGCCGCTGTTCTCGAAGTAGTCGACCGCGGGGAAGCAGTCGGCCAGGCGGCGCGTGTCCACCAGGACCACCGCGCCGATGGCGCCGCGGACCAGGTCGTCCCACATGAACCAGAACCGGTCCTGGCCGGGGGTGCCGAACAGGTACAGGATCAGGTCCTGGTCGAGCGTGATGCGGCCGAAGTCCATGGCCACCGTGGTGGTGGTCTTGTCCCCGGTGTGGGTGAGGTCGTCGATGCCCGCCGAAGCGGACGTCATGACGGCCTCCGTGCGCAGCGGGTTGATCTCCGAGACGGCGCCGACGAACGTGGTCTTGCCCACGCCGAAGCCGCCCGCCACCACGATCTTGGC
>NZ_MUME01000407.1 GCF_002155915.1 Streptomyces thermovulgaris | reverse complement strand
GGCTTTCCCCGTTCGGCCTGCTTTTCCCGTTCGGGTCGGGGTGGGTGCGGCAGGGGTGCTTCCCCGGGCTTTCCGGAGTGCCTTCGCCGGCTTGGTCGGCTCGTGGGTCCACCGGTTCGCTCTTGCCGGGGTGTTGCCCGCCGGGCTCGTCCGGTTGCCGGTCGTGTGCGGTGCCGCCGCTGTGTGAACAGTGCCCTTTCCTGTGACCCCGCCTGACGGGCAGGGGCCGGGGGTCTCCGGGCCGGGCGGTGCGGGGCTCAGCGGAGCCAGGGCAGGTCCGCGCCCGCCTCGTTCGGCTGGAGGCCCTCGGCGATGATCTGCATGATCTCGCCGAGGGACTTCTGCTGTTCGGGGCTGAGCCGGTCGAACAGCGCCTGGCGTACGGCGGCCACATGGCCCGGTGCGGTACGCCGCAGCACGTCCATGCCCTGGTCGGTCAGGACCGCGAACTGGCCCCGCTTGTCGGAGGGACAGTTCTCGCGGCGCACCCAGCCGTTGGTCTCCAGGCGGGCGATCGCGTGCGAGAGACGGGAGCGGGTGATCTTGGCGTCCATGGCCAGCTCGGTCATCCGCAGCCGGCGGTCCGGGGCCTCGGCGAGCCTGACCAGGAGGCTGTAGTAGAGGTGCGGCATGCCCGCATCACGCTGCAGCTGACGGTCGAGGTGGTCCTCGAGGAGGGTGGTGGCGTGCAGGTAGGAGCGCCAGACGCGCTGTTCCTCGGCGGTGAGCCAGCGGTGGGTCCCGGTGGGGGCGGGCTCGGGGGCGGATGCGGATGCCGTGTTCATGCGTCCCACTCTACGAGGGGTATTCTTGAAGTTTAAACAAAAGCGGCCTAGCCTCGAGGTGGAACTTTAGAGTTCAAGCAAATCGTTTCCAGGTGCCACCGCACCGGAGGGAGCCGCCGTCATGTCCGCCCCCGTCTCGGAGCGCATGCCCGTCCTCTATCTCAGCCACGGCGCCCCGCCGCTCGCGGACGACCCCGTCTGGCCCGGTCAGCTCGCCGCCTGGGCCGCCGGCCTGCCCCGCCCCCGGGCGATCCTCGTGGTCTCCGCGCACTGGGAGGAGGCCCCGCTGGCCATCGGCGCCACCGAGACCGTTCCGCTCGTCCACGACTTCTGGGGCTTCCCCGAGCGCTACTACCAGGTGCGGTACGAGGCGCCCGGCGCCCCCGGGCTCGCCGAGAGCGTGCGGAAGCTGCTGCGCTCTCCCGGCACGCCCGTGCAGGACGTCCCCGGCCGCGGCCTCGACCACGGCGCCTATGTGCCGCTCGCCGAGATGTTTCCCGAGGCCGACGTCCCCGTGCTCCAGGTGTCCATGCCGACCCTCGACCCGGTCCGGCTCATGGACATCGGCCGCAGGCTCGCGCCGCTGCGCGACGAGGGCGTGCTGATCGTCGGCTCCGGCTTCTTCACCCACAATCTGGCCGCGCTGCGGTACGCCGGCGACGGTGTCCCCAGCTGGTCCGCGGAGTTCGACGACTGGGGCCGGCGCGCCCTGGAGGCCCATGACTGGGACGCCCTGCTGAACTTCCTCGACAAGGCCCCGGCCGGCCGTTACGCCCATCCGCGCACCGAGCACTTCGCCCCGCTGTTCGTGACCATGGGCGCCGCGGAGGCCGGCGGCGGACTGGAGGCGCAGAGGTCGGTGATCGACGGCTTCTGGATGGGGCTGGCCAAGAGGTCGGTGCAGTTCGGCTGATGTGGCCGGAAGTGAGACGTGCGCGCTTTTGCCGCGTAAGAGGAGGGTGTGGAGCGGGAGGAATTTCCCGGGAGTCCGGGGTTGCGGCAACCTTCCGCCAGTCGGACTCGTCCATGGGGGTGGAAGGCGGCCGAGAGTGACGTACTGCTCCATTGGAGTGAAGGGAGTGTGAGGGGGATCTCATTTCCGGGGGTGCCGAAGGTGTCCACGGAGGCTCTCGGGAAGCTCTCGTCCCCGCTCTGACCTGCGGCTGTACGGGCCGTCGGCGAAGAGGCCGACCGGCTGCGGCGCGGCAGGGTACTGCATGATCAGAAAATTTGAGGGCGGCTTGGGAATTCTGTCCCGATTCCAGTCGTTGTTTCCCACGGATGCAGGGCACCCGAGGAGAGTTCTCAGGACTCCGGATGGCGTGCCAGGCGTCCCGAGGACCACCCGCTGACCCACCATCGCAAGGGAGCACGCATGGCAACCCGCGCCGTCGCCCGTCGTCAGTCCGCCATCGGCGAGACGGTCGACGCGGCAAGCAGTGTTCGCGCCCACGACGGCGAGATCGCCGAACGCGACCTGGTCGGCATGTATCTCGACGAGATCGCGCGTACACCGCTGCTCGACGCCGCCAAGGAGGTCGAGCTGTCCCAGATGATCGAGGCGGGTGTGTTCGCACAGCAGATCCTCGACGGGTACGAGGAGTCCAGGACGGACGCCACCCGCGAGGAGCTCGAGGCCCTGGTCGCCCAGGGCGAATGGGCCAAGGACGTCTTCATCCGCTCCAACCTGCGCCTGGTCGTCGCCGTCGCCCGGCGCTATCCGCGCAGCGGCCTGCCGCTGCTGGACCTGATCCAGGAGGGCAACGCCGGCCTGGTGCGCGCGGTGGAGAAGTTCGACTACCGCAAGGGCTTCAAGTTCTCGACGTACGCCACCTGGTGGATACGTCAGGCGATCACGCGCTCGATCGCGGACCAGTCCCGCACGATCCGGCTGCCCGTCCACCTGGTGGAGGAGCTGGGGCGCATCCGCCGCGTGCAGCGCGACTTCAACCGCGAGCACGGCCGTGACCCGGAGCCCGCGGAGATCGCCGAGGAGCTCGGCTCGACGCCCGAGCGGGTGACGGACGTCCTGGACTGGGCCCGGGACCCGGTCTCGCTGAACATGTCGGTGGACGACGAGGGCGAGACCCAGTTCGGTGACCTCCTGGAGGACACCTCCGCGGTGTCGCCCGAGCAGTCGGTGCTGACCCTGCTGCGCAGTGAGGAGCTGGACGAGCTGATCGGCCGCCTCGACCAGCGCACGGCGTCCATCATCAAGATGCGGTACGGCATCGAGGACGGCCGTGAGCGCACGCTGACCGAGGTGGGCAAGGAGCACGGCCTCACCCGCGAACGCATCCGTCAGATCGAGAAGCACGCGCTGCTGGAGCTGAAGAAGCTGGCCCGCGACACCGGCTTCGACGCGGCGGCGTGACACGAGCGATCCGGCCGTGCCGACGGTGCCGCCGACCGCGTACGCCCGGTGGCGAAAGACCGCGCAAACATGGCCGTGTACCGTCGCTTCAAGCGGCGGGGCCGTGGGAACAACCCTTCAAAGCCCGGGAGTTCGGTTCCCGGGAACCGAACCCGGCCCTCTGGTGCGCGCCTGATGTCATGAGCACGTGCCAGTACCCCGAGCCGAGTCCCGACGCCGGGGGGAGTGCGTCGGGACTC
>NZ_MUME01000406.1 GCF_002155915.1 Streptomyces thermovulgaris | reverse complement strand
CAGATCCGCCACGCCCAGCTGGACCTCGCCTCCCGCGGCTTCTACGTGGAGTCCACGAGCGCGGTCTGCTGGGCGGCCGTCAGGGAAGGGGCCCTCGGCGGCAGGTCGGCGGTGGTGCCGCTGTGCGGGGCGGGCCTGAAGTCGGGCCTGGCCCGGCCGTAGCCTCCCTCCGCGGGATCCGGCTCGCGCGGTCCGCCGTCCGCCGCCGGGCCCGCCGGCGCCCGCCCGCCCGTTTGCGGCACCGCGCCCATCGCCCTGCCGCTCGCCGATCCGGAGGAACTCGGCGACCTGGTGCCGGACACGGTGCTGGAGGGAGCCGATCACGGGACCTGCGCCCTGCGGGCGGCCTCGGTCCGCGGGGACTTCGCCCGGCAGCAGGGGCAGCCGCGGCGGGACGCCCTGCTCGTCGCGCGCTTCGGGACGGGCGAGCAGGCGCTCGTGCTCGTCGCGATGGCCACCGGGGCCCGGGGCACGCCGGGCGCGCACCGTGCGGCGGCCGGGGCGTGCCGGGGGATCGCCCAGGCCGTGGGCCGCAGCCATGCGCGGCTCGTCGAGGACATACGGGCGGCCCGGCGCGGCGACCTGAAGTCGGGGCTGCACCGGCTCACCGACCGCAGTCTCGGCCGTCTCCGCGTCGACGCCGTCGAACGGGGCCTCGACCCGGACGCGTACACGGCCACCCTGCGCTGTCTGCTGCTGCCCGCCGACCCCGAGTGCCGGGCCCGGATCTTCTTCGGCGTCGGTGCGGGCGGACTGTTCCGGCTGCGCGGCGGCACGTGGCACGACATCGAACCCCGGGTGCCCCGGACGGAGGCGTCCGGCGAACCCGCCGCCGGCTCCGGGACCACCGAGGGCGACCGGGCCACCATGAACCTCGGCCTCACCGTCCCGCCGAACCCCTCCGACCTGCCCCCGGAGCCGCCCCGCGAACCCTTCCGCTTCCGGGCCTCGCTGGCCCAGCCCGGCGACAGGCTCCTGATGTGCACCGCCGGCCTGGCCGACGCACTGCGCAGCGAGCCCGAGCTGTGCGCCCGCCTCGCACAGAGCTGGTCCGACCCGATTCCTCCGGACCCGGCCGCCTTCCTCGTGGACGCCCGGCCCCGGGACACGGGGGACGGGGACGACCGTACGCTCGCGGCCGTCTGGGAGGCGTGAGGCGCGGCCCACGCCTGCACGGGCCCGTGGACTTCGGGGCCACAGGGCCCGTGCCCGCCCGCGCGCCGTGCGTCCGCGGACGCCCTCGGCCGGGGAGGGACGGGAAAAGAGGCGGAGGAAAGACAGGAAAGGCGGGAAAAGGCAGGAAAGTTGAGAAAAAGGGGTTAAGGGGCGGAAAGGGGTGAGGGGAAGAGGAAGGAAAGAAGAAAAGGAAGGCGAGCGCCGGCCTTCGAAAGCGTCGCACTTCGGCCAAGTTCGCCGATTGTTGTCCGAACACCCGGTTGTTGAACGTGCGGCATGACTGGCCCGTGCCCCATCGGGCAAGGATCTCCGTGAACGTGTTCGAGCTGGAGGGAAACCGACGTCGACACGCGGACGGGGGGCCATGAAGAGGCATGCAGGAGGGGGCGGTCCCACCGTGATCGGGGCCTTCTCGGCTCCGGCGGAGGGGGGACGGAAGGACGGCTTCGGGGAGCGGCGCTCGCCGCTCCGGCTCAGGCGCAGACTGGGGCGGGCCGATCTGAGGGCGGTGCCCGAGACGCGCCGGGCCCTGCGCGAGCTGCTGCGTCACTGGGGCAGCCCCGGGACGTCGGAGGTCGCGGAGCTGCTCACGAGCGAGCTGCTCACCAACGCGCTGGTGCACACCGACGACGACGCCGTCCTGACGGCCACGGTGTCACCGCGCGGACTGCGCGTGGAGGTACGGGACTTCGTCGACCGCAAGCCCCGGGTCCGGGCGTCCGGCGGCGGCGACGACACCGGTGGCCGGGGACTGTTCCTGGTGCAGTCCCTCGCGGACGCCTGGGGCGTGTACACGCACGAGGTCGGCAAGTCGGTGTGGTTCGAACTGGACGCGGACGCCGCGTGAGACGGGTGTGGGGGCGCGGCCGCACGACCACGCCCCCACACCCGTTCACCGGTTCCGGGCCAGGGCCTGATCCGCTCGACGGGACCTACCCGAACTGCTGCTCGAGGTCCTTGAGCTTGCGTTCCAAGGAGTCCAGGCGCGGCAGGGCCAGGGTGTCGTCCTCCGCGGTGAGATCGACGGTGACGGGGTCAGTCCCCTTGCGGACGGGCAAGGAAGGGCGCGTACGGACGGGCAGGGGCTCCGCCGCCGCTATGGCGGGCTCCGCGGTGGCCGGGGCCGAGGCGGGCTCCAGGGCCTGTGCCTCCACCTGCCGGCCGCCGCGGCCGACGAAGCCCCTGTGACCCCGGCTGATCGCCTTCAGCTGTGCTCGTTCCATGCGCTGCTGCTCGCGCCGCAGCCGCCGGGCCTCGTCCTTCCGCCGCTTGTCCTCACGCACCTCGTCGACCGCCTCGTCCAGGCTGCGCACGCCTTCCAGGAGCATCAGCGACCAGGCCTTGTACGTCTCCCGGGGGGCCCGCAGCCAGCGGACCACCCGGATCTGCGGCAACGGGCGCGGTACGAGGCCCTGTTCCCGCAGGGCGGCCCGGCGGGTCTGCTTCAGCGCGCGGTCGAACAGGACGGCCGCGGACAGCGACATGCCGGCGAAGAACTGCGGCGCGCCCGCGTGGCCGGCTCCCCTGGGGGCGTGCACCCAGTTGAACCAGGCCGCGGCGCCCGCGAACGTCCACACCAGGATCCGTGAGCCGAGTGCCGCGTCACCGTGGCTGGCCTCGCGCACGGCGAGCACGGAGCAGAACATCGCCGCGCCGTCCAGGCCGAACGGGACGAGGTACTCCCAGCCGCCGGAGAGGCCGAGGTTCTGCCGGCCGAAGCCGACCAGGCCGTGGAAGGAGAGTGCGGCGGCGACCGCCGCACAGCAGAACAGAAGGAGGTAGGAGGCCGTTCCGTAGACGACCTCCTTGCGCCTGCGGCGCTGTTCGCTGCGCTCCCACGAGTCGTCCGCGCTCGCGTTCTCCCCGGAGCGCCTGCCGCGCGCGAGTACCGCCACCGCCGCCAGCATGCCCAGGAGCAGTACGGCGCCCGGAAGCAGCCAGTTCAGCGATATGTCGGTCAGTCTCATCTGGGGTCCCTTGCCTTGGGATAGGGCGTAACGCCCGTCATAGTGGCGCAATTCCACCGGCCCTCAGGGGGTTTCGGAGCAAGAGGTGGCCAAGGAGGTGCAAGGGAGCGCCCGAGGCGGCGTTATTCTCGAACTACCGCTTGAATGTTGGGAATTGAGTTCGAATAAGACTGCCTGTAAGAGTGGTTCCATGGAAAGTTCCCGCCGGGGGCGGGGAAAGTGTGCAATGGCCGTGACCCATGGGGGCCACGGCCGCGGAGAACCGTGCGGAGCGGGCTCAGCCCGCCGCGGCGGCCGCCAGTTTGGTGATCCGGTCGGCGTCGCAGGTGCGCGGACAGGTGACGCAGGTCTCCTCGGGGCGCACGGTGTAGAACATGCAGCAGCTGACCCGGTTGCGGGTGGGCAGCGACTCGCCGTTCGGCCCGGTCAGCTCGCGGAAGGCGGCCGAGCCGACGTACGGCCGGGTCGCGCCCGGCAGCAGCAGCTCCAGCTCCCGCCGGGCCCGCTGCTGCTCGCCGAGCAGCTGGGCGATGTACCACAGGCTCTCGACGGTCTCGTCGGTCGCCATGCCCCACAGGGCGCGGCCGCGCCGCCGCATGCGCGGGCCGAAGGCGGCCAGGACCGGCTCCAGGTGCTCGGCGATCGCCGCCCGCACCTCGGCGCGCAGCGCCTCCTCGTCGCGCACCACGCGTGCGCCGGGCAGCGCGGCCGCCGGGTCGCCGGGCAGGCAGGCGAAGCCGGTGAGACGTACGGCGATGTGGCCGGCGCGGCGGTTGCCGGAGACATGGGTCACCGGCAGGCGGGGCACCCTGCGGTGCAGGAACCACGGCAGGGTGAACAGCAGGCAGACGGGCCAGGCGTACCGGTGCAGGGCGAAGCTCGCCACGACGTCCGGACGGGCCCGTGTGCCGTACGCCTCCAGCACCTGGGCGTCGTCCAGGGCCAGGAAGGCGTCCAGCTCCGGGCCGCCCGCCGCGAGGGAGGCGGACGAGATCCAGTCGCCGCCGTCCGGGAGCGGTTCGCCGTCCTTGAGCTCCGTCACGGTGAGGCCGGGGAAGACCTCGGTGAGACGGGCGTACGCGTCCGCTACGGCCGAAGGGAGCACAGGCATGCCGGACCACCGTTTCGCGCTCGACTAGAGGTAAGCCTTACCTTACTTCACTTCGACGAACTGTGAACCCATGGCCCGTAACACTTAAGGTTCTTGACGGACGAGTGACAAGCCGCCGTAATGTCCCCAAGCACCCCAAGTGCCGCAAGCCCGGAGGAGGACCGTGAAGCAGGACGCGCAGGACTCCGCCGGCACCCGGGTCTCCGGCATTCCCGGGGCCCGGCCGGGCGCGGCGTCGCGCATGCCGCGGCAGTCACCCCCCGCGCCCGCGGACCCGTACCGGGAGCGGGGCGTTTCGTCCGCGGACACCGGCCGGCACGGCGTCCGCGGTGAGCACACCCACAGCGAGAGCCCCCTGCCGCGGCCCACCGTGCGGCGCTCCTCCGTGCGCGGACAGGTCCTGCAGGCCCTGCGCACCGCGCTGGTCGCGGGCGAGCTGCGGCCCGGCGAGGTCTACTCGGCGCCCGCGCTCGGCGAGCGTTTCGGGGTGTCCGCCACCCCGGTGCGCGAGGCGATGCAGCAGCTCGCGCTGGAGGGCGCCGTCGAGGTCGTGCCCAACCGCGGCTTCCGGGTGGTCGAGCGCTGCGCCCGCGAGCTGGCCGAGCTGGCCGAGGTGCGGGCCCTGATCGAGGTGCCGGTGATGCTGCGGCTGGCCCGTACCGTGCCCGTCGAGCGCTGGGCCGACCTGCGCCCGCTCGCCGAGGCCGGTGTGCGGGCCGCCTCCTCCGGCTGCCGGGCGACCTACGCCGAGGCCGACCGGGCCTTCCACCGCGCGGTGCTGTCCCTGGCCGGGAACGACCAGCTCGTCCGGATCGCCGAGGACCTGCACCGCCGCGCCCAGTGGCCGCTCGTCGGCGGCCCGGTGCGGTCCGGCCGCGCCGATCTGGTCGCCGACGCGGCGCAGCACACCGCGCTGCTGGACGCGCTGATCGCCCGGGACCTGGACGTGGTGCGCTCCCTGGTGGCCGAGCACTTCAAAGGAGCGGCGTGAGCCCGTCCCGCAGACGGCCGCGCCTCCCCGGTGCCGCACCGTTCGAAGGGCCCGGGGAGGCGTCGTACCGGCACGGCGGGGGTGCGCACGGCAGGGGTGCGTGTCCCGTCCCGCGGTGAGGGCCGGCGTCCGTCCCCGCGGCCCGGTGTCAGGCCGTCGCCGTCCTCGTCGTCGGCGGTAAAGGGGTCAGATGCCGGGCCAGCCACGTCGGTACGCCGCCCAGCAGCCGGAACAGCCGCCGGGCCTCCTCGCGCAGCCGGGACGCCTCCGGCTCGGACTCCGTGTCGGCGAGGGACACCAGCGCCGGGGCGGTGCCGACGAGGTAGCCCAGCTCCTCGCGGATCCGCAGCGACTCGGCGAAGCCGTGCCGGGCCTCGGCCAGCTCGCCGTCCCGCAGGGCCAGTCCGGCCAGATGACGCCAGGTGAAGGAGAGCAGGAGCCGGTCGGGCTGCGCGAGCGCGCCCGCGTGGGCGCGGCGGTAGGCGGCCCGCGCGGCCTGCGGGGAGCGGCCGAGGTTCTCGGCGATCAGTCCGCGCCGGAAGTCCAGCAGGGCCCGCCTCGGGCTCCCGGGCGGAATCAGGGCCGCCGCCCGGCCGAGCGCGGCCCGCGCCTCGTCCGCCCGGTCCCGTACGCCGTGCAGCGTGGCCGAGTAGGCGAGATACCCGCGCTCGCAGGCCGCCGCCCCCCGCTCCTCGTCGGTGTGGGCCAGCGCCTCGGCGGTGCGCAGCGCGTCCTCCGCCTCCTCCCAGCCCGCCTCGGTGTACAGGCACCGCTCGACCAGCAGCTCCGTCCGCTGCAGCGCCGCGGCGGGGGTGGTCGGTTCGATCAGAGCCGCCGCGTCGGCCCAGCATGCGCGTGAGCGCAGCCGCCATACCGCGGTCTGGAGTGGATCGTCGGCTGCGGTTCCGTTACCAGACATGGCGGTATGCGCCACATTGCCCTCCCGTGCACGCCGTCGAGCCTTGAGTGGTGGCGGCATCTCAGCACGAAATCCACAGCCCGGCCAAGAGGGCGGGTGAAAGAATTCACAAAGTCGGCGGACAGCGCCCCGCGTACGGCGCACACCGCTCGCCGCGCGCCGGTGCTCAGCTCATGCGCAGCGCGAGGAAGAAGTCCAGCTTGTCCTCCAGCCGGGACAGGTCACGGCCCGTCAACTGCTCGATCCGTCCGATCCGGTAGCGCAGGGTGTTGACGTGCAGATGGAGCCGGGAGGCGCAGCGCGTCCAGGAGCCGTCGCAGTCGAGGAACGCCTCCAGAGTGGGGATCAGCTCGGCGCGGTGCCGGCGGTCGTACTCCCGCAGCGGGTCCAGCAGCCGCGCGGTGAAGGCGCGGCGCACGTCGTCCGGGACGAAGGGCAGCAGCAGGACGTGGGAGGCCAGCTCCTGGTGGCCGGCCGCGCAGACGCGCCCCGGGCGCGCCGCCGCCACCCGCCGGGCGTGCCGTGCCTCCTCCAGCGCCCCGCGCAGCCCCTCCGCCGAGTGCACGGCCGCGCTGACCCCGAGCGTGAGCCGTCCGTCGCCGTCCAGGCCGGCCGACAGCGGCTCCCGCACGGCCTCCAGGAGCGTCTCGGCGAGAAGGCCCGTCTCGGCGTCGTCGTCCCCCGTCGGGACGGCCGGGAGCGGGACCAGCGCGACCGCCTCATCACCCGTGTGGGCGACCGCTATCCGGTCGGAGGGCTCGGGACCCGTGCTGTCCGGGGCGACCAGGAGCTCCTCCAGCAGGGACTGGACGGCCTGCCCGTCCTCGGCCCGTCCGCCGTCCCACTCGATCCGGGCCACGACCACCTGCCAGTGCGGGGCCGTCCCGAGCCCGGGCAGCAGCACCGGCGCCGCGACCCGCAGCCGTGCGGCGATCTCGGCGGGCGGCGCGCTCGACTGCACCAGCTCCACCACCTCCTGGGCGAGCCGCCGGCGCACCGTGCGGGCCGCGTCCCGTCGGTCCCGCTCCACCGCGATCAGCTGGGTCACGCCGTGGAGCAGGTCCAGCCGCTCCGCCGACCAGTCGCCCGCGTCCGCCTCCACGGCCAGCACCCAGTCCGACAGCGTTGTCTCCTGCGCGTCCTGGGCCGTGTCCGGTGCCGCCTCCTGGGCGTGGTGCGGGGAGCGGCCGGTGCTGCGGATGGGGAACAGGGAGTACGTCGTCGAGTCCAGCGTCACCCGGTGGGGGCCGGGACGGCCGGTGCGGCCGGCCGCCAGGTGCTCGCCGGCCAGCCGGACGCACGTGGGGGCGGACGGCGCCGGGCCCGCCTCCTTGGGTCCGGCGATCAGCCGGCCGGTGGGGGAGAGCAGCCAGGCCCGCAGGTCCAGGTCGGAGTGGAGCAGGTCGAGCACCGCGTCCGGGCCGCCGCCCGCCGGGCCGGAGGTCATCATCCTGCGGTGCCGCTCCACCACGGCCGCGAGATCGCCGGCGCGCTCGCTCGAGACCTGCCGCACGACGTGCTCGGTGACCGTCGCGAACGCCACCGACTCGTGCACCTCGAACAGCGGCAGCCGGTGCCGGGCGCAGGCCACCACCAGGTCGTCCGGCACCTCGCCCAGCTCGGCCGTCCCGGCCGCCAGGGCGGCCACACCGGCCTGCACCAGGATCCGTACGAACGACTCGGAGTCGGCGGGGCTCCGGCGCCAGGCGAGCCCGGAGAGCACCAGCTCGCCACCGGAGAGATAACGGCTGGGATCGCGCAGGTCGGTGGTCATGACCCCCCGCACGGTACGGTCCAGCTCCTCCTCCCCGCCGAGCAGCTTCAGGCCCAGCGCGTCGGTCTCCAGCAGTGCGCGCAGCCGCATTCTCGTCGCCGCCGTTCCATGTCTCGAAAACTTCCTGGGGCCGTGCCCGCCGTCGCGGAGGAAACCCGAGGGGTGCTGACGGCCTCCTTTCATATGAATCTACAAGATGACCGTTCTGGCCAGCCAAATCCTTCATGTCTTCTGTGGCAGGCCTCGCGCCCACGGCAGCCGCGCACCGGCTCCGCCGCAGGGCGGACGGGGGGCGACGAGGGGACGACGGGGAGGC
>NZ_MUME01000405.1 GCF_002155915.1 Streptomyces thermovulgaris | reverse complement strand
TCTCAGGGCAATACAGCTAGTGCCCATGCTGGCAACGCTCGCCTGGTCGCACGTGGGCAGATACCTGACCGACCGCGGCCATTCTCCGCGGCCGGTGGTCTGCGCTCATCGGTGAAAGGGGCCGCCAGCGCAAGGCGACGTTGTTCAAGGAAGGCAGCAGTGCCGACATCACCATGAGCAAGTCACCACTACCGGGAGATGACACCTGCCAAGACCCGACGGCGCCAATCGCTCGCGAGCCCAATACGCGTCCCGCCATCGTTCGTGTCGGCTACCGAGCCTTCGACCGACAATCGACTCAACTCCCGTGTCTGGGGCCGACACTCTGATCTGAACTGGCCCGGCAGCGGACAGGGTATGTCCGCAACGTCCCGTCTGCTGAACGGCGTCCGGCACGCGCTCTCTCCGCACTGGACGCCGTTCGGCCCGTCCTCCGGGCGAACAGCGAGACTTTGCGGGTGATGCGGCGGTTGTCCTGCCCCTGGCCCGGCCGGAAACGGGTAACCGCCGTTCGCGCTGTTCAAATCTCTCCGTTGATCAATGCCTGCCGAAACATGGACCACTCTGTCGCGTCGAACCGTAGTGGCTCTAGGTGGGTGTTCTTCGAGTCCCGTACGGCGACGCCGCCTCCGGGGAGGTCGGCTATCTCGACGCAGTTGTGTTCCGGGCCGCTGGCCTTGGCCTTGCGCCAGCAGGCGGCGGAGAGGTCGTACGCGTACAACTCCGCCTTGGCGTAATTCACTTCCGGTGCCCTTCTTCTATCTGTGCGATTCGTGCGAGTGAGTCCTCCACCGGCAGGGCCGCGGCGCGGATGCGCTCGACCGCACTGGTGAAGGGTTGCGTGCCGTCGCCCTCAACGTAGGTGGCTCCGGTGAGGTTCTCCAACAGCACGACATCCGGTGTGGGGCCGGGGAAGCTGACCAGACCGAAGCCGCCGAACATTCCGGGGTGAGCGGTGGAGTCCAGCGGCATGATCTGCACGGTGACGTTGGGCATCTCGGCGATGTCCAACAGTTTGCGCAGTTGTTCGCGCATGGTGGCCGGCCTCACCTCGAAGCGGGTGTGCAGTGCGGCTTCGTGGATGATGGCCCACAGCTGCAGGGGATTGCCGGGTCTGGTCAGCACGGCCTGGCGCGCTTGACGGACCTCGGCGAGCGCTGCGATCTCCTGTGGTGTGCGTGAGTTGCTGGTGGCGGTCATCGTCTCGCGCGCGTAGGCGGCGGTCTGAAGCAATCCGGGGATTGCGAGAGGTGCCCACTCGCAGATGCGCTCGGCGTCGTCCTCCAGGGAGATGTAGTCCGCGTACGCCGGGGATACCACACCGCTGTAGGTCTGCCACCAGCCCTTCTTCCCTGCATCCTTGGCCAGGTTCTCCAGCGCCGTGAACACCTCGGGGTCCTCCACCCCGTAGAGGTCGAGCAGACCTGTGACCTCGGCCGGACGAATCTGCTGCCGGGCGTTCTCGATCTTCGACAGCTTGGGAACCTTCCACCCCATCGCGGTGGCGGCATCCTCCAGGGTCATCCCCGCATCGTTGCGGAGCCTCTTGAGCATCTGGCCGAGGCGTCGACGGCGGACGGTCGGCACCAAAGGTGAGTGCGGCATATTCGCAGTCTGACACTGCGCCAGGCCGCAACACGACCTGCTTTCAAGCATTGTTTCGCCAGATTGGGCAGAAAGGTTGCGGCATGACCGAGAAAGAGTCCACCCTTGGAAGAAAGGCGCGACACTCCGTCAACTCGTCGTCGCTGTGTGCTACTTGACCAGTTCCGTGCAGCTGCTGGCTGCGCGTGGGAGGCTGCCGTGTTCGAACTGGAGCAAGCGCAGACTGTTGCGAGGCCGGGGTTCTACTTACGGGTCAGTCCGAGTGGCTTTGCGGCCCATATGAGTGCTTCGCCGGCGCACCTGCGCCTGGTGCGCACGTTGGCGGAGAGTGCGCTGTGCGGGGCTGGTGTGAGTGCCGGTACTGCCGCGAACGTGCAATTGGTCGCCTCCGAGCTGATCGGTAACTCGGTACGTGCCTGCGGACGCCACGTTCCTTTGGTTGTCGAGGTCGAAGCCGAGGAGGACGGGGTATCGGTGAAAGTCCATGACCCCGAGCCCGGGCTGCTCCCCAGCCGTCGGCCGGTCGCGCTCGACGACGAGGAGGCCGAATCCGGTCGGGGGCTCGGCCTGGTGGACATTCTCGCTCCCGGCTGGCATGTCCTTCGCACGCCGGTCGGCAAGCAGATCGTGTGCACCTTGCCATACGCCGAAGGCGACGGCCATCCCTGAAGTCCTTGTCCGGGACCTCCCCTCTCACTCCTTGTGTCGGCAGGACGTTTTCCCGACCGGGGATATCAGATGGCCTGTACTCCGCCTGCTGCCGCTCAGCACGTGCTTGCTTCAACTCTCACCAGTTGGAGGACTGCCGCTTCCCCCATTACCTGGGCAGCGGGCCTCTGTTCCCGCGCCCGCACTCCAAGTCTGCTGCTGCGCAGGCCTGACCGTTTTCTGACTGAAGGAGGGCTTCATGCCCCGTTCCGAGCACTCGTTACCCTCCGAGAGAATCGTCGTCCTCGGCGCCGGCCCGTGTGGCCTGGCCTGCGCCGACGAACTGAGGCGGATGGGACACCATTCGTGGACGCTGCTGGAGGCTGCCCCTGCCCCCGGCGGTCTTGCCTCGTCCGTGGTCGATCCGGCCGGCTTCACCTGGGACCTGGGCGGGCACGTGGTGTTCTCCCACTTCGGCGAGTTCGACCGGCTGATGGGCGAGCTGTTCGGCAGCGGAGAGCTGCTGCACCACGACCGGTCCTCCTACATCCGCTTCCGCGACAGGTGGGTGCCGTACCCCTTCCAGCAGCACCTTCATCACCTACCGGCCGAGGATGCCGAGGCGTGTGTGCGTGACCTTCTGGTCGCCTGCCGACAGCGCGGGCAGGGTCTGCCTGCCGATACGGACTTCGCCACGTGGCTGCAGGGAATGTACGGGTCCGGCCTGGTGGAGCGGTTCTTCGAGCCGTACAACTGCAAGGTGTGGGCGACGACGCCCGAGCGGATGGCCTCGTCTTGGGTCGCAGAGCGCGTCGCGCCGGTGGACGCCGATGAGGTCCTGGCTGCTTTCTCCGGAACCGCCCGGCCCGGCAGGCGGTGGGGACCGAATGCGGCCTTCGCCTTTCCCGCCCGTGGGGGCACCGGTGAGATCTGGCGCAGGCTGGCCGCTCGTCTCGGTTCCCGGCTGCGGTCCGGCTCTCGCGTGGTCGCCGTCGATCCGGCGGTCCGTACGGTCACGCTCGAGGACGGTGATCTCGTCGGCTTCGACCGCTTGGTGGCCACGGGACCGCTCGACCGGCTCGTTGCCATGACCGTCGGCGCCCCGGATGCTGTGCGGGACGCGGCGAAGCAGTTGCGGCACACCACAGTTGCCATGGTCGGACTCGGCTACCGTGCTCCGACCACGGACGAGCGGTCGTGGCTGTACTTCCCGCAGCGGGATGTGCCGTTCTACCGGGCGACGAACTTCAGCAAGTACGCGCCCGCCAACGTGCCCGGTGCCGACACCAGCGCGTTCAGCGCGTGGATGACCGAGACCTCCGTGCTGCCCGGCACTCGGCTGGACGTCCGCCGCCTGATCGGTGACTGCGACCAGGCTGTGCGCCGTCATGGCCTGGTGCCGGAGCATGCGCCGCTGGCCAGTGCCCACCTGGAGCTGATCGAGTACGCCTACCCGGTGCCCACGCTGGACCGGGACACGGCCCTGGCCGCGATCGTGCCGTGGCTGGAGGCCCGCGGAATCTATCCGCGGGGCCGGTTCGGTACCTGGCGGTACGAGATCGGCAACATGGACCACGCCGTGAAGATGGGCATCGACATCGCCCGCCGCCTGGTGAACGGCACCACGGAAGAACTGCTCATCCCGGCCTCCGCGGCCATGGCAGCGACCGGAGGACGGGCATGAACGGCCGCCGCAGCACCACGACAAGGGTCTTCGCAGGACACCGCTTCCACATCGGCACCGACGCCGCCTTCCGCGTCGCCCAGGACCTCCACCTGCAGCGTTTTCTCCCGGAAATGGCCCCCGCCCGGCGGTGTGGGCAGCACACGACGGTCCGGGTGCACCACAACACGGATCTGTTCCGTGACCGCATGGACCGTCTCGCCGATGCGCCTTGGACCAAGGTGGTGCCGTTCCGCGGCGAGCCCTACCTGTTGTCCCGGGTCGGGGCAGTCTGCTGGTGGCGGCCTGACCCCGTCTCGCACCTGCCTGCTGACCATCTGTACGCCAAAGACCCACGCGGGCAGCTGCACATCGTGCTGCATCCGGGCACCGACCGCGGTGAGCGATATGTCCTGCGGGTGATCCGCGAGGTCGTTCTGCGCTGTGCCGAGCACCGAGGCTGGGCCGCGTTCCACGCCGCAGCCGGTGCGGTCGCCGGGCACGGGGTGCTGATCGCCGGGCCGTCCGGGGCGGGCAAGACCACGGTGCTGACCGCTCTGGCCGCACACCACGGCGCCGATCTGATCGGCTCAGACCGTGTGCTGGTCACCGAGGGGGCGACCAGCGTGGTCGGGGTGCCGCTGTCGGTGAGAATCGCCGGCGGCACTCTGTCCACGCTCGGCCCGGTCCAAGGCCTGCCATCCGGACGTCTGCTGCCGACAGACTTCGGTGCCGTGCGCAAGGCGTCCTGCACCCCGCAGGACTTCTCCCGCGCGTTCGGTGCCCGCGTACGGGAGAGCGCCCCGCTACGGCTTGTCGTCCTACCCCGCCTCAGCGACGACGACCAGCAGGTGAGCGGCACGCTCCTCTGCCCTCACACCGCCCGCTCCGCACTCGCCGGTGTGTGCTGTACCCCGCATGATGAGGACTGGCTGCGTCCCTGGTTCGCCGACCGCGTCCGCCCTGCGGGTGAACTGGCCCGCGGGGCGGACGGCCTCATGGACTTACTGGTCGCCCGCGTGCCGGTGATGGCGTTGACGGCCGGGGTGCATTCTTCGCATCTGCTGGAGCGGATCGCCGACGTGGTCACCCGGAGGCTTGCGTGATACCCAAGCGCATCGCACTGGTCGGCCCGGTGGCCTCCGGCAAGTCCACCCTCGCCGCCGCTATCGCCGCCCACACGAACCTGCCCCACATCGACCTGGACAACCTGTTCTGGGGCCCGGACTGGACCCCGGTCGCATCACACGTCTTCCACACCCGCCTCGCCGACGCCCTGGCCGCGGACACCTGGATCGCCGATGGCAACTACGGAGGCGAGGCCGCCGAGATCCTGCTGTCCCGCGCCGAGCTGATGATATGGCTCGATCTGCCCCTGCGGATCTGCTTGCCCCGGCTGGTTTGGCGCTCACTCGTGCGGGCCGCCACGCGGCAGGAGCTGTTCGCCGGGAACCGGGAGAGCTTCCGCCACTTGCTCTCCCCCGACTCGATCCTGCGCTGGGGCCCCGCCCATCACCACCGGCACCGACGCCGCTGGGAATCGCGCCTGGCCCCGGACCGGGCCTGTGGCCTGCCCATTGTCCGCCTCGATCACCCCGCCGCCGTCACCGCCCGGCTGCGATCCCTCGGACTGATCGCCCTGAAGGAGGCATGACCTGCTGTGATCGCCTCAGTCGTCCGCGTCCCCTGGCACACTGCCCACAGCGGTTACGACCGCCTCCTGGACCACCTGCCCGAAGTCCGGCGGATCACCCCGCCCACCGGGGCACTCACAGCCAAGGCCGCCCGCCGGGCCCGCCGCCTGCTCGCCCGTCACTGCCCGCTGCCCTTCTACCCGGCCGAGCACTTCGCCACCGATGTGCGTCTGCTGGCCTCTCGCCAACCCGCCCACGTGCTCTACGGCGACGAGCAGTATTGGTTCTCCCGCCGCCGCCTCGGCCCCACCGTCGTGACCTACCACCAGCCGCCCGCCCGCCTGCGACACCGCCTGCCACCGACGGGATGGCGGAAACTGGCACAGTCGGCCGACCACATCGTCGTCCTCGACCCCCACCAGCAGGCGTTCTTCACCGACCTGATGCCCGCCGACCGCGTGCACCTGGTGCCGCACGGCATCGACACCACCGCATTCCGTCCCGCGGGCGAGCCCGCCACCAGCCGGCCGCTGGTGCTGACCGTCGGCTGGTGGCTGCGGGACTGGGAAGTGCTGGACGCCGTGCACGAGCGGCTGCACCGCCGCCACCGCGACAGCATCGAGCTGATCGTCGTCACCCGCCAGGCCCACACCCGGCCCTGGCACCCGGCCGCCCACGTGCTGGAAGGCATCACCGAGCAGACCCTCACTGCTCTGTACCGGCGGGCCGCCGTGCTGCTGCTGCCGCTGCTCGATGCGACCGCCAACAACGCGCTACTGGAGGCGATGGCCTGCGGCACCCCGGTCGTCGCCACCGACGTCGGCGGCATCCCGCACTACGCGGGACAGAGCCGGGCCGCCTGGCTCACCCCGCCCGGCGACGCCGCTGCCGCGGCAGAAGCGGTCGAGACGATCCTCACCGAGACCGGCACCGCAGCGCACACCGTGCGGAGGGCCGCCGCACGTGAACGCGCGGAACTGTTCGCCTGGCCCGTGGTCGCCGGCCAGATGCGCGGTGTCTACCGGCTGCTGCAGGAGGGACGATGACCGGGACCGGAACGTGGCTGTCCCTCGCCGTTCCCGTGCTGCTGATGCTGCTGCTGGCCCGCGCGATCTGGGCATTCACCGCAGTGGAGATCTGCGCCCGCTGGCTGGTCACCTCCGCCCGCCGCACCCCTGTCCCGCCGACGCAGGAGGCGGTGCCGTGGCTGGTGGTGCTGCTGCCGATGCTGCGCGAGCAGTCGATCGCCGCGCAGGCGGTGGCGGCCTTCACCGCCCTCGACTATCCGTGTGACCGGGCCGCCATCGTGGTCGTCACCACCGAACGCGAGACCTCCGCCCGCGCCGAACAGCGCCGTCGGCTGGCGGCCCTGGCTGCCTGTGCCCCGCTCACAGCCGAGCGGCTGCGGGGCCTGTTCCCGGCCGCCCGCTGCCGCGAGGTCGCCGAAACGGTCAACGCTGCCGATCCGTCCGTCCGGCTGCGCGTGCTGACCGAGCTGTTCGACGCTGAGCCGACCACCGCTGAGATCGTGGCGACTCTCACCGCCGGCCCGGCAGGTGCCCGCCTGCCGCTGGTCCATCTCCACCAGCCCGATCTGGGCGGACGCAAGGCCGGACAGCTCAACTTCGCTCTCGACCGGCTTTCCGAGATCCTCGGCCCGCTCGGCTGGAACGAGCACGACCACGCCGACAACACCTACACCGTGGTCTACGACGCCGACGCCGTACCGGACAGCCGTACCCTGCAGGCTTTCGCCGCCACCGCAGCCGCCCACCGGGCCCGTACCGGCCGGGCTCCCGCACTCATCCAGCAGCAGCGGCTCCCGCTGCTGGCCCGTCGTCCCTTCCCCGCCGGACCCACCGGGCTGCTGCTGGCCGGGGAATGGGTCTACCAATTGCGGCGCTCGCTCGGCATCGAACTCGCCCGCATCCGCCTGCACCGCTGCCTGACCGCCTCCCGGCTGCCCGAGGCGGCACGGATGTGGCTGCGGCCGATGGTGTACGCAGTGGGCTGCGGCATGGCCGTCCACCTCCCGGCCGTCCGAGCCATCGGCGGATTCCCCGAACCGATGGAAGACCTCGGCACCGGACACCGGCTGTCCCTGCTCGGCGCCGACCTCACCACCGCACCCGTCGCCGTCCTGGACGAGCCCTACACCGAGCCATCAGGACTGGCCAATCTGCACGCCATGGCCTTCACCTCCTCCGCCCGCCCCGACCGGCACGCGGCTGCCGTGGCCCACCTGCCCACCACCCTCTCCCGCCCCGCCCGAGCCGTCCTGCTGGCCAGGGAATGGGCCGACGAGGCCGCCTGGCTCATCGGCGCCCCCCTGATCACTGCTGCCGTGGTCTCCGCCTGGTGGGCCGGGCCCGCATGGGTCGCCGTCGCAGCGGCCGGACTGCTGCTGCACGGGCCCGTCACCACCGCCCGGCTGCTGGCATGGGCACCCCGCCTGCACGCAACCGTCCACCCGCCACTGCGCCGGCAACTGCCCAGGCCCGCCCCCGCACATCCCCGCGCTCTCATCGCCGCCAGCCCACTCCAACCGTTCGTACGACTTGCTGGGCCCTGGCGCTGGATCTGGCAGAAGAGCACCGGACACCACCGCGGTTTCGGCAAGACTGAACGCTGACCTCTCTTCCAACCACCCGCCAGCGAGAGTGGAGTCCACCGTGGCCGACCCCGTCACTCCGATCATCCGCACCTCCGCCAAGGCCGTCGTCGTCCACGACGGCCACGTCCTTCTCCAGCACGCCACCTGGGAGGGCCAGGACTGCTACTTCCTGCCCGGCGGCGGCCAGCACCCCGGCGAACCCCTCGACGCCGCCGTACGCCGCGAAGTCCACGAAGAAACCGGCCTGACCGTCACCGTCGAGCAACTGCTGTGGCTGCGCGAGTACATCGGCGCCAACCACGACCACGCCGACACCGAGGCCGGCACCCACCGCATCGAAGCGATCTTCCTCTGCACTCCCGAAGGCGACCCCGACTGCCTCGGCGGCCACGCCGAAGACCACCTGCAGACCGGCCTGGAATGGGCCGAACTGGAAAAGGTGCCCGGCCTGAACCTGCTCCCCCACGCCCTGCGCCAGCCGATCGCCGACCTCGCCACCACCCGCCCCGCACCCAGCTACCTCGGCGACGTCGCCTGAACCATGACCATGCCGGACGGACGGATCCCCCACGGAGCCAGGGAGATCACCACCGGACAGGCCAACCGTGTCTGGTACATCGACGGGCCCGAGCCGTATGTGCTCAAGCACTACAGCGACCCCGCCCGCGCCGCCAACGAGGCCGAGGCCCTCACTCTCCTCAACCGGTACCAGACCCCAGCCCCCAGGCTCCTGGGCGCCGCCCCCGAAGCACGGCCGGCGTGGACTGCGCAAACCGCGGTCCACGCCGAACCCGTCCCCGCATCCCAGCTCTTGAAGGCACTGGCCGAACCCCTGACGACGATCCATCGCATTCCGGGCCCCCACGTCGGGCGCCTCGCCGGCGCCCGCCACCACCACAGGTGGCGCGACTACCTCCACGACCGTCTCGACACCTACGCCGCAGCGGCCCCCGACCTCGTCCGCACAGCAGCAGCGCTCCATCATGAACTCGACACTTTGGACGACAACATCCAGCCGAGACTGCTCCACCACGACCTGCAGCCGGGCCACCTCGTCCGCTCCCACACCGGCAAACCACTGCTGCTGGACTGGGAACTCGCCGCCTTCGGCGACCCGTTGTCTGACCTCGCCCGCCTAGCCGTCCGCCTCGGCCTTCCCGACCCCGCGGACACACTCCACCTCGCCCACCAACCCGGTCCGGCAGCCAACCGCCGCGTCCATCTGTACTGGCGCATCCACCTGCTCGCCGACGCGGCTCTCAGCACCGACCCCGTTGTTCGGCATCGCGGACGAACCCAGCTCTCGCAACAGCAAGTTGACCTGGTCCCCTGAGAC
>NZ_MUME01000404.1 GCF_002155915.1 Streptomyces thermovulgaris | reverse complement strand
AATTATCAGACAGGCCCTAGAGGAACTGGCTCAGCGTCCCCAGGACGGCGGACACCCGCGTGTAGACGCCGGGGCTTCCCGCGCGCCCGCAGCCGTTCCCCCACGACACGATCCCGATCAGCCGCCCCTGTGCGACCAGCGGCCCCCCGCTGTCCCCCTGGCAGGCGTCCCGGCCGCCCGTGACCTCCCCCGCGCACAGCATGCTGTCGGACAGATACGGACCGTCCTTGCCCGCACCCCCCGGATAGGCCTGCTTGCACTGGGCGTCGGGCAGGACACGGACCGGCGCGGCGTGCAGCCGGTACGCATAGGTGGAGATGCCGGTGGTGTCCCCCCAGCCGTAGACCATGGCGCTCGTGCCGGGCGTGTACGCCGGGTCCCCCTTGCCCGCCAGAGGGACGACGGAGCTCTGGGGCACCGGCTCGGCGAGGCGGAGCACGGCGAAGTCTCCGGCGTTGGTCCCGGAGTCGTAGTGCGGGTTGACCCAGACGGCACGCACCGGGATCTCCTTGCCCTCCCGCGAGAGCAGATTCGTGCGCCCGGCGATCACTTTCAGGTCCCGCACCGGCGGCGTGCCCACGACGTCCCCGGACAGACAGTGGGCCGCGGTGAGCACCGTCGTCGGGCCGATCACCGCCCCACCGCAGAACTGCCCGGACCGAATGCCCCCGAACCGGTCACGGCTGGACAGGGCCACGGTCCACGGACTCTCCGACGCATCGACGGGAAAGCCGCCGACAACGACCCGGCCGGCGGAGGCGGGAGCAGCGGCGGCCAGCGGCAGCACTGCTCCCACGACGGCCAGGACCAACGGCCGGGCCAGCGCCCGGACAATACGGCATCGCATGACGCTCCTCACTCTGGGATGCTCGTCGAGCACCCAGAGTCACGCAGGGCGCCTTCTTTTCGCAGCACAAAAGGCCCGGTTCCCCCCATTTCGGGGAACCGGGCCCTCGTGTCGCGGCGTCCGAACCGGCCGGAGCGGGCCTCCGGCTCAGTCCAGGTAGTCGCGCAGCACCTGCGAACGCGACGGGTGACGCAGCTTCGACATGGTCTTGGACTCGATCTGGCGGATCCGCTCGCGCGTGACGCCGTACACCTTGCCGATCTCGTCGAGGGTCTTCGGCTGACCGTCGGTGAGACCGAAGCGCATGGAGACGACGCCCGCCTCGCGCTCGGACAGGGTGTCGAGCACCGAGTGCAGCTGTTCCTGCAGCAGGGTGAAGCTGACCGCGTCGGCCGGGACGACCGCCTCGGAGTCCTCGATGAGGTCACCGAACTCGCTGTCGCCGTCCTCGCCCAGCGGGGTGTGCAGCGAGATGGGCTCGCGGCCGTACTTCTGGACCTCGATGACCTTCTCCGGGGTCATGTCGAGCTCCTTGGCCAGCTCCTCCGGAGTGGGCTCGCGGCCCAGGTCCTGGAGCATCTGGCGCTGCACACGCGCGAGCTTGTTGATGACCTCGACCATGTGCACCGGGATGCGGATGGTGCGGGCCTGGTCGGCCATCGCGCGGGTGATCGCCTGCCGGATCCACCAGGTGGCGTACGTGGAGAACTTGTAGCCCTTGGTGTAGTCGAACTTCTCCACCGCGCGGATGAGACCGAGGTTGCCCTCCTGGATCAGGTCCAGGAAGAGCATGCCGCGGCCGGTGTAGCGCTTGGCCAGGGAGACCACCAGACGGAGGTTGGCCTCCAGGAGGTGGTTCTTGGCACGGCGGCCGTCCTCGGCGATGATCTCGAGCTCGCGCTTGAGCTTCGGGGCGAGGTTCGGCGTGTTGGCGAGCTTGTCCTCGGCGAACAGACCGGCCTCGATGCGCTTGGCGAGCTCGACCTCCTGCTCCGCGTTGAGCAGGGGGACCTTGCCGATCTGCTTGAGGTAGTCCTTCACCGGGTCGGCGGTGGCGCCGGCCGCGGCGACCTGCTGCGCGGGCGCGTCGTCCTCGTCCTCGTCGGAGAGGATGAAGCCGGCGCTCTCGGGGTCCTCCACCTTGGCGTCCTCGAGCACGTCGTCGTCGAGCAGCTCGAGGTCGTCCTTCTTGGGAGCGGTGGTCTTCTTCGCCGCCGTCTTCTTGGCGGTCGTCTTCTTCGCCGTCGACTTCTTGGCCGTCGACTTCTTGGCAGCAGCCTTCTTGGCGGGGGCCGCTTCCTCGGCAGGCGTGTCGGTGGCGGACTTCTCCGAGGCGGCGGTGGCGGTGGCCTTCCGGGTGGTCACCGTCTTCGAGGCGACCGTCTTCTTGGCGGTACGCCTGGCCGAACTCTTCGCTGCGACGCTCTTTCGGGTGCGCCTATTGGGCTCTGCGGCACTGACCATCAGCGTCACACCCTCTTCCTCGAGGATTTGGTTGAGGCTGCGCAGTACGGTCTTCCACTGAGTGGCCGGAATCTGGTCAGCTTCGAAGGCCCGACGCACATCGTCGCCGGCGATCTGCCCCTCAGCCTTTCCCCGCTCGATGAGCGCCATGACAGAGACGGACTCGGCGATCTCCGGCGGGAGCGTACGGGATGTGCTGGCCGACACGAACAACCTCTCGGAACGTTGGAAAACGGCTTCCGGCCCCGTCCACCGTGGACAGGAGCCGACCACCGGCCTGGGGATTGGGCCGACGGTACGGGCGGGGGCCGAGAAGAGGAACAGCGCCGTCGAACGGCGTCCGTATTCCCTCCGCGGCTGTCACCTCTTAGGTCATCGCGTTCTTCCCTTGAGCGTTACGCCCAATCCACGTGTCCCGAGTCACACCCCGTAAGCGTGTAAAAACGGTCAGAGATGGGCAGACAGGACCGGTCACCGCGGACGCGGTCCGACCAGCGGCTCCCCTCTCGCTCACCTTGATCGCGTACGGATCGATCGTCTCGAACACGCACGGACCCCGCCGGTTCGCGGAGGGGCCGGCGGGGTCTGCGAGAGGCGGTTCACCGGCCGGACGAGGCCGCGGAGGACGACAGGCCCGGCCGTGCCGCCCACGCAGGGACCAGGGCTCGGGCGGGTCAGTGCTCGCGCGGCGCGGGAACCACCCGTTCGACCTCGGGGTGCACCGTGAGCAGCTGCCTCATGGCCGCCTCCGCCGCCGCGCCGTCGCCCGTCGCGAGGGCGTCGACGATCCGCGCGTGCTGCGCCAGCGAGTTCTCGCTGGGCCGGTCACAGCCCGTGACGGGGCCGCCGGAGACCTGGAGGGCGGCGGAGACGATCCCCGACAGGTGCTCCAGCATCCGGTTGCCTGCCACCTGGATGAGGAGCATGTGGAACTCGGAGTCCGCACGGGAGAAGGTGAGCGTGTCGCCCTGCCCCAGGGCGTGTCCCATGATCTCGATCAGGTCGGACAGGCGCTGCTGGACGTCCTCGCGGCCGTGCCCGGCGGCGAGTCGGGCGGCGAGCGGTTCGATCGTCCAGCGCAGCTCGCTCAGCTCGCGGCGCTGGTCGTCGCGCTGCGGCCCGAAGGCCCGCCACTCGATGATGTCCGGGTCGAGCAGATTCCAGTCGCTGACCGGGCGCACGCGCGTGCCGACGTTCGGCCGGGCGCTGACCAGGCCCTTGGCCTCCAGGACGCGGAGGGACTCGCGAACGACGGTGCGGGAGACCTCGAAGCGATGGCCGATCTCCTCGGGCACCAGCGGGCGGTCGGCACCCAGATCTCCGGAGACGATCATCTGACCGAGCTGCTGGACGAGTTGGCCGTGCAGCCCGCGGCCGCGGCTGCCCGCGGCACGGCGGCCCACACGCCCCAGCTCCGGGTCCGCGCCCTCCCAGGAGGAATTCGCGGCGCGGTCGGAGGCAGGCGTCTCGCTGTAGGGGTAACGGTCGATTTCGCCCGGGCCGACAAGACCGGAGTCTGCGGAGCGGGCGGTGGTCATCATGGTGTGCGCAAGGGTACTCACGGATCCTTTGTCGGCGTTGTCTTCAACTGCCTTGAGGTCTTTGGTGAAAAGCACACGAAAGGGTGATCGCTCACTTCGCTGTAATTGACGCCTTATCGGAAAGAAACAAACTCTCCTCGGGAAGTTTTATGCATATAGTGAGCGATTGGGCGCATGCAGCGATCACCGACCCCTGCCGCGCAGGGCCGTCAGCAGATAAGCGCACACCAATGCGAAGAGGGACAACGCCAGGGCGCCCCCGAAGGGTTGGGCGATCACGCGGACCGCGGCGGCCAGGTAGCGATCACCTCCGAAGGGCCACTGCAGCAGGAATGTCTCGCGCAGACGCGCGGGAAGGCCGTCGGCGTCCCATTCCTTCCCTCCCATGAGCATCTGCACCAGCGGTACGACGAGCACCGGTACGGCCACCACGGACGCGAGCCCGGCCGTGGTGGACCGGAACAGTCCCGCGGCCAGCACACCGATCCAGGCGCACCCGACCACGAGACCCGCCCAACTCGCACCCAGCGCAAGCCAGTCGCCGGGGACCCGGGTGAGCTCCTGCCCGTACACGGCGTAGAGCACTTCGGCGTCGCAGCCGACCGTGAGGAAGGCCAGCATCAGCGCGGCGGCTCGGGCTGCTCACCGCCAAGCTCGTCGTCGCCACCGCCGCCGCGCTGATGCTGGCC
>NZ_MUME01000403.1 GCF_002155915.1 Streptomyces thermovulgaris | reverse complement strand
TGCCGCCCATGCCGCCCGGCGCCCCCGGCGGACCCGCCGCCGGCGCCGACCCCTGGGCGCGGTACGACCCCTGGGCCCAGGGACGGATCGCCGCGCCGCTGCAGCAGAGCGGAGCCGGGGTGATCGGCGCGGAACAGCGGCACCGGCGGGTGACGCGGGCCCTGGTGGGCGGAGCCGTGGTGCTCGCGCTGGTGTCCGGTGTGCTCGGCGGAGTGGCCGGGGCGTACTTCGAGCGCAACGGCGGCGTGGGGACCGTGGAGCTGCCGCAGGCCGGGAAGGAGCCCACCGGACGTGCCCCGGAGAGCGTCGCCGGGATCGCCGCCCGGGCCCTGCCCAGCGTGGTGACCCTGCACGTCAGCGGCTCCGGCGAGCAGGGCACCGGCACCGGGTTCGTCCTCGACCGGCTCGGCCACATCCTCACCAACAACCACGTCGTGGAGAAGGCCGCCTCCGGCGGGGACATATCGGTGACCTTCAGCAGCGGCCAGACCACCAAGGCCAGCATCGTCGGCCGGGACACCGGCTACGACCTCGCCGTCGTCCGGGTCCGCGGGGTGCGCGGCCTGACCCCCATACCCCTCGGCAACTCCGACAATGTGCAGGTGGGCGATCCGGTGGTGGCCATCGGCGCCCCCTTCAACCTCGCCAACACCGTCACCTCCGGCATCATCAGCGCCAAGGAGCGTCCCATCACGGCCGGCGGCGGGAGGGGCGACGGCAGCGACGTGTCGTACGTCGACGCCCTGCAGACCGACGCCCCGATCAACCCCGGCAACTCCGGCGGCCCCCTCCTCGACGCCCAGGGCCGGGTGATCGGCATCAATTCCGCCATCCGCTCCGCCGGCACCGGCTCCGACCTGCGGACCGGTCAGGCCGGCTCCATCGGCCTCGGCTTCGCCATCCCCGTGAACCAGGCCAAGCGGGTCGCCGAGGAGCTGATCAACACGGGCAGGGCCAGCCATCCGGTGATCGGGGTGACCCTCGACATGGACTACACCGGGGACGGCGCGCGGGTGAGCGCCAGGGGCCGTGACGGCGGCTCCCCGGTCGTCCCCGGCGGCCCCGGGGACAAGGCCGGGATCAAGGCCGGTGACGTCATCACCGCGGTGAACGGGCGGCGGGTCCACTCGGGCGAGGAGCTGATCATCAAGATACGGGCCCACCGCCCCGGCGACCGCCTGGAGCTGACCCTCGTCCGCGGCGGACGGGAGCGGACGGTCTCCGTCGTGCTCGGGTCCTCGCACAGCGACTGACCGAACCGGGACCGGCCGGACCGTGGCCGGCCGGACCGGGGCGCACGGCGCGGCGCCTCCGCCGCGCACACGGCCCGACACCTCGGGGCGGTACCGGTCGGGCGGCCCCGCCCGGTACCGTGGTTCCGGCCCGGACCACGGAAAGACCCGCACAGACCGGACCACCCGAGGGCCGAGGACCGAGGACATCGCAAGGAGCTTCAGGTGTTCAACGACATAGGACCGCTCGAGCTGGTGACGATCGTCGTCGTGGCCGTGCTCGTGTTCGGTCCGGACAAGCTCCCGAAGGTCGTTCAGGACGTGGCGCGCACGATCCGGAAGATCCGTGACTTCTCCGAGAGCGCCAAGCAGGACATCCGGAACGAGCTCGGTCCCGAGTTCAAGGACTTCGAGTTCGAGGACCTCAACCCCAGGACGTTCATCCGCAAGCAGCTGGAGAACGACGACCTGGGGCTGAAGGAGATCCGCAACGGCTTCGACCTGAAGAAGGAGATGGCCGAGCTCACGGACGCGGTGCACGGCCGCGACCCCGGGTCCTCCCCGGGTGCGGCCGGCGGCCGGGTCGACCTGACCAAGAAGCCCGAGGTCCTGGGCCGCGACGAGCGTCCGCCGTTCGACATGGACGCCACCTGAGCGTAGTCCCCCGTACACCCGCGACCACGCCCCGGGTGGTTTCCCTGCTGCCCGGAGCGGGGTCGATATGCTGCCGAGTTGTTGTGCGGACCGGACGAGTCGCCCGAAGGGGGGCGGGCCGGGGCCGGTCCGACGAGAGCGAGGAGGCGTCCGGGCACATGGAGACGACAAGTCGGGCAGACGCGCAGGCGTCGGCCGCGGAGGGTGGACCACGGTTTCCCTTCGCCCGGCGCACGGTCGACGGTTACCTGCTGGCACCCTTTCCGTGGTACGGCCTCGACGAGGCCTTCACGGGGCCGCGCTGGCTGATGAGGGTCGGTGTCTCGGCCGACGGCAGTGTGGAGCACGGGTCCATCGGGCACGGCGACGAGCCCTCCGTACGCAATGAGCAGACGTCCGGGGAGGAACCCAAGGAGAAGTTCGCGGTCGTCGTCACCGTCGCCGCCCACCCGGTGCGGCGTCTGTCCGACGGCACGGGCCAGCTGGAGGCCACCTCGGTCTCCTCCGCGGCCTGGCTGGCCGGTGTCGGGCTGCTGTCCGTCACCTGGCCCACCCAGATGGACCACTCCCTGCGGGACGACTGGCTGGAGCAGCAGACGGAGACCGCCTGGGCGCTCGCCGACGACCTGACGAGCCCGGACTGGTCGATGCTCTCCCTGCCCGTGGACGGCGTCCCGACGCCCTTCTACTACCGCGAGTCGGAGTTCGGCTGGGTGCTTGCCGGCTCGACCCAGAAGGGGGTCCACGTGGGCGCGTACGGCAGGGGCATGAGCGCGTACGGACTCGGTTTCGCCGTGATCGAGGACATCAACGCATACGCCTGAGACCACGCGTACGCCTCGGAGGCGTACGGCCGGCCGGCGGGGCCGGCCGGGCAGAGGAGACCGGCGGGAAGACCGGTACGGAGAAGACCGAGCGGAGAAGAAGGGGCGCCCCGAGCGGCGCCCCGTTGTCGTGGGGCCGGGCGGCCGGACGGTCCCGCACCGGGCGTCGCACGGGCCGGCGAAAACCCCCTCCGGGCCCGACGGGCCCGGAGGGGGCGAGGAAAGCGAAGGAAGTGAAGGAGGCGAAGGGGGTGGGGGTCAGAACTTGTTCTTCGGGGTGATGCCCAGCGACATCCCCGCCAGACCCCGCTGGCGGCCCCCCAGCTTGCCGGCGATCGCCCGCAGGGCCGAGCCCGCCGGGGAGTCCGGATCGCTCAGGACGACCGGCTTGCCCTCGTCGCCGCCCTCGCGCAGACGGACGTCGATCGGGATGGAGCCGAGCACCGGGACCGAGGTGCCCGTGGTGCGGGCCAGGCCGTCGGCGACCCGCTGACCGCCGCCCGTGCCGAAGACGTCGACCATCTCGCCGCAGTGCGGGCAGGGCAGCCCGGACATGTTCTCGACCACGCCGACGATCTTCTGGTGGGTCTGCACGGCGATGGAGCCCGCCCGCTCGGCCACCTCGGCCGCCGCCTGCTGGGGCGTCGTCACGACCAGGATCTCGGCGTTCGGGATCAGCTGGGCCACGGAGATCGCGATGTCACCGGTGCCGGGCGGCAGGTCCAGCAGGAGGACGTCCAGGTCGCCCCAGTACACGTCCGCCAGGAACTGCTGCAGCGCCCGGTGCAGCATCGGGCCGCGCCAGACCACCGGCGCGTTGCCCGGGGTGAACATGCCGATGGAGATGACCTTCACCCCGTTCGCCGACGGCGGCATGATCATGTTCTCGACCTGGGTCGGACGGCCGTCCACGCCCAGCATCCGCGGCACGCTGTGGCCGTAGATGTCGGCGTCGACGACACCCACCTTCAGGCCGTCGGCCGCCATCGCCGCCGCCAGGTTCACCGTCACCGAGGACTTGCCGACGCCGCCCTTGCCGGAGGCGACCGCGTACACCCGGGTGAGGTTGCCCGGCTTGGCGAAGGGGATCTCGCGCTCGGCCTGGCCGCCGCGCAGGGCCGCCGCCAGCTCACGGCGCTGCTCGTCGCTCATCACGTCCAGCGAGACGTCGACACGGGTGACGCCCTCGACGCGCGAGACCGCGTCGGTCACCCGCTGCGTGATCGTCTCGCGCATCGGGCAGCCGGCAACCGTCAGATACACGGTGACCGCGACCGCACCGTCCGCGCCGATCTCCACCGATTTGACCATTCCGAGCTCGGTGATGGGCCGGTGGATCTCAGGGTCGTCAACCGTCGCCAGTGCCTCGCGCACCGCGTCTTCCGTAACCATAAGAACGATGGTACGGCGCGCGATCGGAGAGCAGGGACCGGTCAGTGGTCGTCCCGGTCACGCCCGCTCGGTCGTTCCGCCGCGAATGCCCCCGGCCGGTGCCCGTTGAGGCTTTTCTCCTCCAGTTCCCGGGCCACCTCCTTGGCCAGGTCCTGCAACTCGGACCGGAGCCAGTCGCGGGTCGCCACCTCGCCCAGACCCATGCGCAGCGCGGCGACCTCCCGGGTCAGGTACTCGGTGTCGGCGATCGACCGCTCGTTCCGCTTGCGGTCCTGCTCGAGATTGACCCGGTCCCGGTCGTCCTGCCGGTTCTGCGCCAGCAGGATCAGCGGGGCGGCGTAGGAGGCCTGCAGGGACAGCGCCAGGGTCAGGAAGATGAACGGGTACTCGTCGAACCGCAGATGCCGGGGCGCGGCCACGTTCCACACGATCCAGATGATGATCACCACGGTCATCCAGACGATGAACCGTCCGGTGCCCAGGAAACGCGCGATGCGCTCCGACAGCCGCCCGAAGGCGTCCGGGTCCCACTCCGGCACCAGCCGGCGCCGCGGCGCACGCGGCTGGTCCAGCCGGCCGGCCCGCGGCCGGCCCGCGGCGGTGGCCCCCGCCGGAAGCCGTTCGCGGGTGCTCTCGCGCTCAGCCGGCATTGGCAGCCGCCTCCTTGTTCTCGTTCAGGTGGTACTCCGTCTCCCGCCAGTCCTCCGGCAGCATGTGGTCCAGGACGTCGTCCACGGTGACCGCGCCCAGCAGCGACCCGGTCTCGTCGACGACGGGCGCCGCCACCATGTCGTACGTCGCGAAGAACCCCGCGACGACCGGCAGCGCGGCGTCGGGGGCGAGGGGTTGCAGATCGTCGTCGACCATCGAGCCGACCAGGGTGTAGGGCGGCTCGCGCAGCAGCCGCTGGAAGTGCACCGTGCCCAGGTACTTGCCGGTCGGCGTCTCCTCGGGCGGGCGGCACACATAGACCTGGGCGGCCAGCGCGGGGGAGAGGTCGGGGTTGCGGACCCGGGCCAGGGCGTCGGCGACGGTGGCGTCCGGGCGCAGGATGATCGGCTCGGAGTTCATCAGCCCGCCCGCCGTGCGCTCCTCGTACGCCATCAGCCGCCGCATGTCGGCCGCGTCGGCGGGCTGCATCAGGGCCAGCAGCCGCTCCTGCTCCTCGACGGGGAGCTCGGCGAGCAGGTCGGCGGCGTCGTCCGGGTCCATCGCCTCCAGCACATCGGCCGCGCGCTCGCCCTTCAGCTTGCCGAGGATCTCGATCTGGTCGTCCTCCGGGAGTTCCTCGAGGACGTCGGCGAGACGGTCGTCGTCCAGGGCGGCGGCGACCTCCGCGCGCCGTTTGGGCGACAGGTGGTGCAGCACATTGGCGAGGTCGGCGGCGCGCAGCTGCTCGAAGGTGGCGAGCAGGCTCTCCGCGCCCTGCCCGTGCTCCTCCAGCGAGAAACCGGTGACCGCGGACCACTCCACCGTCAGCGTCTCTCCCCGTTTGCGCCGGAACGCGCCGCCCTTGCGTCCCTTGCGCACGAAGACCCGGTCGATCTCCCAGTCCCGGCGGGCGGGCAGCTGCCGCACCGACACGTCCAGGACGGTGACCTCCTCGCCCGTCTCCACGAGCGTCACCCGCCGGTCGAGCAGCTCACCGAAGACGAGCCGTTCGGTGGGCCGCTGCTCGAAACGCCGGACGTTGAGCACGCCGGTGGTGATGACCTGACCGGACTCGATGCTCGTCACCCGGGTCATGGGCAGGAAGATGCGGCGCCGGGTGGGGAGCTCGACGACCAGCCCGAGCAGACGGGGCGGCCGGCGCCGCCGTCTTCGATCCGAACGGCGACCAGGTGGGGCGCGTACGGGATCTGGTCGTCATGCTGCGCGTCGGGCGCCGGCCGCCCCGTCTGCTCGGGCTGGTCGTCGAGCTCCCCACCCGGCGCCGCATCTTCCTGCCCATGACCCGGGTGACGAGCATCGAGTCCGGTCAGGTCATCACCACCGGCGTGCTCAACGTCCGGCGTTTCGAGCAGCGGCCCACCGAACGGCTCGTCTTCGGTGAGCTGCTCGACCGGCGGG
>NZ_MUME01000402.1 GCF_002155915.1 Streptomyces thermovulgaris | reverse complement strand
GACGCACAGTGGCTACGCCGAGGCGGGCCATCGGCGTAGCCACTGTGCGTCGAGGGAGGACACAAGAAGTACATCCGACCGTGACTGCGCACGTCACAGATCCGTGCCGGTCGTACCGCCCGTGCCCGGGCGGAACCCGAAGGCGCTGCGTGCCGCCATCGCCCGGGGTCCGAAGCTCAACGCGCACATGGCCGATCTCCACCGGCGTGCGTCCGAACCCATGACGGACGACGGGTTTATGCCCTGCCTTGGCGAAAGGGCTGAACAAGGCCAAGGAGGCCCTGCGGTGAGCCGTTCCGCCCGTCCCTCGGCCCCCCGGGCTTCGGCGGGCCGGGATTCAGGCGTGCGTGCCCGGATCGGCTCCGCGCTGGGCGGTCTGGTCCTGACTCCGGGACACCTGCCGACGATCTACGTCACCTGCATTGCGTACATGGCGAACCCGGCCGGGCCCTGGGACAGCGAGACCGTCTTCCACTCGGACATCGCCTCCGGTCCCGCCCTGGTCCTCTCGGGCATCACGGCACTGCTGACCTGGCTGTTCGTCAAAGTCGAGTGGCTGCGCGGGCGGTGGTACGCCGTCCCCGCCCTTCTGGCCGCCGCCGCGGTGCTGCGGCTGACCCCGCTGGCTCCCGGGCTCTGAGTGCTCTCGGCCGGGTGGCGGCCGGGCGGGGCGCCGTGGGAAGCAGCGGCAGGCGTGCTGCTCAGCGCAGCCGCTTCGCGAAGCACTTGCTCGACTCGTACTCGCGGTAGTAGCCGAACTTGGCGCAGGGCTCGTAGCCGCTGGAGGTGTACAGGGCGATGGCCTCCGGCTGCTTGTCGCCGGTCTCCAGGACCATGCGCACCCGGCCGGCGGCGCGGGCGTCCTCCTCCAGGGCGGCGAGGATGCGGCGGGCCAGGCCCCGGCCGCGCATGGAGGGGATCACATACATCCGCTTCAGTTCCGCGTCGCCGTCCTCGTTGCCCTGGTCGTTCTTGTCCTGGCGGCGCCAGCCGCCCGAGGCGACCGGGGTGCCGTCCTCGTCGTAGGCGATCAGGAACAGGCCGTTCGGAGGACGGAAGTCGGCCGGGGCGAGGGGCGTGGCATCGCCGCCGTCGCCGTAGCGGACGTGGTACTCGGCCTGGACCTCGTCGTTCAGCTTGACGGCGTCGGGGTGGTCGAAGGGTACGGGGCGGATGTCCATGGGGCGAACCGTATGTCGATGCGGTAAGGGGCAGGGAACAAGAACGCAAACAGAGCAACGGTAGCCGAAAACCCCTCGCCCGGTGGGCGGGTATGGTGCCCGCGTGCTGACTGTGACCTCCGTCAATGTGAATGGACTGCGTGCCGCCGCCCGGAAGGGCTTCGTGGAGTGGCTCGCCGGGACCCGGGCCGATGTGCTGTGCCTGCAGGAGGTGCGCGCCGAGCCCCACCAGCTGCCCGAGCACGTCCGCACGCCCGACGGCTGGCACGTCGTGCACGCGCCCGCCGCCGCCAAGGGCCGTGCCGGAGTCTCGCTCTACACCCGCCGTGAACCCGACCGGGTGCGCATCGGCTTCGGGTCGGCCGAGTTCGACGGCAGCGGGCGGTACGTCGAGGCCGACCTGCCCGGTGTCACGGTCGCCAGCCTGTACCTGCCCTCCGGTGAGGTCGGCACCGAGCGGCAGGAGGAGAAGGTCCGCTTCATGGGCGAGTTCCTCGCCTATCTGAAGGAGCTGCGCGAGCGGGCCGCCGCCGACGGCCGCGAGGTCCTCGTCTGCGGCGACTGGAACATCGCCCACCAGCAGGCCGACCTGAAGAACTGGCGCGGCAACACCAAGAACTCCGGCTTCCTGCCGGAGGAGCGGGAGTGGCTGACCCGGGTCTTCGACCCGGAGGACGGCGGATACGTGGACGTGGTGCGAGCGCTGCACCCGGGGGCCGAGGGGCCGTACACCTGGTGGTCGTACCGGGGGCGTGCCTTCGACAACGACGCGGGATGGCGCATCGACTACCACGTGGCCACGCCCGGTCTTGCCGCCGGGGCCGTCAAGGGCTTCGTCGAGCGGGCGGCCACCCATGCCGAGCGGTGGTCCGATCACGCGCCGGTGACCGTGGTGTACGACCTCCGGGCGCCGTGACCTACTGCGCCTGCTTGCGTGCCCTGCGGTCCAGGGCCATCGACAGCTCCGCCTCCACCGCGCTCTTCGCCAGCGGGCGCAGGCGCGGGAGGTCCTCCTCGGAGGCGTGACGGAGGATCAGGTCGGTGAACAGGGCGGCCAGGGCGTCGGCGTGTTCGCGGACACGGCGGCCGGCGTCGAGGACCTCGGCGAGGGGGACGCCCTCACGGACCAGGGCGGAGGAGACCTCCAGCAGACGGCGGCTGACGTGGACGATCTCGTCGCCGTCGGTGCCGATGTAGCCGAGTTCCATGGCGGCGGCCAGGTTCTCGGCCGTGACCTCGCCGGCGAAGTGGTCGGCGAGCTCCTCCGGGGTGAGACGGACCGGGGTCTCCTCCGTCGGGGCGTTCAGGCCCAGCAGGTCGCCGACGTCCCGGCCGTGGTCGAAGGCCTCCGCCAGCTCCGCTATGCCGCTGAGGGTGTGGCCGCGTGCCAGCAGTGCCGAGATCGTGCGCAGGCGCGCGAGGTGGTGGTCGTTGTACCAGGCGATACGGCCCTCGCGGCGGGGCGGCGGGATCAGCTTGCGTTCGCGGTAGAAGCGCAGGGTGCGCACGGTGATGCCGGCCAGCCGGGCCAGTTCCTCCATGCGGTACTCGCGGCGGCCGTCGCGCTTCTCCCTGTCCTCTGCCACGGCAGCAGCCTATGTTGTACCGCGGGTAACTTTCCTTGTCCGCCCTCTACCGATCGGTACGGACCTCCTCTACGCTCCCCACTGTGCCAGTGTTCACTGGCACAGTTGCCGAGAGCTGGACGCGAGCCGTGGTACGCGAGGCAGGGAGGGGCGCGATGTCCGAGCACGAGCATGTGCGGGTCGCGGTGGTCGGAAGCGGGTTCGGCGGGCTGGGTGCCGCCGTGCGGCTGCGCCGGGAGGGGATCACCGACTTCGTGGTCCTGGAACGGGCCGGCAGCGTCGGCGGCACCTGGCGCGACAACAGTTATCCGGGGTGCGCCTGCGATGTGCCCTCGCATCTGTACTCGTTCTCCTTCGCCCCCAACCCCGACTGGCCGCGCGCCTTTTCCGGGCAGGAGCACATCCGCGCGTACCTGGAGCGCGTGACCGACGTCTTCGGTCTCCGCCCGCACATCCGCTTCCACAGCGAGGTCACGCGGATGGTCTGGGACACGGAGAGGCTGTGCTGGGACATCGAGACCACCGGGGGGAATCTCTCCGCCGACGTCGTCGTCTCCGCCACCGGGCCGCTGTCCGACCCCAGGATCCCGGACATCCCCGGACTCGACACCTTCCCCGGCAAGATCTTCCACTCCGCCCGCTGGGACCACGACTACGACCTCGCCGGCAAGCGGGTCGCCATGGTCGGCACCGGTGCCTCCGCCATCCAGATCGTGCCGTCCATCCAGCCCGAGGTCGCCCGGCTCACCGTCTTCCAGCGCACCCCGCCCTGGGTGCTGCCCCGCATGGACCGCGCGATCAGCGGTGCCGAGCGCTTCCTGCACCGCACGCTGCCGTTCACCGCGCAGCTGCGCCGCGGAGTGCTCTGGGGGATCCGGGAGCTGCAGGTCCAGGCGTTCACCAAGCACCCCGGGCAGCTGGGGTTCGTCGAACGGCTGGCCAGGAGCCACATGGCCCGCGCCATCAAGGACCCGGAGCTGCGCGCCAAGCTCACCCCGGACTACCGCATCGGCTGCAAGCGGATCCTGCTGTCCAACACGTACTATCCGGCGCTCGCGCAGGACAACGTGGACGTGGTGGCGAGCGGGCTCAGCGAGGTCCGCGGCTCGACCGTCGTCGCCGCCGACGGCACCGAGGCGGAGGTCGACGCGATCGTCTTCGGCACGGGCTTCCACGTCACGGACATGCCGATCGCCGAACGGGTCGTCGGCGCGGACGGCCGTACGCTCGCGGAGACCTGGAAGAACGGCATGGCGGCGCTGCGCGGCGCCTCCGCCGCCGGCTTCCCGAACTGGATGACGATCATCGGGCCCAACACCGGCCTCGGGAACTCCTCGATGATCCTCATGATCGAGTCCCAGCTGAACTACATGGCCGATTTCCTGCGGCAGTTGGACGTCCTCGGCGGCCGGGTCGCCCTGGACGCCCGCCCGAGCGCGGTGAACGCCTGGAACCGCAAGGTGCAGGCGCGCATGGAGCGCACGGTGTGGAACACCGGCGGCTGCACCAGCTGGTACCTGGACGCCAATGGCCGCAACACCACCATCTGGCCCGGTACGACGAGCGAGTTCCGGCGGGCCACCCGGCGGGTGGACCTGATGGAGTACCGGATCATCCGGGCAGCCGGACGGGCCCGCGGGAACGACAACGACGACGCACGGGTCAGGGAGGGCGTATGAGCAGGGCTGTTCTGGAGGGACGGGTCGCGGTCGTCACGGGGGCGGCACGGGGCGTCGGCGAGCTGCTCGCACGCAAGCTGTCCGCGCGCGGGGTGCGGATCGCCCTGGTGGGGCTGGAGCCGGACCGGCTCAAGCAGGTCTCCGAACGGCTGCACGCCGAGAGCGCCCTCTGGCATGCCGACGTCACCGACCACGAGGCGATGACACAGGTCGCCGCGGAGGTCGAGGAGCGGTTCGGACGGGTCGACATCGTGGTCGCCAACGCCGGTGTGGCGACCGGCGGTCCGTTCGCCACGTCCGATCCGGAGGCATGGCGGCGGGTGATCGAGGTCAACCTGATCGGATCGGCGGTCACCGGGCGGGTGTTCCTGCCGGCGCTCGTGCGCAGCCGGGGCTATCTGCTGCAGATCGCCTCGCTCGCCGCGATCACCCCGGCGCCGATGATGACGGCGTACTGCGCCTCCAAGTCCGGTGTGGAGGCGTACGCGCACAGTCTGCGGGCCGAAGTCGGCCACCAGGGCGTGCGGGTGGGCGTGGCCTATCTGTCGTGGACCGACACCGACATGGTGCGCGGGGCCGACCAGCACGACGTCATGCGGGAGTTGAGGCAGCGTCTGCCGTGGCCGTCGAACAAGACCTATCCGCTGGGTCCGGCGGTGGACCGGATCGTGGCCGGCATCGAGCGGCGCGCCCCCCATGTGTACGGGCAGTGGTGGCTGCGGGGGATGCAGGGCGTGCGCGGATGGCTGCCGGGGCTCATCGGGACCATGGGACCACGGGAGATGAGGCGGTTCGCGGACCGGCTCGCGGGGATGCGGACCGGACTGGTCGGTGCGGGAGGCGCGGCCGACGAGCAGCACCGGACGGCGTCGGCCACGCACCGTGACTGATCGACATGCGCAGGGTCACCGCCCGTGTGAATCTGGTCGAGGCCGATCCCCTCGTCCACAGGGGATCACCCTCACCCATACGGGAGTGAATCAGCATGGGCATGAAGGACAAGTCTCAGGGCCAGTCCGGGCAGGCGCAGCGGCAGGGCAGGGAAAGGCCCGGCGAGAGCCGTGAGAAGGCGGGTCAGCGCACCTCCCAGCCGCAGGAGCGCGGCCGGCAGGGCATCGGCGGCACGCATGACGAGATGCGTGACCAGGACCGCTACAACCAGGACTACGACCGGTAGTCGGGGTTGGCGCTGCCTTCGGCTTCTGCCGTGACGACGTGGGGTGCTCCGGGTGCCGGGGCACCCCACGTGCGGCAAGGGGCGCACGGAGGGGCGCACGGAGGTTCTCCAGTGGCGGGTTCGGGGGCTTCGGCAGGCGGATTCAGGGGGCTTCGGCAGGCGGGTTCGGGCTCAGGGGTGTTCGGCGGTCGCGTGCAAGGGAGTTCAAGGGCGCCCGGGGCGTTCGCACGCCGGCCGACGGGAGGTTCAGGGGCGCGGCGGCAGCTTCGGCCGTGAGCGGTCGGGTACGTCGCTGTAGTCGGGCGGGGTCGCCGCGGGGTTGGCCTCCAGCAGTTCCAGGGCCAGTTCGATGGCGTCGTCCGTCTCGACACGGCGGCCCTCGGCCCAGTCCAGGGGGGTGCGCAGACTTTCCACGTCGGGGGAGACGCCGTGGTTCTCGACGGACCAGCCGTAGGCGTCGAACCAGGCCGCGTTCATCGGCACGGTGATGACCGTGCCGTCGCCGAGGCGGTGCCGGCCGGTCATGCCGACCACACCGCCCCAGGTGCGCTGACCGACCACCGGGCCCAGCTTCAGCAGTTTGAAGGCCGCGGTGATCATGTCGCCGTCGGAGGAGGTCGCCTCGTCGGCGAGGGCCACGATCGGGCCGCGGGGCGCGTCGGAGGTGTACGACACGGGCTGGGCGCCCCGGGTCAGGTCCCAGCCGAGGATGGTCCGGGTCAGCTTCTCGATGACCAGTTCGCTGATGTGGCCGCCGGCGTTGCCGCGGACGTCGACGATCAGCGCGGGCCGGGACATCTCCATGCGCAGGTCCCGGGTGAACTGGGCCCAGCCGGAGCCGCCCATGTCGGGGATGTGCAGGTAGCCGCAGCGGCCACCGCTCAGCTTCCGTACGACGGCACGCCGGTTGGCCACCCAGTCCTGGTAGCGCAGCGGACGCTCGTCGATCAGGGGGACGACGGCGACCCGGCGGGGCGGTCCGCCCTCCGCGGGCTCGAACGTCAGCTCCGCCGTCGTCCCGCCCGACCCGGCCAGCAGAGGGGCCGGGCCCGTCACCGGGTCCACCGGGCGGCCGTCCACATGGGTCAGGACCGCGCCCTCGCGGATGCCGGTGCCGGCCAGCGGGGAGCGGGCCCTGGAGTCGGAGGACTCGCCGGGCAGGATCCGTTCGACGACCCAGCGGCCCTCGCGGCACACCAGGTCGGCGCCGAGCAGGCCCTGGTGGCGCTGGTAGGGGGCGGGGCCCTCGTTGCGGCGGGCGGCGATGACGTAGGCGTGGGAGGTGCCCAGCTCGCCGAGCACTTCGCGCAGCAGGTCGGCGAACTCGTCGGGGGACGCGACGCGTTCGACCAGCGGGCGGTACTGGGCGAGCACGCCGTCCCAGTCGATGCCGCACATCCGGGGCTCCCAGAAGTAGGCCCGGATCAGCCGGCCCGCCTCCTCGTACGCCTGGCGCCACTCGGCGGGCGGGTCCACCACGTGCAGGATCCGGCGCAGGTCGATCCAGGTGGTGGTGTCGCCGTCGCCGATCTCCGTGGACGGCACCGCGCGCAGTTCGCCCTCGTCGGAGACGACGAGCCGGGTGCCGTCGCCGCTGACCTCGAAGAAGTCGAGATGGGCCACGAGGTCGCGCTTCTTCGCCCTGCTGAGGTCGAAGTGCTCCAGGGTGGGCCGGCCGGAGGTGTCGTCCGGGTTGGCGAACGTCTCGCCCAGCGCGCCGGAGATCGGCCAGCGCAGCCAGACCAGGCCGCCGCCGGCGACCGGGCGCAGCGCGGAGTACTTGGAGGCGATGACCGGGAACGGCGTGACCCGGTTCTCCAGGCCCTCGGTCTCGACGGTCACCGCGCCGGTCTCGCCGGTCCCCTCGTCCTCGACGGGGTCCAGGCCGCCGGCGGCCGGCCGGCCCTCGGGGTTGAGTGCGAAGGGGGAGGGCGTCGCGGAGGACAGCGGGACCAGATAGGGCTTGCAGCCCAGCGGGAAGGACAGGTCCCCGGTGTGCACGTCGTACACCGGGTCGAAGCCGCGCCAGGACAGGAAGGCCAGATAGCGGCCGTCCCGGGTGAAGACCGGGTTCTCGTCCTCGAAACGGCCGTCGGTCACGTCGACGATCAGCCGGTCCTTGATCCGGGCCAGCCTGATCTGCCGCAACGACCGTCCCACCCGGGGCTGCGACCAGGCCAGCCACGCTCCGTCCGGTGAGAACGCGAGGTCCCGTACGGGCCCGTTGTCGGACCGCACCAGTTCGGTGACGCCGTCACGGGGCCCCGTCCCGTCCCCGGCGGGGCCGCCCGCGGCCCGTGCCGCTTCCGGGCCGCCGGGGGCGGCCGGCTGCTCGTTCACCTCCAAAAGCAGCAGACGGCCGTCGTGGGAGGCCACGGCCAGGCGTTCGCCGGCGGGGTCGGAGGTCAGCTCCAGGACGCGGCCGAGGCGGCCG
>NZ_MUME01000401.1 GCF_002155915.1 Streptomyces thermovulgaris | reverse complement strand
GCGACGTACGACTACGCGGGCGCGGTCCTGTTCAACGCCCACGCTGGAGCCCTGTGGGCACGCTTCACCACCTACCTGCGCCGGGAGATCGCCGCCCGACTCGGCATGACCCAGAAGGCCGCTCGTGAGGGGCTGCGTGTCTCCTTCGCCAAAGTCGCCGAGTACCAGAAGCGCGGCCTGGTCCACTTCCACGCGGTCATCCGCCTCGACGGCCCCGACGGCAGCACCCAGCCCCCGCCCTCGTATGCCACCGTCGCCGTGCTCACCGACGCCATCCGCGCCGCCGCACCGCGCGCCCGCATCTCCGTCGCCTCGGACGCGATCGGGGAACGCGAACTCACCTGGGGCCAAGAGCTCGACGTACGCGAGATCGCCTCCTTCGGCACCGACGCCGAACTCACCGATCAGGCCGTGGCCGCCTACGTGGCGAAGTACGCCACCAAGTCCGCCGACGCCTCCGGCACCCTCGACCGCTCCCTGTACTGCCGCCCCTGCCAGGGACGCGGCGCCACCGTCCTGCCTCACGGGACCCCGCTCCCGTGCACCGCCTGCGACGGCACCGGTCAGGCCCGGTCGTTGCCCCGGCTCGCCGTAGCACGTCACGTGCGGCAGATGATCCGTACCTGCTGGGAGCTGGGCAAGCTGCCAGAGTTCGCCGATCTCAAGCTCTGGAAGTGGGCACACATGCTCGGCTTCCGGGGCCACTTCTCCACCAAGTCCCGCAGCTACTCCACCACCCTCGGCGCGCTGCGCGCCGCCCGCCGCGCCTGGCGCACCGAACAGGCCCACGCCCGCGCCGGCCTGCCCGATCCCGACCCGGACACCACCCTCGTCGTCGGCCATTGGACCTACATCGGCACCGGCTACAGCCCCGGTGCCACGCTCCTCGCCGCCCACGTCTGGCACCGCAAGGAACTGGAACGGCAGTTCACGGCCGAAGGGGGCTGCTGATGGCCTCGCCCCCGACCACCGTCCCCTGTGCGGAGGCGGCACCGGCGCTGGATCTGCTCACGGTCCCCCAGGTGATGGCCCGCCTCCAGCTCGGCCGCTCCGCCGTCTACAACCTGCTCCGCTCCGGCCAGCTCGCCTCGATCACCCTCGGCCGCGCCCGCCGCATCCCCGCCCACGCCCTCACCGACTTCATCCGTACCCGCCTCGAACAGGACGCCGCCTGATGACCACTCCCCGCTCTACTCCGTCCCGCCGCTCCCGTACCCGTGCGAACGGCGACGGGACCGTCTACCAGCGCAAGGACGGACGCTGGGAAGCCGCCGGATACGTCCTCGCCCCCGGCAACACCCGCAAGCGCGTCCGCGTCTACGGCGCCACCCGCAAAGACGCGATGGCCAAGCTCACCGAGAAGGTTGCCGCCAGCAACCGCGGCCTGCCGGTCGCAGCGGCTGACAGCACCGTGAGCGCCTACCTCACGTACTGGCTGAACGGCGTCGCCGTCCACTACCTGCGGGAGAACACCCACACGCGCTACGCCGCCGCCATCCGCCTCCACCTCAACCCCGGTCTCGGCAGCAAGAAGCTCGCCCGGCTTACCACCCGCGACGTCCGCACCTTCCTCGACGGACTCCGCACCACCTGCCAGTGCTGCACCCAGGAACGGGACGCGAACCGCCGGGCCTGCTGCGCCATCGGCCAGTGCTGCGAAAAGCGCCTGTCCCCGCTGACCGTGACGTACGTCCACGCGGTCCTCAAGTCCGCCCTGGAACACGCCGTCCGTGAAGACGAACTGCCGCGCAACGTCGCCCGCAACGTCAAGACGACCACGCCCCGCCCCAGACGCTTCCAGCCCCTCACCGCCACCGAAGCCCGGCAGTTCCTCCAGACGGCCGCCGGTGATCGCCTGCACGCCCTGTACGAACTCGCCCTGCGCACTGGCCTCCGCAAGGGCGAACTCCTCGGCCTCCGCTGGGAAGACCTCGACCTGGACCGCGGCACCGCCACCATCCACCGCTCCCTCCAGCGCACCCGCAGCCAGGGCCTGACCGTCTTGAACACCAAGACCCTTGCCTCGGAACGACGCATCGCCCTCCCCACCGAATGCATCAGCTCGCTCAAGATCCACCAGGAACGGCAGCGGGAGGAGCGTCAGGCGGCTGGAACGGGCTGGACGGACAACGGACTTATCTTCACCACCCCGAAGGGCAGGCCGCTCGACCCTGGCAACCTCAACCGCCGCTTCCGCCGCCTCCTCCACAGCGCCGACCTTCGGACGATCCGCTTCCACGATCTCCGACACTCGACCGCCACCCTGCTCCTGGAACAGGGCATCGACCTCATCGTCATCAAGGAACTCCTCGGCCACGCCCACATCGGCGTCACCGCCGGCGTCTACGCCCACGTACGACTCCGACTCCAGCGTGACGCCATTGACGCCTTGGGCCACGCTCTCGACGGCCGGGACGGCGACCCTGACGACCCACCCGCCGCAGCCGTCGTCCGCTGACGTTGCCGTCAGCGTTGCCGTCAAACGACGCGAGGCCCTCCCGAGAGGTTCGGGAGGGCCTCGTTTCAATGGTTACGAGGATTCCGCCAACCATTCCCAGTCGCCGGGCCTGGAACGCAACCGACTGAATCCCTGTTCGAGACAGTCACTCAAGCTGGAAGATTCAGCTCGAATAAACCCCTGCTCACCCAGTCCTGGACCCGACATCACCAAAGTCCAGGGCTCACCACCTTCCGCCATCCTCTCGTCGTCCACCTTGAGGATCACGGTGACACCTGAGCGGCCCAGCCTCTCCATGAGCTGCTCAATATCCATCCCTTGTACTCCCATCAGTAACCCCTCAAGGCTGCCGAGATGTCGCTGACGTCATGCAGCTGACCTTTGCCAACTCTGTCGATGACGCTTCGAAGGTCGGCAGAGGTTGGGCCACTCGTGACCCGGTTCCGACGCATCAGCTCTTCCACGACAGCTTGGGCAGTGCGCTTGTTTCCATTGTTGAACATGTGGCTACCGGCAATATCGCGAATTACGACGGCCGACTTGTCCCAGAAGCTGTTGTAGCGGCTGGCGTTAGCCATGGTGTTGGCCGGAGAACCACTGAGCAGGGTTTCACCACCGAAACCACGGTTGATATCGGTGATCTCGTCAGGGGTCACACCTGCCTTGAAGCCGCCGGTCAGCGGGCAGTTGGAATTGTGAACCAGTACCGGAGTCTGCCCCGCCAGCACATAGTACGTGTGGATGTTCTCGACCGTCAGGTCGTGCGTGCGCTGGCGCTTGTCGAAGGCGTGAATGGCCGTGAGTTCGACCGCCTCGCCGTTTGCCGTGTGCAGGCGCATGCCCGGCTTGAGGTCGCCGGCCTCGATCCAGGCCCGCTCCGAGTCGGACCAGAAGGGGTGGGTCGTGGTGGAAACCAGCTTCTCGGGCTTGCCCGAGCGGCCCTTGACCGTCAGATCGACGAAGTGCTTGTCGTCCTCGGTGACGATGGTGCCGACGACCTCACGCACCGTCGTCTTCCCCGTCTTCGGGTCCGTGACAGTGATTCTGCTCCCGCTCGCAGGGGCTGACACAGCACCTCACACAGCTGTTACTGCCGTAGCTGTACGGGCCGAGATCCGCGCCCAGGGACTTGAACCGCGCCTTCATGGCAGCGCGGGCGTCGGGCAACCGGAACATGAGCTGCTCAATGCTCGGCTCGGCTGCTCGCCCACCGCCTAAGGGCTGTCCCGTAA
>NZ_MUME01000400.1 GCF_002155915.1 Streptomyces thermovulgaris | reverse complement strand
TGGCTGGCGGTGACCGCCACCTCGGCGCGGTCGCCGGGGTGGCGGTCACCGCCAGCCACAACCCGCCCCGCGACAACGGCTACAAGGTCTATCTGGGCGACGGCTCCCAGATCGTCCCCCCGGCGGACACCGGCATCGCCGCCGAGATCGACGCGATCACCTCTCTCTCCGGCATCCCCCGTCCGGACTCCGGCTGGGAGGTGCTCGGCGAGGAGATCCTCGAGGCCTATCTCGCCCGTACGGACGCCGTGCTGGACCCCGGCTCCCCCCGCACCGCGCGCACCGTCTACACGGCGATGCACGGGGTCGGCAAGGACACCTTCCTCGCCGCCTTCGCCCGCGCCGGCTTCCCCGCCCCCGACCTGGTCCTCGAACAGGCGGACCCGGACCCGGACTTCCCGACCGTGGCCTTCCCCAACCCGGAGGAGCCCGGCGCGATGGACCTGGCGTTCGCGAAGGCCCGCGAGACGGAGCCCGACCTGGTCATCGCCAACGACCCGGACGCGGACCGCTGCGCGGTGGCGGTCAAGGACGGCGCGGACTGGCGCATGCTGCGCGGCGACGAGGTCGGCGCGCTGCTGGGCGCCCATCTGGTCTCCCGGGGAGCCACCGGCGCGTTCGCGGCGTCGATCGTGTCGTCCTCCCTGCTCGGCCGCATCGCCGGGAAGGCGGGCCTGCCCTACGAGGAGACCCTCACCGGCTTCAAGTGGATCGCCCGTGTGGAGGGCCTGCGCTACGGCTACGAGGAGGCCCTCGGCTACTGCGTCGACCCCGGCGGCGTACGCGACAAGGACGGCATCACCGCCGCCCTGCTGACCACGGAGCTGGCCTCCCGGCTCAAGCAGGAGGGCCGCACCCTCCTGGACCTCCTCGACGACCTCGCCGTCGAGCACGGTCTGCACGCCACCGACCAGCTCTCGGTCCGGGTCCAGGACCTCTCGCTGATCGCCGACGCGATGCGCCGTCTGCGCGAGCAGCCCCCGACCGCGCTGGCGGGCCTGCCCGTCCTCCGCTTCGAGGACCTCTCCCGGGGCGTCGGCACCCTGCCTCCCACGGACGGCCTGCGCTGCACCCTCGACGGCGCCCGTGTGATCGTCCGCCCCAGCGGCACGGAACCCAAGCTGAAGTGCTACCTGGAGGTGGTGATCCCGGTGGCGACGCGCGCCGGGCTCCCGTCGGCCCGTGCCCGGGCCACCGCCCTCCTGGAGTCGCTCAAGCGGGACCTGTCCGCGGCCGCCGGCATCTGACCCGCGACCGCACCGGAAGCGGAAGGGGTGCTCCCTCGCGCGGGGGAGCACCCCTTCTTCGTTTTCCTCGTCCGCGGGTCTCTCAGCGGTTCTGTTCCGCGCCGCTTGCGTTGCGGTCCGCCGGTGTGCCCGTCATCCCACCGCCAGCAGGATCGCCAGCACCACCGCACCGGCCACCGCCGGCCCGACGACCTCGTACGCCCAGCGGACGCTCACCTCGCCCTGGGCGGACTCGGCGTTCTCGTACCGTTCCTGCATCGCCCGCAGGTCGTCCATGTACTGGTCGGTCTCCGCGCGGACGGGTCCGTCGCCCCCGGCGCCCGGTCCCCCGAAACCGAAGGCTCCGACGCGCCGCCCGCCGGTCCCGGCCCGCACCGCACCGCTCGCCTCGCGCTCGCCCGTGGCGGCGGCCCGCGCCTGCTGCCGGGCGGCCTTCTTGCGCGCCCGCAGGGACACGGGCAGCGCCCACAGCTGGTACTTGGTGCCGGACCGGTCGAGGACCTCGTTGGAGTAGCCGGAGCGCAGGCCGGAGATCTGGCCCCAGGGCAGCACGATCACACGGAAGGGGTTGCGGATCCGCAGCCGCTCGGCGTTGGCGTGCACGGCGGGCCGCAGGGTGAAGGCGACCACGAGCGGCACGAGCAGCAGCATCCCGGCGAGCGCCAGCCACGGGGTGCGGCCCCGGCCGGCGATCAGCGCGTCGATGCCCAGCCAGCCGATGATGGCGAGCATCAGGACCCCGCCCGCGATGCCTGCGGACGACCGGAAGACCCGGTCCTCGGACTCGGGGCTCTGGGACTGCGGCTCGGTGGGCTCGTGGTCGGGCGTCGTCATGGCCCCGATTGTGCACGACGCCCCGGAACGCGGCTCATCCGCGGTGCCCCGCTCCCGGGGCGGGGACGCGGGACGGCGGACGGCAGACAACGGAAAGGTGACGACGGAGCCCGGGGGCTATACAGCCGCTACGCGCGTAGATATGCTCGCCTGGTGACCATGCCCACCACAGCACCCGCCGCACTTGCCGACGTCACCGCGTCCAACAGCACACTGCGCCGTTTCCTCCACGGACTGCCCGGCGTCGACGCGGTCGGCCTGGAGGCGCGCGCCGCCTCGCTCGGCACCCGTTCCATCAAGACCACCGCGAAGGCCTACGCCCTCGACCTCGCCATCTCGATGGTCGACCTGACGACGCTGGAAGGCGCGGACACCCCGGGCAAGGTCCGGGCACTCGGCGCCAAGGCGGTCCGCCCCGATCCGACGGACCGTACGACCCCCGCCGTCGCGGCCGTCTGCGTCTACCCCGACATGGTGGCCGCCGCCAAGCAGGCCGTCGCCGGCTCGGACGTGAAGGTCGCCTCGGTCGCCACCGCCTTCCCGGCCGGCCGCGCCCCGCTGAGCGTCAAGCTGGCGGACGTGCGCGAGGCGGTCGCCGCGGGCGCCGACGAGATCGACATGGTCATCGACCGCGGAGCGTTTCTCGCCGGCGACTATCTGAAGGTGTACGAGGAGATCGCCGCCGTGAAGGAGGCCTGCGGGACGAAGGCCCGGCTGAAGGTCATCTTCGAGACCGGCGAGCTGTCGACGTACGACAACATCCGCCGGGCGAGCTGGCTCGCCATGCTGGCGGGCGCCGACTTCATCAAGACCTCCACCGGCAAGGTCGCCGTCAACGCCACCCCGGCCAACACCCTGCTGATGCTGGAGGCCGTCCGCGACTTCCGGGCGCAGACCGGTGTGCAGGTCGGGGTGAAGCCGGCCGGCGGCATCCGCACCGCCAAGGACGCGATCAAATACCTCGTCCTGGTCAACGAGACCGTCGGCGAGGACTGGCTGGACAACCGCTGGTTCCGCTTCGGCGCCTCCTCGCTCCTGAACGATCTGCTGATGCAGCGCCAGAAGCTGGCCACCGGCCGCTACTCCGGCCCCGACTACGTGACGGTGGACTGATCACCATGGCATTCGAGTACGCACCCGCGCCCGAGTCGCGCGCGATCGTCGACATCGCCCCGTCCTACGGCCTGTTCATCGACGGGGAGTTCACCGAGGCCGCCGACGGCAAGGTCTTCAAGACGATCAGTCCGAGCACCGAGGAGGTCCTCTCCGAGGTCGCCCAGGCCAAGGAGGAGGACGTCGACCGTGCGGTGAGGGCCGCCCGCAAGGCGTTCGGGACGTGGTCGGCGCTGCCCGGCTCCGAGCGCGCCAAGTACCTCTTCCGCATCGCCCGCATCATCCAGGAGCGCAGCCGGGAGCTGGCGGTCCTGGAGACGCTGGACAACGGCAAGCCGATCCGGGAGACCCGCGACGTGGACCTCCCGCTGGTCGCCGCGCACTTCTTCTACTACGCCGGCTGGGCGGACAAGCTCGAGCACGCCGGCTTCGGCCCGGACCCGAAGCCGCTGGGCGTGGCCGGTCAGGTCATCCCCTGGAACTTCCCGCTGCTGATGCTGGCGTGGAAGATCGCCCCGGCGCTCGCGACCGGCAACACGGTCGTGCTCAAGCCCGCCGAGACCACCCCCCTCTCCGCGCTGTTCTTCGCGGACATCTGCCGCCAGGCCGGTCTGCCCAAGGGAGTCGTCAACATCCTTCCGGGCTACGGCGACGCGGGCGCCGCGCTCGTCGCGCACCCGGACGTGGACAAGGTCGCCTTCACCGGCTCCACGGCCGTCGGCAAGGAGATCGCCCGCACGGTCGCGGGCACCCGCAAGAAGCTGACCCTGGAACTGGGCGGCAAGGGCGCCAACATCGTCTTCGACGACGCGCCGATCGACCAGGCCGTCGAGGGCATCGTGGGCGGGATCTTCTTCAACCAGGGGCAGGTCTGCTGCGCGGGCTCGCGCCTGCTGGTCCAGGAGTCGGTCCACGACGAACTGCTCGACGCCCTCAAGCGCAGGATCTCCACCCTGCGCCTGGGCGACCCGCTGGACAAGAACACCGACATCGGCGCGATCAACTCCGCCGAGCAGCTGGCCCGGATCACCGCGCTCGCCGACCAGGGCGAGGCGGAGGGCGCCGAGCGCTGGTCGCCGGCCTGCGAACTCCCCTCCTCCGGCTACTGGTTCGCCCCGACGCTCTTCACGAACGTCACCCAGGCGCACACCATCGCCCGTGAGGAGATCTTCGGCCCGGTGCTGTCCGTCCTCACCTTCCGCACCCCGGAGGAGGCCGTCGCCAAGGCCAACAACACGCCGTACGGCCTGTCGGCGGGCATCTGGACCGAGAAGGGGTCGCGGATGCTGGCGGTGGCGAACAGGCTCCGCGCGGGCGTGATCTGGTCCAACACGTTCAACAAGTTCGACCCGACCTCGCCCTTCGGCGGCTACAAGGAGTCGGGCTTCGGCCGCGAGGGCGGCCGCCACGGTCTGGAGGCGTACCTCGATGTCCGATAAGACGGAAAAGACCGCGTCCCGACTGCCGGTCTTCAAGACCTACAAGCTGTACATCGGCGGGAAGTTCCCGCGTTCCGAGAGCGGCCGGGTGTACGAGGTGACCGACTCCAAGGGCAACTGGCTGGCGAACGTACCGCTGTCCTCCCGCAAGGACGCCCGTGACGCGGTCGTGGCGGCACGCAAGGCGTTCGGGCCGTGGTCGGGCGCGACGGCGTACAACCGGGGCCAGATCCTGTACCGCGTCGCGGAGATGCTGGAGGGCCGCCGCGAGCAGTTCGTGCGCGAAGTGGCCGACGCCGAGGGCCTGTCGAGGGCGAAGGCGGCCGCCCAGGTGGACGCGGCGATCGACCGCTGGGTCTGGTACGCGGGCTGGACCGACAAGATCGCCCAGGTGGTGGGCGGCGGCAACCCGGTGGCGGGCCCGTTCTTCAACCTCTCCACACCGGAGCCGACGGGCGTCGTGGCGGTCCTGGCCCCCCAGGAGTCGTCGTTCCTGGGCCTGGTCTCGGTGATCGCCCCGGTGATCGCCACCGGCAACACGGCGGTCGTCGTGACCTCCGAGAAGGCTCCCCTGCCCGCCCTCTCCCTGAGCGAGGTCCTGGCCACCTCCGACCTGCCCGGCGGTGTCGTCAACATCCTCTCCGGCCGTACGGCGGAGATCGCCGCGCCCCTCGCCGCCCACCAGGACGTCAACGCGATCGACCTGACGGGCGCCGACGAGGAGCTGGCCAGGGAACTGGAGATCGCGGCGGCGGACAACCTCAAGCGCGTTCTGCGTCCACAGCCTGTGGATTACTTTGCGACTCCCGGCACCGAGCGTCTGACGGCCTTCCTGGAGACGAAGACGGTCTGGCACCCCACGGGCGCCCTGGGCGCGTCGGGCTCGTCGTACTGAGCCGCCCTCGCCGGCAGCGGCGGACCCGGCGGACGAGAGCACGGGCACGAGCGGACCGGAGCGGACAAGGGCCGCGCCTCCCGCCTCTCCGGAAGGGGGCGCGGCCCTTGTCCGTGCGTCCCCGCACCCCCGCGCCCCGGTGTTTCCGTGTCCCCCTGCGGTCGCGACGGCGGGCGGGCGGACGTCGGCGAGGGAGCGAGGAGGAAACAGAGGGGGAGGAACCGGGGAGGGACCGGAGAAGGACACGTGCCGGCCCTCGCCCTCACCGTCGCCCTCCGTGGCCGCGGCGGTGCACCCCGCAGTCGCAAGCGGTGCGTCCCGCGGGTGAGACACAGGCCACGTCCCGAAACCACCCCGCGGGTGCGGCGGGCGCACCGCCATGCGCCAGACTGGTCCCCCGTGAGTTCTCCTCTGCCGTCACCCGCTCGTGTCGTGCTGCTCTGTGGGCCCTCGGGCTCGGGCAAGTCCATGGTCGCCGCCCGCTGCGGGCTGCCCGTGCTGCGCCTCGACGACTTCTACAAGGAGGGCGACGACCCCACCCTGCCCCTGGTGGCGGGAAGCTCGGACATCGACTGGGACCACCCCGACTCGTGGGACGCGGACGCCGCGGTGGAGGCGATCACCCGGCTGTGCACCACGGGCAGCACGACGGTTCCGGTCTACGACCTCGCCCTGAGCGCCCGTACCGGCGAGAGGCCGCTGCACCTCGGCCGCTCCCCGCTGTTCGTCGCGGAGGGCATCTTCGCCGCCGAGATCGTGGAGCGCTGCCGGGAGTTGGGCGTCCTGGCCGACGCGCTGTGCCTGTCCCGCGGGCCGGTCACCACCTTCCGCCGGCGTTTTCTGCGGGATCTGAAGGAGGGCCGCAAGTCGGTGCCGTTCCTGCTGCGCCGCGGCTGGCGGCTGATGCGCGCCGAGCGCTCGATCGTCGCCCGTCAGGTCGCGCTGGGCGCCCATCCCTGCGGCCGGGACGAGGCCCTGGGCCGGCTGGCGGCAGCGGCGGCCGCGGGACGGCAGACCCGGACGCGGACGACGGCGTGAGCCGAGGGCGCACGGCCCATGGGCGCGTGTGTCACGCACGGCACGCATGACGCGTGTGTCTCACACGCCGCATGTGCCGCATGCACCGCTGTGCCGTACGCCCGCACGCACACACGAAAGCGGGGCTGGAAGGACCCCCGGCCTTCCAGCCCCGCTCCTCGGTGTTCCCCCCGCATTCCCCCGTGAT
>NZ_MUME01000040.1 GCF_002155915.1 Streptomyces thermovulgaris | reverse complement strand
TTCCCCGCCCCCACTCCTCACCCTCACCGCGACAGAAAGGCAGGCACCGTGGGACAGCCCACCCACGCCCGAAACGGCCGGGACGACAGCGACTGGTGGCGCTCCGCCGTCATCTACCAGGTGTACGTGCGCAGCTTCGCCGACGGCGACGGGGACGGCACCGGCGACCTCGCGGGCGTCCGCTCCCGGCTGCCGTACCTCGCCGAACTCGGCGTGGACGCCCTGTGGTTCACCCCCTGGTACCTCTCCCCGATGAAGGACGGCGGCTACGACGTCGCCGACTACCGCACCATCCACCCCGCCTTCGGCACCCTGGCCGAGGCGGAGAAACTCATCGCCGAGGCACGGGAGCTGGGCATCCGCACGATCGTCGACATCGTGCCCAACCATGTCTCCGACCAGCACCCCTGGTTCCGCGCCGCCCTCGCCGGCGGCCCCGAGCGCGAGCTGTTCCACTTCCGTCCCGGACGCGGGACGCACGGCGAACTCCCGCCCAACGACTGGACGTCGCAGTTCGGCGGCCCGGCCTGGACCCGGGTGCCCGACGGCACCTGGTACCTGCACCTGTTCGCCCCCGAGCAGCCCGACCTCAACTGGGCCCACCCGGCCGTCCGCCAGGAGCACGAGGACGTCCTGCGGTTCTGGTTCGAGCGCGGTGTCGCGGGCTTCCGCATCGACTCGGCCGCCCTGCCGGCCAAGGACCCCCGTCTGCCCGACTTCGTCGAGGGCCGCGACCCGCACCCGTACGTCGACCGCGACGAACTCCACGACATCTACCGCTCCTGGCGCCGGGTCGCCGACGAGTACGGCGGGATCTTCGTCGGCGAGGTGTGGCTGCCCGACAGCGAGCGCTTCGCCCGCTACCTGCGCCCCGACGAACTGCACACCGCCTTCAACTTCGCCTTCCTGTCCTGCCCCTGGGACGCCGCCCGGCTGCGCACCTGCATCGACGACACCCTCGCCGAGCACGCCCCCGTGGGCGCCCCCGCCACCTGGGTGCTGTGCAACCACGACATCACGCGCACCGTCACCCGCTACGGCCGCGCCGACACCGGTTTCGACTTCGCCACCAAGGCCTTCGGCACCCCCACCGACCTCGCCCTCGGCACCCGCCGGGCCCGCGCCGCCGCCCTGCTCTCGCTCGCCCTGCCCGGTGTGGTCTACCTCTACCAGGGCGAGGAACTCGGCCTTCCCGAGGCCGACATCCCCCTCGACCGCATCGAGGACCCGATGCACTTCCGCTCCGGCGGCACCGACCCCGGCCGCGACGGCTGCCGGGTCCCGCTGCCCTGGGCGGCCGGGGAACCGTACGCCGGTTTCGGTTCCCGGCAGGAACCCTGGCTGCCGCAGCCCGCCGACTGGCCCGAGTACGCCGTCGACCGGCAGCTGTCCGACCCGTCCTCCATGCTCCGCCTCTACCGCGAGGCGATCCGCCTGCGGCCGGTCCTCGGCACCGCCCCCCTGAGCTGGCTGCCCGCCCCCGACGGGGTCCTCGCCTTCACCCGGGCCGAAGGCACGGCCTGCGTCGTCAACCTCTCCGCCGCCCCCGTCGACCTGCCCGGACACACACGCCTCCTGCTGAGCAGCGGCCCCCTGGACGACCAGGGCCGCCTTCCGCAGGACACGGCGGCCTGGCTGCGCATCTGAAACCCGCGCAGCCGGGCCGCCGGACCGCACCGCGCTATCCCCGTACCCCACACGAAGGGATCAGCACATGCACGGCACCAGCAGCGCCAGACCGCTGTGGCGCATCCCGGTCCTCGGCGCGACCGCCGCCCTCGCGGCCGGCATGCTCGTCGCCCTCGGAGCACCCACCGCCCATGCGGCCGCCGGGGCCACTCTCCCCTTCACCTCGGTCGAGGCCGAGTCCGCCGTCACCAACGGCACCAGGATCGGCCCCGACTACACCCAGGGCACCCTCGCCTCCGAGGCCTCCGGACGCCAGGCCGTCCGGCTGGACCCGGGACAGCGCGTGGAGTTCACCGTGCCACGCGCCGCCAACGCCCTGAACGTCTCCACCAGTGTCCCCGACGGCCAGTCCGGCACGCTCGACGTGTACGTCAACGGCACCAGGCTGTCCAGGACCCTCGAGGTCACCTCCAAGTACTCCTACGTCGACACCCCCTGGATCCCGGGCGCGAAGACCCACCACTTCTACGCCAACAGCAGACTGCTGCTCGGCCGGGACCTCCAGGCGGGCGACAAGGTCGCCCTCCAGGCCACGAACGTCCAGGTCACCGTCGACGTGGCCGACTTCGAACAGGTGCCGCAGGCCGCCTCCCAGCCCGCCGGATCGGTCTCCGTCACCTCCAGGGGCGCCGACCCCACCGGCCGGAACGACTCCACCCAGGCCTTCCGGGACGCCATCGCCGCCGCCCAGGGCGGGGTGGTGTGGATCCCGCCGGGCGAGTACCGGCTGACCTCCTCCCTGAGCGGCGTCCAGAACGTCACCCTCCAGGGAGCGGGCAGCTGGCACTCCGTCGTCCGCACCTCCCGCTTCATCGACCAGCAGCACTCCTCCGGAGGCGTCCACATCAAGGACTTCGCGGTCATCGGCGAGGTCACCGAGCGCGTCGACTCCAGCCCCGACAACTTCGTCAACGGCTCCCTGGGGCCGAACTCCTCCGTCTCGGGCATGTGGCTCCAGCACCTCAAGGTCGGGCTGTGGCTGACCGGCAACAACGACAACCTCGTCGTCGAGAACAACCGCATCCTCGACACCACCGCCGACGGCCTCAACCTCAACGGCACCGCCAGGGGAGTGAAGGTCCGCAACAACTTCCTGCGCAACCAGGGCGACGACTCGCTGGCCATGTGGTCGCTGTACAGCCCGAACACCGACAGCAGCTTCGAGAACAACACCATCTCCCAGCCCAACCTCGCCAACGGCATCGCCATCTACGGCGGCACCGACATCACGGTGAGGAACAACCTGATCCTCGACACCAACGCCCTGGGCAGCGGCATCGCGATCTCCAACCAGAAGTTCCTCGACCCGTTCTTCCCGCTGGCCGGCACGATCACGGTCGACGGCAACACCCTGGTGCGCACCGGCGCGATGAACCCCAACTGGAACCACCCCATGGGCGCGCTGCGCGTGGACTCCTACGACAGCGCCCTCAACGCCACCGTCAACATCACCAACACCACGATCACCGACAGCCCGTACAGCGCCTTCGAGTTCGTGTCGGGCAGCGGCCAGGGACACCCGGTCAGAGGCGTCACCGTGAACGGCGCGACCGTGCGGAACACCGGTACGGTCGTCGTGCAGGCCGAGACACAGGGCACGGCCACCTTCCGGAACGTCACCGCCACCGGAGTGGGTGCGGCGGGCGTGTACAACTGCCCCTACCCGCCCGGCTCCGGCACCTTCACACTGGTTGACGGCGGCGGCAACTCGGGCTGGGACGGCCTCTGGTCGGACTGCTCGACCTGGCCGCAGCCCGGCCAGGGCAACCCCGACCCCGACCCGGACCGCAACCTCGCCCAGGGCCGCCCCGCCACCGCCACCGGCTCCCAGGACGTCTACACGCCCGGCAAGGCGGTCGACGGCGACGCACACACCTACTGGGAGTCCACCAACCACGCCTTCCCGCAGTCCTGGACGGTCGACCTCGGCTCCCGGCAGGACGTGCGCCGGCTGGTGCTGAAACTGCCGCCGCTGACGGTCTGGGGCGCACGCACCCAGACCGTCACCGTGCAGGGAAGCACCGACGGCTCGGCGTACTCGACCGTGGTCGGCTCCCGGGACTACCGCTTCGACCCGGCGACCGGCAACACGGTCACCGTGTCCCTGCCCGACGGCACCAGCCTGCGCTGGCTGCGGCTGACGGTCCACGCCAACACCGGCTGGCCCGCCGGACAGTTCAGCGAGGTGGAGGTGTACCGGACTTTGTGACCGCAGGTGCCCCGCGCCTCGCCGCCCGGATCTGCTCGTACACCCGGGTCCGCAGCTCGGCGAAGCGCGGGGCCACCCGTGTGCGCACCTGGTCCCGCTCGCCGTGCAGGCCGGCCTCGAGCTGCTCCTGGACGACGGCGGGGGAGGGGACAGGACGATCGCCCGCCGGCCGGGACGGACCGCTTCGTCGATGTCACGGGTGACGAACAGGACCGTGACGTCCCGCTCCCGCCACAGCCCCCGCACCAGGTCCTCCGGGCCGGCCCGGGTCCGGGCGTCGACGGCCGCGAGCGGCTCGTCCATCAGCAGCACCTCCGGCTCGTACGCCGGGGCCCGCGCGATCGCCACCCGCTGCTGCATCCCGCCCGACGGCTGCCACGGACAGGCCCCGGCCGCATCCGCGGGCCCGACCGCGGCGAGCGCGTCCGCGACACGGCCGGTGGGCGGGAAGTGGGCCTCCCCGACCGGGCCGAGCCGCGGCACCGCCTCGCCCGGGCCGAGGAAGACCGCGAGCCCGGCGCCCCTTCCTTCTCGGTGCGGTGCAGGACGAGCGGCTCCCCGAGAACGGTCCGGCCGGGCGACTCCTCCCGCCCGGCCTCGTGACTTCAGGCGACGGCGTATCCACTGGTTCCCGGCGAACACGGTCATGTGCGGCATGGTCGTGTCCCCGTCGTGCCCGACGTCGTATCACCACCACCATGACGAGATCGCCCATACCCGGCAGTACCACTTCCGCGACTCGCCGAACTCCATGGACCGGCGGCTGCCGTCGTCAGCCTTCGGGCGGCCGGTGCGTCGCCCTGGAGAAAGGCGTGAGCGGGCCGGTTGTGTCGACCACCTTCCCGGCCGACGTCGGCGATCGTTGCGCCGGTCGATCGCGGGCAAGCACCGGACGAGCCGCAAGCGCGCCTCAATTGACGCGGTTTCGAGTCACATCGCTTGTGAACACGATCACTTCACATGAAGTAAGAGGTGTGAATGCCTTGTGGGTCCCAATGAAGATCATTTAAAACTTCCCCGACTTTGCTTCCTTGAGGTGGGGGATTCCGTGCGTCCAGTACGTCCGCTTGTTGTCGCTGTCGCGTTCGTGCTGGCCGTTCTGGCAGGCACTGAGCAGACCGTGCTTGCGGTGGATCAGTGGACGAGAAACAGTTCCGGAGAGGAAGCCCCCAGGCAACGATGGGGTTCTGCGGCCGAACGCAGCCACTCCGCGACCGCGGACGCGACGGCTGCTTCCGCCAAGGGCGGGCATGCGGGGCCGCTCACGAACCGCGGTGAGCTGCCCGTCGAGAACGAGGCGGGGATGACCCGGCTGGCCAGCACTCCGAAACTGCCGAAGCCGGGGCCGGTGCGGAAGACGCGGGCGCCCAGGACGCCCGCCGTGCAGGGCTTCGACCCCAGGCACAGCAAGGAACTCAAGGGCGAACGCGGGGAACGCCGGCGCACGTACCGGAACGCGGACGGCACCTACACCACACGCTTCTACACCGAATCGGTGAACTTCCGCGCGAAGGACGGCAGCTGGAAGACCATCGACACCACGCTGGTGCGCCAGGACGACTCGGGCGCACGGACGATGGACGTGAGCGAGCCGGGCTGGGAGACGGAGTCGACCGAGTCACCGGTGTTCTTCGCCGGCTCCGCCGACGCGGATCCGCTGGTGCGGATGGGACTCGGCGACGGCCTGTCGGTGGGGTACTCCATCGAGGGGGCCGATGCAGTCACGGGGCGGGTCGAAGGCAGCCGGATCACCTATGCGGGGGTGCGGGACGCCTCCGACGTAGAGCTGGTGGCGGGTGGCTCCTCGGTGAAGGAGGTGGTGGTCCTTCATGACAGGACCGCGCCCCTGGAATGGCGCTTCCCGCTGGAGCTCGAGGGGCTGACGGCTGCTCTGGACGGTCACGGCGGCATTGTCTTCACCGATGCCGACGGGGCACGGCGGGCCTGGATGCCGCCGGGATGGATGCAGGACTCCGCGACATCAGGTGACTCCACCGAGGGCGCGGTGTCCTCCGGGGTCGACTACAGCCTGGACGAGAAGAACGGCCGTCAGGTCGTCGTGATGCGACTGGACGCGGACTGGCTGAACGCACCGGAGCGGGTGTTCCCGGTGCGGGTCGACCCGTCGGTGAAGTCCTTCGCCGCCACCTCCGGAACGTACGTGGAGTACCCGTACAACCAGAACTTCGCCTCGGACACCGTGCTGAAGGTGGGCACCTACGACGGCGGCAGTCACAAGGCGGCGGCCTTCCTCCGCTTCTCGGGTGTCGAGAGCACGCTGAAGAACGCCTGGGTGCTGGGAGCCAACCTGGCCCTCTACAACACGTGGTCGTACTCGTGCACGGCACGGCCGGTGACGGTGCATCCGATCACCTCGAACTGGTCGGAGACCACGACGTCGAAGTGGCCGGGACCGTCGACCGGTTCGTCGCTGGCGTCGAAGAGCTTCGCGCACGGCTGGCGTCCGGCGGGAACGGAGACATGGTCGTGCGGTCCGGCCTGGGAGACCATCAAGCTCGGTTCGGCCGGCCGCACGCTGGTGGACGACTGGACGCACGGCCGGAAGAAGAACTACGGCCTGGCGGTGAAGGCGTCCACGACGGACTCCAAGGGCTGGAAACAGTTCGGTTCGGACGACTACCCGAACGGCAAGCCCAGTCTGGACGTCACTTGGACGAAGTACGGAGCCACGTACAAGCTCGGTGACTTCACCGCACCCGTGACCGCCACCACGCAGGGCGTGCAAAAGGTCACCGTCACCAATCAGGGCCAGGAAACCTGGCCGAAGGGCGGCAACTACAAGCTGCGGTACAACCTGTTCGACGCGTCCGGCAAGGAAATCACCGACAAGTCGAAGATCGCCTGGACGGAGATGCCCAAGAATGTGGCGCCGGGCGACAGCGTGACGCTGGACGCGAAGATCGCGCCCCTGACCCCCGCCACGTACACCGTGCAGTGGACGATGGACGACTACGGGGTGAGCCGCTTCACCTCCGCCGGTGTGCCCGGGCCTGCCGTGAAGATCTCGTCGGTGAACATCCCGCCGCAGCTGACGGCCGAGTCACCGGGCAGCGGAGTCACGGTCGACTCCCTCACTCCCACCCTGTGGGCGAAGGGAACGGACGCCGACCACTATCCGAAGGCGACGCTCCAGTACACCTTCGAGGTCTGCGAGATCGAGGGCAGCAACCTGCGCAAGAACTGCAGGAAAGGCACTCGCAGCACCGCGCAGCAGTGGGCGGTGCCGTCGGGCTGGCTGTCCTGGGGCACGTCGTACGCCTGGTACGCCTACGTCTACGACGGCGCCGCCACATCGGCCCAGCCCGGTCCGGCGCTGCTGACCACACAGGTGCCGCAGCCGACCGTGACCAGCCATCTGGGCGGAGCGGACGACGGCAAGGAGATCGGCACTCGGGCGGGCAACTACGTCACCGCGGCCACGGACGCGGCGATCACCACGGTGGGACCGGAACTGTCGGTCACTCGCACCTACAACTCCCTCGACCCGCGCACCGACGGAGCGTTCGGCGCCGGCTGGTCCACACGCTGGGACATGCGGGTGAGGGAGGAACCGGAGACGTCGACGGTGCTGGTGACGCTGTCCGACGGCTCCCAGGTGCGCTTCGGCCGGAACCCCGACGGCACGTACACCGGACCGTCGGGCGGCACGCTCACTCTCGTCCGCCAAGGAGGAGAGGGCTGGACACTGCGGGAACGCTCCGGCGCCACGTACCACTTCATGCCCGGCGGCACCCTGGCCCGGATCGTCGACGCGGCGGGTCGCACACAGGCCGTCACGCACGAGGCGGAGGACGGCGGCCCGATCAAGAAGGTCACCGACACCCTCTCGGGCCGTTCACTGACCTTCACCTGGTCCGGCGGCCACGTCACATCGGTGACCACGAACGCCGTGGACGCGAACACTCCCGGCCTGACCTGGACCTACCACTACGACGGCGATCGGCTGGCCAGGGTCTGCGCACCGTCCGCCACCAAGTGCACGGTCTACGAGTACGGCGACGGCTCCGTCTACCGCAGCAGCGTCCTGGACGCCGCTCCCACGTCGTACTGGCGGCTGGGCGAGAGCGAAGGGGAGACGGCGACCAGTGAGGCGGTCTCCCGTACAGGGCTGAAGGAGGCCGTCTACCGCGACATTCAGCTCGGCACCGACTCCGCCATCGCCGGAACGGAGGACACCTCCGTCGGTTTCGACGGCACCGACTCCGTGATCGAACTGCCCGCCGACACCCTGAAGGGGGTGGCATACCCGGCCGTCGAGCTGTGGTTCAAGACGAGCACGCCCACCGGAGTGCTGCTCGGACTCCAGGACGGCGAGCTCGGCACGAAGCCGACCTCCTGGCGTCCGGTGCTGAACATCGACAGCTCGGGCAAGCTCCGCGGTGAGTTCTACCTCTCCGGTGTCTCCGGGGCGACTCCCATCGTGTCCTCGCAGACCGTGACCGACGGCAAGTGGCACCACGTGGTGTTGTCCGCCTCCGCCACCACCCAGACGCTGTACCTGGACGGGGCCAAGGTCGGCTCCCTGAACGGGACGATCATCGACCAGTCCGGTGCCAACGCCTATCTCGGCGGCGGCTACGGCAGCTTCGGATGGATGGGGCTGCCCGGTGGCGACTACTACTTCAAGGGCCAGATGGACGAGGTCGCCTTCTACGACCACCCGCTGGACGCGGCCACGGTCGCCGAGCACTACGCGGCCAGGGCCGTGACCGGCCAGATGACCAAGGTCACCCTGCCGTCCGGCCGGGTGCATGCCACCGCCGTCCACGATCCCGTCAGCGGCCGGCTGACCCAGCACACCGACGCGAACGGCGGCACCTGGAAAGTCTCCGCCCCTTCGTATGCGACCGCCTCGTCCTCCTATGCGAAGACGATCCAGCGCAGCGGCCCCACCGGCTACTGGCGGCTGGGCGAACGCAGCGGTGCACAGGCCGCGAGTCCCCTGAGCGATGACCTGACCGGCGCCTACCTGGACGACGTGCGACTGGGCAGCCCGGGCATCTTCGCCGACGGTGACGACACGGCCGCCGGTTTCACCGGTGACGGGGCGGTCGAGGTTCCTGTCGAGTCCCTGGGCCAGGGCAGGTCGATGTCGGTGGAGCTGTGGTTCAAGACCGCCGATTCCGGTGTGCTGGTCACTCACCAGAACGCCGAGTTCGGGAACACCCCGACCGGCTGGCGTCCCATGCTGGTGATCGACTCCGCCGGCAAGCTGCGCGGCAAGTTCACCCCCAGCGCGAGCAGCATCCTGTCGAAGCAGGCGGTCAACGACAACAAGTGGCACCACGTCCTGCTCACCGGCAACGAGGGTGCCCAAGTGCTCTTCGTGGACGGCGAGTACCAGGGGCAGACGGCCAGTGGTGTCGAGCCTCTGCGTCATGCCCACGTGCTCATCGGCGGCGGCTACGCCTCCAGCGGATGGGACGGTCAGGCAAACGGCTATCGCAATTTCACCGGCCAGATTGATGAAGTCGCCTTCTACGACAAGGCATTGGTCCCATTCACGCAGACCACCAACCCCGACGGCACCAAGGGGTGGACATACCCTTGGATGTTGCGCCTTCGGCCGGGCAGCACCGACACCCCCAACCAGCACATCCAGGCTCGCACGGCCCTGGTGAAGGGAACGGGAGGCCAGTATCGGGGTGTCGTCGTCGCGGATGCACCGGTCGCGTACTGGCGGCTGGGCGAGGCCTCCGGCACCGCACTGCGCAGTGAGGTCGGCGGTCCGGACATGAATGCCGTCTTCAGGGCGGACCAGGGCACTGTGCGCCAGTCTGCTCTCGACGCCACCGGTGTGTTCGGAGTCGGGGACAACCGGGCGGTCCACCTCGGTCGTGGCGGTCACATCGAAGTGCCCGGCTCCCTCCCCAAGGGAACGAGCGAGTTGTCGGCGGAGATGTGGTTCCGCACCTCGACCCCGTCGGCCGTGCTGCTCGGATTCCAGAACCAGCCCATCGGTCAGACACCGACCTCCTGGCGCCCGGTGCTCAACATCGACGGTGCCGGCAAGCTCCGCGGCGAGTTCTACCTCGCCGACGTCTCCGGAGCCACCCCGATCGTCTCGGCGCAGACGGTGACGGACGGGGAATGGCACCACGTGGTCCTGTCGGCCTCCGGCACGACGCAGACCCTCTACCTGGACGGCGTCAAGGTCGGTTCCCTGAACGGCGCGCTCACGGAGCAGGCACGCCCCTACGCCTACATCGGCGGCGGCTACGGAAGCTCCGGCTGGATGGGGCTGCCCGCGGACACGTACTACTTCAAAGGCGACATCGACGAGGTCGCCCTCTACCGCAAGGCACTGACCGCCGACCAGGTCTCCGCCCACTACCGCGCACAGGCCGAGGGCGTGGACTCCGGTCTGACGGCCACGATCACCCTCACCGACCCGAAGCAGAAGACCAGCAGGACCACCTACGACGCCCTGCACGGCCGGCGCGTCGTCTCCCGCACCGACGCCACGGGCGCGGTCACGTCCTACGCCTATGACACCGGCGGCTTCCTGCACACGGTCACCGACCCCAACGGGCATGCCACCGTCACCGGCCGTGATGCCCGCGGCAACGTGGTGTCGGCCACGACCTGCCGGGACGCCGACTCCTGCTGGACGAGTTTCTCCTCGTACCACCTCAACAGCAGCGACCCGCTCGACCCGCGCAACGACAAGCTGCTGACCTACCGCGACCAGCGGTCCAGCGACCACCTCGACAACCGCTACTGCACCTCCTACACCTACAACTCCCTCGGCCTGCCCCTCACCGCCGTCCGCCCGGACGGCAGCACGGCCTCCACCACCTACACCACCGGCACCGAGACCGCGGTCGGCGGCGGAACCACCCCGGCCGGCCTGGTGGCGACACGGACCACACCGGGCGGCGCGCAGACGTCGTACCGCTACTACGCCAACGGCGACCTGGCCGAGGCCGTCTCGCCGTCCGGGCTGGTCACGCAGTACACGTACGACGGGCTGGGCCGGGTGACGTCCGAAAAGCAGATCTCCGACAGCTTCCCCGACGGCGTGACCACGAGCTACGCGTACGACGCGGCCTCCCGTGCCGTCACCGAGACCGGCGCCGCGGTGAGGAACGAGATCACCGGCACCACCCACACCGCGAGGATCACCCGTGACTACGACGAGGACGGCAACCTGCTGTCCGAGACGACGGAGGACACCACCGGCGGCGATCCCGAACGCACCACGACGTACCACTACGACGCACACGGCCTGAACGACAGGATCACCGACGCCGAGCAGAACACCACCCTGTTCGAATACGACGAACTGGGACGGGTCACCGGCACGACCGACCCGGCGGGCACACGCTTCACGTACACCTACACCGCGCGCGGACAGCACGCCACCACCGTCCTGGAGGACTGGACCGGCGACCCGTCGGGCACCGTCCGGGACCTGACCGTGGTGTCCAACGCCTACGACCCGGCCGGCCGTCTGGCGTCCACGACCGACGCGATGGGGGCCACCACCGCCTACACCTACTTCGACGACGGTCTGCCCGCCACCGTCACGGCCGAGCAGGTCACCCAGGCCGACGGCACGAGGCACGACATCGTCCTGGAAGCCAACACCTACGACCCGGCCGGCAATCTGATCCGGCAGGTCACGAGCGGCGGCAGGACCACGTGGACGTACACGGTGGACGCGCTCGGCCGCACCAGGACCAGTGTTCTCGACCCGGGCGGCCTGAACCGGACGAGCACCTTCGTCTACGACGCCGACGACCGGGTGACGGAGCAGACGCAGACCGTCTCCGGCAGCAGGAAGCTCACGACGACCGCGGAGTACGACGCGGCGGGCAACCTCACGAGGCAGACCGTCACCGACGGCACCAGCACCCACACCACGACCGCAACCTACGACCAGCGCGGTCTTCCGCTCACCACGGTCAGCCCGCGCGGCAACGCCGCCGGCGCCGACGCGTCCGCGTACACCACCACCTACCGTCACGACGAACTCGGCCGCCTGGTGCAGGAGACCGCCCCGGCCGTCCAGGCCGAGGAGAACGGCGGCACGGCCACCACGGTCAGGCCGACCACGCTGATCGGCTACAACACCTTCGGCGAGACCACCGAGACCAAGGACGCCCGGGGGAAGGTGACCCGCACCGAGGTCGACCTGCTCGGCCGCACGACCGCCGTGACCCTGCCCGACTACACACCGCCGGGCAGCAGCACCCCGCTCACCGCGACCACCCGCACCACCTACAACGCACTCGGTCTGCCGCAGTCGGTCACCGACCCGCTCGGCCGCACCACCCGCTACGACTACGACCAGTTCGGCCGGCTCACCAGCAGGACCGACCCGGTCGCGAGCCCGGCGGACGCCCTGCGGGCACAGCCCGACCCCGGCCTGGTCGCGGGACCGGCCACGGACACCGAAGGCGGCGGCGTGACCCGCTACACCTGGACGCCCACCGGCCTCCTGCTCTCCGTCACGGACCCGACCGGCGCCCGCACCGAGGCCACCTACGACGAGCTCGGGCGGCAGCTGACCGCCACCACGATCGAGCGCTACCCGGGCCCGGTGAACCTGGTCACCCGCTACACCTGGGACGACGCGGACAACCAGGTCGCCTCCACGACACCGGGCGGCGTCACCACGACCAGTACCTACAACCCGGCGGGCGAGCCCACGTCCGTGACCGATCCGGCCGGCACCACCAGGTTCGACTACGACGGCCTCGGCCGCTCGATCGAGCTCATCGACGCGACCGGCCGCCGCACGACCATCGCCTACGACGCCCTCGGCAATGTCGTCGCGACCACCGACTACGGCACGGGCACCACCGCGCTGCGCACGACAACCGCCGAGTACGACGCCGACGGCAACCGTACGGCCGTGATCTCCCCGGAGACCCGGGCCCGGACCACCTTCACGTACGACGCGCTGGGCCGGGTGACCACACAGGTCGAGCCCGTCTCCGGCGGCGAGTCGATCACGACGGCCTTCGGATACGACGCGACCGGCAACCGCACACGTCTCACCGACGGCCGGGGCAACACCACCGTCTACACCTTCAACTCCTGGGGGCTGCCCGAATCCACGATCGAACCGGCCACGGACGCCCATCCGGACGCCGCCGACCGCACCTGGACGACCGTCTACGACGAGGCGGGCCAGGCGGTGACAGAACTTCTGCCAGGAGGGGTGAAGCGCGAGCGTACCTACGACGGCCTGGGCCGCCTCATCCGCGAGACCGGCACCGGCGCGGAAGCGGTCACCACCGACCGCACTTTCGGCTACGACCTCGCGGGCCGGTTGACCTCCGTCGGCTCTGACAATCCGCTCACCCCGAACACCTACACCTACAACGACCGCGGTCAGCTCCTGACGGCGGACGGCCCCGCCGGCGTTGTGAACTACACCTACGACGCCGACGGCAACATGACAGAGCGGAGGGACGCCAAGAACACGACCTCCTACAGGTACGACTCGGCGGGCCGGCTCGATTGGCTGAAGGACGAGATGACCGGTGCGGGCATCTGGTACGAGTGGGATGCCGCAGGCCGCCCCGTCATGGAGCGGTACGCAACCCAACTCGAGGCATCCACCAAGTGGGTGGAGTCGGCCCGGCGCAGCTACGGCTACGACAGCCTCGGACGTCTCACCGCCGACACCATCATCACACCGGACGAGACGACCAGCATCGCAACCACTACCTACGCCTACGACCTGGACGACCAGCTGACACGGAAGGAGACCACCGGCACGGCAGGAGCGGGGGAGCACGTCTACGGCTACGACCAGGCCGGACGTCTCTCCTACTGGACCAATGGGGGCCAGACCACGCACTACGAATGGGACGCGGCCGGCAACCGGGTCAGGGCCGGGGCGGTCACGGCGGAGTATGACGAGCGCAACCGCCTACTAACCGACGGCTCTTCCACCTACCGCTACACCGCACGCGGCACGCTTGCCACGGTCGAGACGGGAACCGACTCCCGATCGCTTGCCTTCGACGCCTTCGAGCGCAAGGTGACGGACGGGGCGTCGACGTACACCTATGACTCACTGGACCGTGTTGCCAAGAACGGGTCCACCGCGTTCCGCTACGACGGCGGCTCCAACAACCTCCTCGGTGACGGCACCACGGACTACAGCCGCACACCAGACGGCTCCCTGCTCGCCAGCGCCGATGGCACCACCACCCAGTGGTCCGTCACCGACCAGCACACCGACCTCGTCGCAGGCCTGTCCGTTGACGGCACTGAGGTCACCGGTTCCACAGCCTACGACCCTTTCGGTACGAAGATCGTCACCGAGGGCAGCATGCCTGCTGTCGGCTACCAGTCCGGCTGGACCGACCCGGTCAGCGGCGACGTCAACATGGCCGCTCGCTGGTACCAGCCGGGGACCGGCACCTTCGTCTCTCGTGACACCTGGCAGCTCGACGGTTCCCCTTCCGCGGAACTCAACCGTTACCTTTACGCGGACGCGGACCCGCTCAGCGGTATCGACCCCACTGGTCACAATCGCATCTGTGCTTGCGCAGGAGGAGGGTTCTTCCTGCGCAACGGCGGCGGCGCACGGGTGGGCGGCAGCCGTCCCCGGACTACCAAGTCGACAAAGGCCCCAGTCCGAAACAGGTCCCGGGGAAGAACCTCGTACCGTGACCGTCACTACGACATATGCAGCTCCAGAAACCCGCTTTGCGTCAGGTACCGCTCTGGAAACCGGCCCAAGCCCGTCCGCAGCACCGCACCTGCCCGGGGAGTGACGGGCCGCTGCACCATCACGTTCTGCGGCACACGCGGCAGCTTTTCCACCACCCCTTACCGCGGCACCGGTGGCCCTGTCCGCACCGGCGGAACCCGGCGCACTGGCACAGTCAAGCCCCCCAAACCACCTACACCGCAGAATCCCAACCGCGGCAAGAACCCCACTCCTGCACCTGCTCGTCCTGCTCCCAGGCCAAGCGTTGACATCGCACGCATTCAGCAGCAAGCACTGCAACAGGCAGTGGTCCTGGACCAACGGCATGTCATTGAAATGGCCCTGGCCGGGACGCAGCCATTCACTCCGGACGAAGTCGACGACTACGAGTTCGCTCCGGACACCACGGCGGATTCCGACGCCAGGGACGATGCCCCCTCCGACTGCCGCAGGCAGGGCACTGGATGGGTGGAGTACGGCCCACGGGACGTTGCGCACGGGAACCGGGCCACCGGTGTGGAAGCCTGCCTGGATCTCGCCTACGTGATTGCCCACCCCGGTACTCCCACCGAGACCCGTAATGGAATCAAGCCGCCTGGTTACGACTGGGCCCGTGCCTACGTCGGCTATCTGGGTGGTCGGCCTCGCGACGTCAACGCCTGCCATCTGCTTGGTGCTCAGCTCGGCGGATCGGGCACCGACCTGGCCAACCTGGCTACATGCGGAACCGACGCCAATTCCAAGGTCGGCAAACCCCGAACACCGATTCCTCCGATAGACAGCATGCTGGACTTCGAGGAAACCGTTCGGTCTCTCATTGATTCCCGGCATGTCGTGCGGTATGGGGTAACACCTCTCTACAGAGGAAGCCGGACCGTGCCTTACGAATTTCAAATGTCCTACACGGCGTGGGACAGCGGGGGACGTTATGTGGGCGCCGATGCCACCACCGTGTCGAATCTCATTTACACCGCTGGTCAAGGCTGGAAGAATCTAGGCACCGCGATCGATAGCCGCACCGGCGTCGACGTTCCCTGGCCAGGGCAGCCGTGAGCCCGGCCCTCCACTCAGTATCCGAAGGAACCCCACTATGCCTCATCCCGCTGTCGCCCGCCTGCGCGAACTGCTCCCGCCGCCCGTTTCTGGCGGTGACGTGGTGGACTGGGAAGAGATCGAACGGACGACGCGACTGACGTTCCCGGACGACTACCGCGAGTTCGTGGAAACGTACGGTGGTGGTGAGATCGATGAGTACCTGTCCGTCAGCACGCCACCGGTCCCCGGCTCGGCGTATGGGGATCTCCTGGACAGAGTCGATCCTGCCCTCTCGGACAGGGACCGCGAAGAGCTGGGTTCCCTCTTGCCGGGAGGCCTGCTGCCGCCATTGCTGCCCTTCGCGGACTCGGCGAGCAGCGATGTCGCTTTCTGGCTGCGCGAGGGTGCTCCCAACAACTGGCGGGTGGCCGTCTTCCGGAGACAGACTCCGTACGGGAAGAATCACTGGACCGTATTCGACGGCGGCATGGCGTGGTTCCTTGTAGCGGTCCTGACTGGTGAGGTGAACCCGCTCAGCGAACGGCTCTCGGTGGAGAACCAGTACGTGTTCGTGTCCTGGCGTGGGGTGTAGAGGCTGTCCTGACAATGATGCTTCTGCCAGCCCTGGTGTCCCATCGCAGCTCAGAGCGTTGGGCTCGCGCCCTGGAGGTGTTTCGGATGGGATGTCGGACCTGGGTGATCAACAGGGCGATCACTGCGACCATCCCGGTGGGGGCACGGCCGTGATGAACGTCGTGGAGACACCAAGGGGTGAGGACCTGGTCGGTCCGCGACGGCGGTAACTGCCTGGTGCGTTCGCGGACCGCGGCCGTTCGGTAAGCGTCGCTTGAAAGCAGAGGACGGGGGCGGGTCGGCAGGTTCCGTCAGCGTAATGCGTTGATGCTCAATAGGCGCAAAAGGGAACCAGAGTGAACGCGCCGGAGGAACTCCGGCATTTGGTCTCGCCTAGAGGCTCGAGCAACGCATCGGTCGACTGAGGGCGGATGCGCGAGTCGTGGGGCAAGGGCTTCCCCTCCGACTACCGGAAGTTCATCGAGGTGTACGGGTACGGGGCAATCGAGAGCCACCTTGAGGTCCTGAAGCCCGAGCTCAAAGAGGCGGAGTCGGCGACCTCCGACATGGCCAACGCGACCTGGGAGGCCGAAGACGCCTGGTCGTGGGCACGGAAGTCCCCCTGAACTGGCGGACACGACGCCCGAGCTGATCGCCTGGGGAGGCGATGCGAGCGCCGACCGTCTGTGCTGGGACGCCTCCCATGAAGACCCTGACATGTGGCCTGTCCTGGTGTACAACCGGGGCGACGCCCTGTGGCACCGCTACGACTGCGGAATGGTGCAGTTCCTCCTGCAGGTGTTGCGGGCGGAATTCGACAAGTGCCCCCTCGGTGATCTCTCCCTCTGGGGACGGGATTCGGCGACTTCCTGAACCGGCGGGAGGAGGAACGCCTGTGGAAGAAGGGGGTGGATCCGTGGACGGGTGAACCGGATCCGTACGCCGGAATGTTCGACGACTGACCACGGACGGAACGGCAGCTGCCAGCTGGAAGCGTTCGATGCCTGGAAGGACCCCGCCGTGGGGGCTCGGTACAACCTGGGCGACATGCTTCTCCGGGGAGGAACGGACGGCGCGGATGCGTTGTGCTGGGTCACCTCGGAGGCCGTTCCGGACCGTTGGCCGGTGGTGGTGCGGGCTCGCCATGGAGGTGGCCGGAGCGTCTACGAGTGCGGGATGACGGAGTTCCTCGTGCGCGTCCTGCGCGCCGATTTCGATGAGTGTCCTGTCAGCAACGCCACCTTGTGGGGTGAGGGCACCGCGCGTCTCCTGAACTTCAGGGAGGAGCGGTTCCTGGACGAGGGCGTGGACCCGTGGACCGGCGAGTCGCTGGACCCCTTCGCGGGCTTGTAGACAGGTCGTGTCCGAGAACGAGCTGCCGGAGATACTGGCGAGATGGACAGATGGCAGGGCCCTGCCACGTTTGAGTGGTGGGCTGATTGGTTGACCTGCCTGGGCGGGTTCGGTGTGCGCGTTACGGCCCACGTCACCGGCAGCGACTGGGTGTGTGAGGTAGTCCTCGATCCTCCTTTGGCCGAGAACGAGCGTGAAGGGTTCGACCTCCTGATGGCGCGTGATCCGCTCTGCACCTTGCGCTTCGACACGGAAAGCACGCTGCTGGTCAATGTCACAGCGGTGGATGACGAACGTCTCTCCCTCTCCGCTTGTGAGGCGAAGCCGGTGCAGCGAGTCGAGTCCGGACAAGCGCAGCAGTAGCTGTCCAAGACGCCGAGGGGCCTTTGGCGTACCCCCGTCGCCACAGTGCAGGGTGCGCGCAGCGTGGTCAGTGCCGTTGTCAGCGGAGCCGACGCCGGCAGGTGAGGCTGCGTGCGAGGGGGCGAGGGTGTCATGGAGGGCGAGGCGTCGTTTCCGGCGGACGGCCAGGCACCTGATGGGGAAGGAGCAAGGAAAAGGTCTGCTCGACGACGTAGCGGAGCCTGCCCAGGCCCTCGGTATGGGGAGTCTTCGCAGGAGATCACCGGCAGGATGGGGCGTCCGCGCAGCTCGTGGCGGTCGGGGTTGCCGTCGTGTCTCTGGTCGCTGAGCAGAGTGTCGGACCGGCGACGTGGCCGTTCGGGCTTGCCGGCACCGATGGGATGCCGTCGACCAGGGCCAGGGCCTGGGCCTGGGGCGACATCGTTCGGCAGCGGTTGCCGGCTGATGTCGTTGCGGAGCACGTGCAGGATGCCCTGCGGGCACAGTCGGTTGTCCACCGGTTTCGGGCCGGGAGCCTTCTGCGGCCAGGGCGGCAGCAACAGCTCGATCAATGCCCACAGTTCGTCGTTCACGATCCACGGACGATTCCCACACCTCGCGAACGGCGGAATTGTCCCTGCTCCAGCTGTGGATCGTGGCCTCACGCGGTGCGGCCGGATGCTTCGGCCGGCGTGGGCCGTGCCCGGCCTCGGCTTGGCCGGGGTTGGGGCCGGCATGTCGCCTGGCAGGCTCTACTCGTTGTCGTCGTGCTCGAACGGCCAGCCGATGACGTCTTCCGCTCGGACGTCGCGCAGGATCGCTCTCTCGAACCGGGCTCCGGTGACGTCGGTCAGTCCGTACGGGGGTGTACCGGTGTTCACTCGTCCGAAGCTGGCGCCGGTCAGATCGGTGTCGCGCAGGTCGGCACCCCGCAGATCGCAGCCGGCCAGGCTGACTCCGCGCAGTGAGGCCCCGCGCAGGTCTGCGCCGCTGAGGTCGCAGAGCTTGAACGAGCACCTGTCCAGGGTGGCGTGGCGCAGATCCGCCCCGGTGAACAGGCAACGGGTGAACCACAGCTGTGAGGTGCGCACGGAAGCAAGGTCCTGGCCGGTGAAGTCCTCACGGTTCACGGACGCATAGCGGTGAAGTGCGGCAAGTCGTTGTCTCGCGGTCAGTGACGTGGGCATACGTGTCAGGATGTCAGCGGGGCCGGTAACCGTCCTCTGAATTTCCGACGGCTCGCCGCCCGCCAGTCGATCACACAGGTCCAGAATGTCCTCGTCACAATTGACGGAACCTGTCCCGAATGCGGTTTCGTCCTGACCCTGTTGCCGGACGTGCCGTTCAGCGGGCAGGAGCTGGAGGCCCACCCGTACGAGCGGCGTACTGGAACCCGTCGGTTGCTCGATGGCAACCTCGCCCGCCACCCTGCCTGCGCGGGGCGGGAGCGTCGGATCGCCGGGCGGCCTGACCGACACCGACATCGCACACCGAGTGCACCCCGGGTGGAGGTTGTCCCGGTCTCGGAGGCGAAGTGAAGGCGAGACCCAAGGGCCATCCACGGACTCGTCTGCACGGGCGGACACCGTTTCGAAGTGATCCAGTCGTTCACCGCCCCGCTGCCGAGCTGCCCGGAGTGCGGCGGTGAGACCCGCAAGATCCCCAGCAGCTTCGCGATCGGCGGCACCGCCACCGTGCCACCGCCGCCGGAGCGGATGCCGCAGACCTGGAAGGGGACCTGCTACGGCGACCGCGACTACGTCACCACTCTGCGGCGAACTGCCGAGACCCGGCAGAAGCTGGAGGGCAAACATCCGGAACTCGCCGGCGACCGACGACCGGTCGTCGCGCACGAGGGCAGGTACGAGGCGGCCCCGCTGCGCGTCGGCGACCTGCTGCCCGCCCCCGCCAGAACCCCGGGCACAGCCGCTGGGACACCGTTTCCCATGGCGTGATCGTGAGGCACACCGGGTATGGCTCGGTACGAGACCACCAGGACTCCTGCGCCGGGACGTCGGCGAGTGGGATCGCCGGCCGCGACGAGCAGGAGTCCTGCCGTGTCACGGCCCCGGCCCACCAGCCGTCGCCCCCCCCGTGAACCACAGGACGGGAAGCGTTCAGTGCGCGAGTTCGCGGAGGTTCCGGCGTGTCAGTCCGAGGGCGCACACCAGCACCATGACGAGCGCTCCGGCAGCGAACGACTCTCGCAGCCATCCGCCTTCGATCAGTACTCCGCACAGGATCTGACCAAGGGGTTGCACGCTCAGTCCGGCGGCGACGAGGAGAGCCATGACCCTGCCGAGCACGGCGGAGTCGACGTTCCGCTGGATGATCGAGACGTAGTGGACCGAGGCAATGGCGTTGAGGACGCCGGCCACGACGAGGCAGACGGTGGCGACGGGGAGAGTGCTCAGGGGAAGCACGCCCAGGAAGGGCGCGGCCAGAAGCTGGAGGAGATAGACCCTTCGCAAGGGGTGGATCCTTCGCAGGGGAAGGAACGGAATCCTGGGCAGCCTGCTCGCCAGCAGTGCTCCCATGAGGCTTCCCGCGCCGAATCCGGCGATCATCAGGCCGAGGCTGGACGCACCCGTCAACTGACGTGAGATCGCGGGCAGACCCACGGAGAGCTGTCCGGCTGTCACCAGGTCGAGTGTGGCGTCGATGAGCAGAAGCGTGCGCAGCCAGCCGGTGCGCCGGACGAAGGCGAGGCCCTCGCGTACGAGGCCGGCCATGCCGTCGGTGGAGGTCGTGGTGCCGCCGAAAGCGGATCGGTGTTTCATCAGTGCGGCACAGAGGGCACCGACCGCGAAGCCGGCGGCGTTGAAACCGACTGCGGGGACCGGTCCGACGAAAGCGACGGTCATGCCGCCGGCGAGTGCTCCGACCAGCATGCTCGTGCTGTTCGAGACTTCCATCAGACTGTTCCCGCGAGGGCGGTCCTCCTCGGAGAGGAGGACGCCGGGAGCGCTTCTGAGGGCGGGAAGGAAAACGCCTCCCACTGCGCTCGACGCGGAGACCAGGCCGATGACGGCGACGGTGTCGGACTCCAGGAGAAGAGCAACGGCGAGGAGGCCCGCCAGGGCGCAGCGAAGGGCATCACAGTGAAGAATGATGTTCAGTGCACCGAGCCGGTCCACCAGCGGACCGGAAAAGAGGGTGCCGATCAGCTGACTGATCGTGCCGACGGCCAGTACTGCCGCGAGTGCGCTTGCCCCTCTCCCGGTCTCCAGGATCCACAGGGAGACGGCGATCGTCTGAAAGGGGCTTCCGATGCTGGAGAAAAGCTGCCCCAGCCACAGGACTCTGAAGTTCCGGAAAGAGCGGACCTCAGGGGGCGATGTTGTTCTTGACGTCTCCGTCACAGTCGTCGACCCTCGCCGCGCACGCCGAAGGTCTCAGGCCCGCGTAAGTGGTGCTGTGACAGGTTCTTGATGAATCGAGCACGGCGGGGCTTCGCCTTGATCACGGGGCACGCCTTTCGGGGTGAGGTGTACGGAGCCTTCCCTGCCTGTCGCCTCTGAAGGTCTCGGCGAAGGCCGGGAGTTCTGATGTGTGGGCACGGTCGGTGCCGCAACGCCCATCAGTATGGGCTCGGGGCCGTGATCGGCCACGCCGGATTCGGCCATGTGCGGGGCTCGGCCGCGCAGTCGGCGGAGTGGGGGCGTCCCGGTGGCGGTCTGCGGGCTTCGCCCTTCTGCAAAAGCGCGCCCTGCTCTCACCGTGACCGCAATGTCAGTGGCCGGTGCGAGGATCCTGGCGCAATTGCACGAGGAGGGGATTTGCATGGGCACCTGGGGCACCGGCCCTTTCGACAACGACGCGGCCGCGGACTTCGCCGATGCTCTCGACGACGCCGAACCCGAGGAACGTGAGGCACTGATCCGTGGCGTCCTCACACGCACCGTCAACGCCACCGGCTGGCTCATCGAAGAACAGGAGGCAGTGGCCGCAGCCGCGCTCGTTGCGGCGCAATGTCCTGGTGGCGACCTGGTCGACACGGCTGACGGCCCCGAAGAACCCATGCCCGTCTTCTCCGACGATCTCCGGGAGCTCGCGGACAAGGCTCTCGCTCGGATCATGAGCGACGAGACCGGATCAGCCTCGAACTGGGTCGATCCGGAAGACGGGAAGCAGTGGCAGGCCGGCCTCAACCGACTTCGCGCAGTGCTGGCTCCGCCGGAATCGTCCATCCCGCTGTTCCATGTCGAGCCATGACAGGTCGTTCCTGTCACCGGGTCTGAGCCGGATGACGCCGTTCTGCTCCTCGCACCGCATGCCGGAAGGCGGACAGGGCCGGTGCGGGCAGCGACTGTCGCTGCCCGCACCGGCCCTGTGGTGCTGGAGTGCGCCGGGTCAGTAGGCGGAGTTGACGTTGTCGATGGAGCCGTAGCGGTGGGCGGCGTAGTTGCAGGCGGCGGTGATGTTGGCGACCGGGTCGGTGATGTTGTGGGGGGTGCCGGGGACGTGGTAGGCCCTGAAGGTGGGGGCGATGACCTGGAGGAGCCCCTTGGAGGGGGTGCCGTTCTTGGCGTTGATGTCCCAGTTGTTCTGGGCGTTGGGGTTGCCGCCGGACTCCCGCATGATGTTGCGCTTGATGCCCTCGTAGCTGCCGGGGATGCCCTTGGCCCTCATGATCTCCAGGGACTGCTTGATCCAGCCGTCGAGGTTGTTGGCGTAACCGGCCTTGCCCTGCGCGCTGCGGTTGTTCTGGGCGGAGGCAGTGACCGCGGAGGACTGCACCTGGGTTGCCTCGGCGGCCTGTGCGGGGGAGGGCATCAGGGTGAGGGCAGCGGCTGCGGCGCCGGTGGTGGCGAGGCCGGTGACGGCGAGGGTGCGCAGACGGGCGAAGCGGCTGGTGCGGGTGATCGCGGTCATGCGGGAAAAACTCTCCGGTGGGGGACAGGTCGTCGGGTGCCGGCCGCGGTCGGTGGCGGTGGCGTACGGGGCGGGGCCCCGCGTCGCACGGCCTTGACGGGCGGGGCCGACGGGATCCGCCGATCCGCACCGCGTGGCCGGAGCAACGACAGACATGGTTAGCGGCGGCCGGTGCGGGCCGCAAAGATGTGACGTACTACCCGACTACGGAGGTATGTCTGAAATGCGCCGCTTTGGAGATTTTCTTTGCTGTTCGGGGTGATCCGGTCTCTACGATGCCCGTTAGGGAGTGATCTGGCTCCTATGGGAGGCATCACATCAGCAGGCCCCTGTCGGGCCGTCGACGGGGGCTCACGGGGCGGCATCAGCCGGGTTCGGAGCGGTCCGGACGAGGGGTGTGCGGGCGGAGGTCCTGCCCCAGGGAAGAGGGCGGAACGCAAGCGCCCCGCACCGGGGACGACCGGTGCGGGGCGCGCTGTCGCAGGAGAGGTCTTCGGGGAGGTCTCAGGTCCGGGCGGCGTACGAGACGAAGCGGTGCCATGCGGTGGGGGAGAGGGTGAGTCGTGGGCCGTGCCTGTCCTTGGAGTCCCGGACGTGGACCACCTCGGCGGCTTCCGGTTCCCGCCGGGTTATGGCCACCTCGACGCAGTCGCCGTCTCCGCCGCTGCTGTAACTGCTCTTGAACCAAGCCAGGTCACTGATGCTCATGGCACTCCTCGCAGCCGTCGCAACAGGCTCACGGAGTCTTCGAGGGTGAGAGCCTGTGAGCGCATCCTGGCATACCGCATCTGCAGGACGCTGACCTCCTTGGCGTCGGACACGAACAGACCGCCACGTTGGCCTTCGTTGTACGCGAACCACCGGTTTTCCGGGGTCTCGAGCAGCTGCATCGGACCGTCGAGCCCGGCGTGGTTCTCCTGCACTTGAGGCATCACCTGCACCTCGACGTTCCGCAGTTCCGCCAGCTCCAGTACGTGGTCGATCAGCTCCCGTGTCACCTCCACCCCGCCCGTGCGCCGCAGGAACAGGTGCTCCTCCAGGATGAAGCTGAACGCCGTGTTCGGCCGTTCCCACAGGAGTTTTTGCCGCTTCGCTCGTGCCGCCCACTGGGCCTCGATCTGTTCATCGCCCAGCGGCGGCAGTTGGTTCACGAACAGCGTGCGCGCATACGCCTCTGTCTGCAACAGGCCCGGCACGACCCGGCACTCGTAGGTGCACAGGTTGATCGCCGTCGCCTCCAGCCGCGCCCACTGCCGGAACCACGCCGCCAGTCCCGGCTGCCTGGTCAGGTGTTCCGCCGCCTTCCGCAGTGCGCCCGTGTTGCCCAGGGCCTGTTCCGCCCGCTCCACGAAGGCCGCGTCCGGCATCCGGCGGCCCAGCTCCACGGAGGCCACCGTGTGAGGGGAGAAGCGGACCAGCTCGCCCAGTTCCGCCCGGGTCAGTCCGGCGTGCTCGCGCAACGCCTGGACGACCGCGCCGAACGTCCGCAGGCTGTCCGAGTACCCGGGCTCGCCGCCCGTCCCAGCCCCCACCGTGCCGTCCGCCGCCATCGGCAACCTCCCGTGCCCCTGTCCCACCGCACACATCGAGCACGGTCATGGTTACGGACCGTCATGTGTACCGTCCAGTCCGCAGCCGCGTACGCTGTCGCGGCGTACATGGCTTCTGCCTGGTCAAAGCCCTTGTCGGGGCGCCAGATTGGGGCCATGACCGCACCTTCCGCGCCTCAACGGCCGGTTACCGTACGTATGTTCACCCAGCGTTTCAGCTCCACCCCGCTCGGCGCCCGCCTCGCCCGGCATCTCGCTCTCGCCCAACTCCACACCTGGGGCGTCCCGTACGGCACCCCGCTCTCCGACGCCGCCGCCGTGATCGTGGGCGAGCTGGCGGCCAACGCCGTGACCCACGGCCGCGTACCGGGCCGGGACTTCGAACTGCGCCTGACGCACACCCCGGGCGTCCTGCTGCGCATCGAGGTGTCCGACACCCGCGGCGAACACCGGCCGTCGGGGCCCGCCGACCTGGTGCCGTCCCCGTCCCTTCTCGACGAGGCGGGCCGGGGGCTGTTCCTCGTCGACGCGCTCGCCGACCGGTGGGAGGTGCTGGACCGCACGTCCCGGGGCGCGGCCCTGCCCGGGAAGACGGTCCGGGCCGAGCTGGACCTGCCGTTCGCGTGACGCGCACCGTGCCGAGCCCCCGGGGCGGCGGGCGGACGGCCGGGGTCAGCGACGGCTTGAGCGGCCCGAGCGGTCCGGCTTTCCCGGGCGTCCCGGGCGGCGCGTGCGGGGTGAGCGCGACTTCTGCCCGCGGCGGGCCAGCGCCGCGCGGACCGCGGGCTCGCCGCGGGTCGCGGCGAGCAGGAGCCCCACCGCGTACAGGGCGGCGATCAGCGCGCTGCCGCCGTAGGAGAACAACGGCAGGGGGACGCCTGCGACGGGCACCAGCCCGAGGACCCCGCCGATGTTGATGCCGGCCTGGACCGCGAACCAGGTGACGACGCCGCCCGCCGCCAGACGGACGAACGGGTCTCTGCCGCGGCCGGCGATGCGCAGGCCGCCCGCGCACAGCGCCGCGAGCAGGACCAGCACGGACAGGGTGCCGGCCAGTCCGAGCTCCTCCCCGGTGACGGCGAAGATGAAGTCGGTGTGCGGCTCGGGCAGCTCGCCCCACTTCTCGAAGCTCGCGCCGAGCCCGTTGCCGAGCAGGCCGCCCGTCGACAGCGCGTACAGGCCGTGCACCACCTGCCAGCACTGGTCGTCCGGGCCGGGGTCGCCCGCGCCGAGGCAGGCGAACCGGGACATGCGGTGCGGGCTGGTGGTGATCAGCGCGGCGGCGAGCAGCGCCGCGCCCGCCAGGGCGGCGCCGAACAGCCGCAGTGGCGCACCGGCCAGCCACAGCAGACCGAACAGCACCGCCCACAGGATGACCGCGGTGCCCATGTCGCCGCCGAGCAGCATCAGCCCCGACAGCAGCAGCGCGCCGGGCACCAGCGGCACCAGCAGGTGCTTCCACTGGTTCAGCAGCCGGTGCCGCTGCTTGCGGGCCAGCAGGTCCGCCCCCCACACGATGAACGCGGCCTTGGCGAACTCGCTGGGCTGCAGCACGAACGGACCGCCCAGGCCGAGCCAGTTGGTCTGGCCGTTGACGGTCCGCCCCAGTCCCGGCATCTGCACCAGTGCCAGCAGCAGCACGGACCCGCCCAGCAGGGGGTAGGCCAGCAGCCGGTGCTTCCTCACCGGCATCCGGGAGGCCGACAGGGCCAGTGCCGTGCCGATCACCGCGGCCATGAGCTGCTGCCGCAGATAGAACGTCGGCGGCAGGTTCTGGCGCAGGGCCTGGATCTGCGAGGAGGAGAACACCATCACCAGCCCCAGACCGGCGAGCAGCACCGTGCTGCCCGCCACCAGGTAGTAGGCGGTCAGCGGCCGGTCCCAGGCCCGCCGCAGCCGTGCCAGGGCGCGGTGCGGACGGCTCTGTGCGGCGGGCGCGGCCACCCGCTCGGCGCGTTCCGCGGGCGGCCGGACGGACCTGGCTCCGGCCCGTTCGACGCGCTCGGCCTTCCGGCGTCCCCGCGTCGCCGTGGTGCCCCGGGCACCCGGCACGCGCTTCCCCGTGTGAGCACTCCGTGAATCGCGCAGGTGCGTCTTCGTGGACGGACGCGCTCGGCCGTCCGGCGCACGGCGCTTCGACGCCGGTGACATCCCCATCCCGTCAGCGGTGCGGGCCCCGCCGGCGCCGGAGGCGGGCGGGGCGGCGTTCCGGATCCTCCCGGCCGTTCCGCGCGAGTCGTACGGCAAGGGCGGTGTCGGCACCTTGTCCCACGCCGGCCATCCTCTCCGGTGACATCCTCAACTCGCCAATCGAGCAAGCCTGGTGGGGACCATGATCACATGCCGCGCCCGGTCCTGCGCGGCGGATGCGGGTCGCTCCCGGTATCGATACGGTGACGTACCGATACGCCCGCGTACCGGTACACTCGCGTATCAATGGGTGCAGGCCCGTCAACGCCCGTCAAGGGGTGTACGCCGCGGAAGAGCGGACATCGGGGCCGCCCCGGCGTGAGCGAGCGCGAGTGAGGAGCGGAGCGATGACGTCGCAGGTCGCGGACGGGCCGGGAACGGCCGCCGTCTCGCGCCGCTCCCGGCTCACGCCCGAGCGCGAGCAGGAGTTCTACGACGCCGTGCTCGAGCGGATCCGCACCTGCGGCTACGACGCCGTCACCATGGAGGGCATCGCCGCCGCCACCCGGTGCAGCAAGTCCACGCTCTACCGGCAGTGGGGGACCAAGCCGCGGCTCGTGGCGGCCGCCCTGCGCTCCAGCAGCCGCCCCCGTTTCACCGGCATCGACACCGGCTCGCTCGCCGAGGACCTGCGGCAGGTCGCCCGGGTCGCGGGGGAGTGGTCGAAGGAGGAGGCCCGCCTTCTCCAGGCGCTCGGGCACGCGGTCACGACGGACACCGAGCTGAGGCGGGCGCTGCGGGAGGCGCTCGTGGAGCCGGAGGTCGCCGCGCTGCGGCGGATCCTGCGGCGCGGGGTGGAGCGCGGCGAGGTCGACGCCGGCAATCCGGCGCTGGAGTTCGTGCCCGCGCAGGTGCTCGGTGTCCTGCGCGGCCGGCCCGTGCTGGAGGAGGAATACGCCGACCCGGACTATCTGTTCCGGTTCATGGAGGCCGCGGTGCTGCCCGCGCTCGGCCTCGGTCCACGGCCCAGGCCGCCGTCCGCGGGATGACCGGACGGTGACCTGACCGCGCCGCACCGTGGGGACGGGGGCGGCGCGCACCCGGGCCGGGCGGGGCGCCCCGAAACGGAGGGACGTCCCGCCCGGTCGACGCAGGGCCCGTCCGGCCGGCGCAGGGCCCGTCCGGGCGGCTCGTCCGGGGCCCGGCGGCCTCAGACGGTGAGGTCGTTGCCGCTGCCCGCCGCCCTGATGCCCCGGGTGATCTCGTCGATCACGGACTGCTTCTCCCCCACGTCCACGCCGAAGCGGACGACCACCATCTGCCGTGCGTCCACCGGGGAGGGGAAGGCCAGCGACTCCACGTACCCGTCGGAGCCCGTGCGGGTGATGGCCTTCCAGCGGACCAGATAGCCCTTCTGCCCGGCCACCGTCACCTCCTTGGAGGCCAGCACCTCGTGCGAGGTGATCCCGCCGTAGGCGGTGCCGCCGTAGGACTCCTCGGCGTTCGCCGCGATGTCGGCCTTGGCCACCTCCTCCGCCGTACGGCCCCGGGTGCCCAGCGCGACCGCGGGGGCCGAGTAGGCGCCGCCCTTGGTGCAGCTCTGGCCGGTGTCGCCGGGGCAGGCGTAGGAGTCGCTGGAGGTGATCTGGGCGCCCATGGTGAGCCGCCGGCCGTACCAGCCGTCGGGGACGGGCAGGGTGATGCCGTTGAGCACGTCGGTCACCGAACCGCTGGTGATCTTCGGTGCCTCCCGGCGGTCGCCGTCGGACCCGTCGGACTCGCCGGGGTCCCCGGGCCCGTCGGGGCCGTCGTCCCGGCCGTCCGGCTCCTGCCGCGACCCGGCCACCCGGCTGTCGCTGCCGCCGTCCGTGCTCAGCGCGTACACGCCGACGCCGATGCTCGCCAGCAGCGCCGTGACCGCCACGGCGGCGACGCCGATCCGCAGACCGCGGCGCGCGCCCTGCTGCGGGGGAGCCGGCGGCAGGCCCGGGAAGGCGGGCTGTCCCGGGTGCCCCGGGTGTTCCGCATGCCCGGTGTACCCGGTGTGCCCGGGATGCTCCGGGGGGTGCCCCGGACGTTCCGGGTGCGGCCCGGCGGCCGGCGGCTGCGCCGGGGGACCCCATGCGGCCGCTGCTCCTGCCGGACGGATCCGTTCCGTCCACGCCCTGCCGTCCCACCAGCGCTCGGTGGCGGGGCCGTCACTTGTCTGCCCCGGGTCGGGGTACCACCCGGGAGGAGTCGCCTGCGTCATGTCCCCACCGTATGAGGCACAGGTGAGAACCCGCTGAGAGGACCCTCCGCTTCCGCTGCCGTTCCGCCGTCCGTCCCCGCCGTACGCGGGTTGATCTCTCGCGTCCGCCTGCACTGGTCGTGGGACCGGCGAGTCGTCCTCCTGTACCGCAGGTCACCCGTCACGGCAACAGGTACGAAGACCCTCTCCACTTTGACCTTCCGACGGCTACGCTCGAAGTCTGCACGCCGTCGGGCGACTTGGGAGGTAGCGGGATGACGGAGGTACGGCCGGGCACGGCCGCCTCGGCTTCCTTGTGGGAGCGTGACGAGGAAATCACCACCGTCCAGCGTGCGATCGACGCCCTGTGCGCCGACCGTTCGTCCTCAGGGGAACTACTGGTCTTCCAGGGCGAGGCCGGACTGGGCAAGACCGCCCTGCTGGCCGAGACCCGGCGGATCGCCGAGCAACGCGGCTGCACCGTGTGGTCGGCGCGCGGCGGCGAGACCCTCCAGTCCGTCCCCTTCAACGTCGTACGGCAGCTGTTGCAGCCGGCGCTCATCTCGCTGATGCCCGAGGAGGCCCGCGAGTACCTCGGCGACTGGTACGACATCGCCGGCCCCGCCCTCGGCATCGCGGAGCCCGGGGACCGGCAGGCCGACCCGCAGGGCGTGTGCGACGGCCTGGTCGCCGCGGTCCGGCGGCTGGCCAGGCGCGAATGGCCGCTGGTGCTGCTGATCGACGACGCCCACTGGGCCGACGAGGAGACCCTGCGCTGGCTCGCCGCGTTCGTCGAACGCCTCGACGACCTGTCCGTGCTGGTCGTCGTCACCCGCCGGCTCGGGGAGGCGCACGGGGCCGGCGCCCGGATCCTGGAGACGGCCGTCGCCGCCGCGACCGTCAGCGACCTGAGCGCCCTCACCCCGGAGGCCACCGCGGGACTCACCCGCACCACCCTCGGCCCGCACGCCGACGCCCCGTTCTGCCGGGAGGTGTGGGCCGTCACCGGCGGAAACCCCTACGAGACCGTCGAACTCCTCGCCAAGGTGCGCGACAGCGAGATCGAGCCGGTCGAGGCCCATGCCGGTGAACTGCGCGCCCTGAACCGCTCCGCCCGGGGCGGCGGCCTCGTCGCCCGTCTCGAGGAACTCGGCATCGACGCCACCCGCTTCGCCTGGGCCGCCGCCATCCTGGGCACCGGCATCTCCGTGGAACTCGTCGCCCGGCTCGCCACCATGAGCCGCGAGGACGCCGAACGCTGCGCCCGGCTGCTGCGCGAGGCCCGCATCCTCACCGAACCCGACCCGGCGACGGTCCGGAGCGGCGACAGTGAGCTGGAGTTCGTGCACCCGCTGATCGCCACCGCCGTCTACAACTCGATACCCGACGCCCTGCGCACCGCCATGCACGGCATCGCCGCCCAGGTCGTCACCGACTCCGGACTCGGCGTCGCCGCGGCCTCCCGGCACCTCCTCCAGGTCCACCCGGACGACGACGATGAACTCGTCGAGCAGCTGCGCCAGGCGGCCCGGGAACACCTCGCCGTCGGCGCACCCGAAGCGGCCCGCCGCTGTCTGGAGCGGGCCCTGCTGGAACCCCCGGCCCCCGAGGTGCACGCCCATGTGCTCTACGAGCTGGGCTGCGCCACCTTCCTGACCGCACCCGCCACCACCATCGAGCACCTCCAGCGGGCGATGAGCATGCCCGGCCTGGACCGCGCCACCCGCGTGGACGCCGTGTGGCGGCTGTCCCAGGCCCTGCTCCACAACAACCAGCTGGAGGAGGCCGTCCGCATGGTGGAGGCGGAGGCCGCCCGCCACGAGCCCGGGCCCATCCGGCTGCGGCTGCAGGCCGTGCAGTACATGTGGGAGAGCCTGCACGCCGGGGAGCCGATCTCGGCGAACCGCTCCGAGCGGCTCGCCGAACTCGCCGCGGGCTGCGCCGGACGCGACAACTCCGAGCGCGCCCTGCTGATCCTGCGGGGCTTCGACGTCATGACCCGCGGCGAGAGCGCCGAGGAGGTCGTCGAACTGTGCGACCGCGCCCTCGTCAACGGCCGTCTCGCCCCCGGCCTCGGCTGGACCGACACCGAGTGGGGCATCGAGCTGCTGCTGATGCTCGCCGCCGCCTACGCCTACACCGACCGCCTCGACCGGGCCGAGGCCCTGTGCACCGAGGCCGTGCGCGCCTACGAGACCGCGGGCTGGAGCGGCGGTCATCTCGCCCTCGCGCACGCCTACGTCGGCCTCGCCCACCGCAGGCGCGGCCGGCTGCGGGAGGCGGAGGAGGCCCTGCGCGAATCCCTGCGCCTGGCCGAACGGGTCGGCCGCGGGCTGCCCATGTACTGGACCGTGAGCTGCAACCTGGTCGACACCCTGCTCGCCCGCGGCCATGTCGCGGAGGCCTGGGAGGCCGCCGAGCGGTGCGGGTTCGCCCCGCCCTACCCGTCCACCATCATCATCCCCGACCCGCGCAGCGTGCGCGGCCGGCTGCTGCTCGCCCTGGGCCGCACCAAGGAGGGCATCGGCGAACTGGAGGAGGCCGAGAAGGCGGCGGCCGTCCGCGGTCACCACAACCCGGTCACGGTGCCCTGGGCGGCCGACCTGGCCCGCGCCCTCGCCACCGAGGACCCCGAGCGGGCCGCCCGGCTCGCCGCCGAGGTCCGCCGCAGGGCCGAGCGGTTCGGCACCGACACCGCCATCGGGGAGGCCCTGCGCTGCGCCGCCGCCCTGGAGACCGGTCAGCGCAAGGTCCGCCTGCTCTCCCAGGCCGTCGCCTATCTGGAGGCCTCTCCCTGCCAGTACGAGCACGCCGCCGCGCGTGTCGAGTACGGCATCGCCATCCACTCGGCCGCCGAACTCGAACGGGGGCTGGCCCTGGCCCGCTCCTGCGGCGCGGACGGTCTGGTGACCCGGGCCCGGGACGCTCTGAACGCGGAGCACGGACTGCCGCAGTCCGCATACTGAGCAGATGGTCACCCACTGAGCGGCCGGTCACCGTCCGAGCAGCCGGCCACGGCCCGCACGGGCCGGTCACGGGCTCGTGCCGGGCTGCCGGGGCCGGTCCTCGCCGGACTCCTCCGCCGGCACCCGCTGGGCCACCGCGAACGCCGAGTTGGCCGCCGGGACCCCGCAGTACACGGTGCTCTGCAGCAGCACCGCGCCGGTCTCCTCCACGGTGAGCCCGTTGCGGCGGGCCGCCCGCACATGCGGGGCCAGCTCGTCGTAGTGGCCGCGCGCGATGAGCGCCGTCAGGGTGATCATGCTGCGCTCGCGGCGGGTCGGCGTCGGATCGGTCCAGATCTCGCCCCAGGCACAGCGGGAGACGAAGTCCTGGAAACGGGCCGTGAAAGGGGTCTGCCGGGCCTGTGCCCGGTCCACCTACGCATCGCCGGGCACCTCGCGCCGCACCTCCATGCCCCGCCGGGGAGGCCCGTCGAAGTGGGAGCGCAGCGCCGCCAGAACGGCCCGGGGGCACTGCGCGGGCGCCAGATGCGAGGCACCCGGAATCTCGACCGGCGTCGCCTCCGGCACCGCGTCCGCGATCTGCCGCAGATGCGCGGGCGGGGCCGCCGGGTCCTCCCGGCCCGCGACGAGCAGCGTGCGCACACCGATCTCCGGCAGCCGGTCGGTCAGGCCGAAGGCGGCCAGCGCGTCGCAGCAGGCGGCATACGCCTCCGGGCCGGCCTCCCGGTGGGCGCGCACCAGCTCCGGCACGGTGAAGTCACCGGCGAACCACCGTGCCGGGACGCTCTCGGCCAGCGGACCCATCCCCTCCCGCCGGACCCGCTCGGCCCGCTCCCGCCAGGGCGCGGCGCCGTTGAAGTGGGCCGAGGAGCAGATCACGGCGAGCGCGTCGAGGCGCTCGGGATGGTGCACGGCCAGATGCAGCCCCACCGCACCGCCCAGCGACACCCCCGCGTACGCGAACCGCTCGATGCCGAGCGAGTCGGCGAGCGCCAGCACCAGAGCGGCGAGGTCGCCGACGGTCGCCCCCGGACCGATCGGCCCGGCCGGTGAACCGCCGTGCCCCGGCAGGTCCCAGCGGATCACCCGGTGGGAGACCGACAGCTCCGGGGCGACCTTGTCCTACAGCGCGTACGAGGTGCCCAGCGACGGCCCGAGCAGCAGCGGGGCGGCGGAAGCGGGGCCTTCGACGAGGTGGTGCAGGATCAACGTCGCTCCAGGGCACGGTCGGTGAGGGCGGCGGCAGCCCCCTCGTAACGGGCGGGGTCGGTGAGCGCGTCCAGGTCGACGCCCTTCGACTCGGGCTGCTCGGCGAGGAGTTCGCCGAGGCTGCGGCCCTCGGCGAAGGAACGCCGGGCGAGTTCGGCGAGCAGGGCCCGGGCACGGGCACGGCCGAGCACGGGGGCCAGCTCGGCCGACAGCCGCTCGGAGACGATCAGCCCCCGGGTGAGACGCAGATGCGCGCGCATCGCGTCCGCGTCCACCCGCAGTCCCCCGGCCAGTTCGACGGCGTCCCGGGCCGCGCCGCCGACCAGCCGCAGCAGCTCCCGCAGCGGCTCCCACTCGGCGTGCCAGGCCCCGGGCGGCCGTTCGTCCTCCGCCGCCAGCGACCCGTACAGCGTGGCCGCGAGCTGCGGTGCGCGCCGGGCCGCGGCGGCGATCAGGGTGGACCGCACGGGGTTCGTCTTGTGCGGCATGGCCGAGGAGCCGCCGCCACCGCCCTCCGCGAGTTCGGCGATCTCCGTGCGGGACAGCACCAGCACGTCCACCGCGACCTTGCCCAGCGCCCCGGCGGTAAAGGCCAGGCACCCGGCGAGGTCGGCGATCGGGGTGCGCAGCGTGTGCCAGGGCAGCAGCGGCTCGCACAGGCCCAGTTCCCGGGCGTACGCCGCGACCAGTGCGGTCGCGTCCTCGGCGCCGTACGCCGAGAAGGCCGCCAGCGTCCCCGCCGCGCCGCCGAGCTGGACGGGCAGCGTGTCGCGTACCCGGGCGATCCGGTCCCGGGCGTCCAGCATCAGCGACCGCCACCCGGCCGCCTTCAGCCCGAAGGTCGTCGGCACCGCGTGCTGGGTCAGCGTCCGCCCCGGCATCACGGTGCCGCGGTGCTCGGCGGCCGACCGGGCCAGCGCCTCCCCGACGCGGTCCAGGTCGGCCAGGACCAGGTCCAGGGTGCGCACGGCGACCAGCATCGTCGCCGTGTCCATGATGTCCTGGCTGGTCGCGCCCCGGTGGACATAGGGGCCGTACTCCTCGCCCACCGCCCGGGTGAGCTCCTCCACCAGGGGGATGACGGGGTTTCCGCCGTCGCGGGCACGCCGTGCGAGCGCGCCCGGGGAGAAACGGGCCGGGTCCGCCGCCCGGGTCACCGCCTCGGCCGCCTGCGCCGGGGCGAGGCCGAGCGCGGCCTGGGCCCGGGTGAGGGCGGCCTCCGCGTCCAGCAGCGCCCGCAGATACGCGGCATCGCCGGTCGCGGCCGCGGCGGGGGAGTCCGCCCAGCCGGGGCCGAGCAGACCGGCGTCGGCATCGTCGGACAGCAGGTCGCCGGGGGAAGGTGTCACCGGAACTCCAGGAAGACCGTCTCGCCCTCGCCTTGAAGGCGGATGTCGAAACGGTAGGCCCCGCCGTCCTCCCGTGCCGCGATCAGCGTGCCGCGCCGTTGCTCGTCCAGCCGGGCGAGCAGCGGGTCGGCGGCCAGTACGGCCTCGTCGCCGGGCAGGTAGATGCGGGTGAACAGGTGCACGAGCAGCCCGCGGGCGAAGACGCACACACTGAGGCAGGGGGCGTTCCGTCCGCGTGCGCCGGGCCGCAGCGTCCGCACGTACCAGTGACCGTCGGCGTCGGTCCGGACGCGGCCGAAGCCGGTGAACTCCACGCCGTTGCGGCCGAGGAAGCCGCCGGAGGCCGGGTCGCGCCGCATCGAGCCGTCGACGGCCGGCAGATTGCCGTCCGGGTCCGGACCCCACACCTCCAGCAGGGCGTCCGGCAGCGGCCGGCCCTCGCCGTCGAGGACGTACCCGTGCACGGTGATCGTGTCGGGGTGCCCCAGCGGTGCGACGTCCTCGCCGCCGGGGAAGGGGAGCGCATGGCCGTAGAAGGGGCCCACCGTCTGCGACGGGGTGGGCGGCACGGGTCCGGGGCTGCTGGTGCCGGTCCTCGTCATGACGGATCAGCGCCCTTCCTCGAGCCAGGTGGCGTACGGGCCGTCCAGCACGATGTCCCAGCGGTAGCCGAGCGAGAACTCCGGCACCGACAGACTGTGGTCGTAGGTGGCCACCAGCCGCTGCCGGGCGGCCTCGTCCGTCACCGACTGCAGGATCGGGTCGTACGGGAGGAGCGGATCGCCCGGGAAGTACATCTGCGTCACCAGCCGCTGGGTGAACGCCCTGCCGAACACCGAGAAGTGAATGTGCGCCGGACGCCAGGCGTTGAGATGGTTGCGCCACGGGTACGGGCCCGGCCGGATCGTGGTGAAGCGGTAGAAGCCGTCCGAGTCCGTCAGGGTACGGCCCACCCCGGTGAAGTTGGGGTCCAGCGGGGCGTCGTGCTGCTCGCGCTGATGGGCGTAGCGGCCGGCGGCGTTGGCCTGCCAGATCTCGATGAGCTGACCGCGCACCGGCCGCCCGTCGCGGTCCAGCAGCCGTCCGCAGACGGTGATCCGCTCGCCGATCGGCTCACCGGCGTGCTGCCGGGTCAGGTCGTTGTCGGTCTCGGTGACGTCCCGTTCGCCGAAGGCGGGCGAGGACAGCTCGACCAGCTCCGGATTCCGGGTCACGTCGATGGCGACCAGCGGCTGTCGGGGGTGACGCAGGACCGAGGAGCGGTACGGCGCGCAGTCGCGGCGCGGATGGTGCTCGACGGGAGCGCCGTCGGCGCGGCGCTTCTCGTACGCGGCGCGCTCGGCCGCGATCTCCTGGTCGATGTCGTGTTGAGTGGGCGTGTGCCGAGTGGGCGTCATGGGCGTTCCTCACGCTTCCCTGGGCGTCGGAGGATCGGAGGACAGGAGGCAAGGGCGGGGACGGGTCCGAGAACGAGGACGAGGGCGGGGACGAAGAGGACGAGGAAGAGGGCGACGAGGCAGGGGAACGAGGGCGGGGCGGAGACCTCTCACCTCAGGTTCTCCGCGACGGTCGGCTCGGCGTCGGTCCTGGCGGCGAGCTCGTCGACGGTGACACCGGGCGCGGTCTCGACGAGCAGCAGTCCCTCCCCGGTGACGTCGAGGACGCCGAGGCCGGTGACGATCCGGTCCACGCACGCCCTGCCGGTCAGCGGCAGCGTGCACTCCCGGCGGATCTTCGGCGTGCCGTCCTTGGCGGTGTGGGTCATCAGGACGATGACCGTGCGGGCGCCGTGGACGAGGTCCATGGCTCCGCCGATCCCGGTGACCAGCCTGCCGGGAACGGCCCAGTTCGCCAGGTCGCCGCGCGCGGAGACCTCCAGGGCGCCGAGCACGGCGACGTCGATGTGACCGCCGCGGATCATCGCGAACGACAGCGCCGAGTCGAAGAAGGAGGCGCCGGGCAGAACGGTGACGGTCTCCTCGCCGGCGTTGGTCAGGTCCGGGTCGACGGCGTCCTCGGTGGGGTAGGGGCCGGTGCCCAGGATGCCGTTCTCCGACTCCAGGACCACCTCCACCCCCTCGGGCAGATGGTTCGGTATCAGGGTCGGCAGGCCGATGCCGGGGTTGACGTACTGGCCGTCGCGCAGTTCACGTGCGGCCCGGGCGGCCATCTCCTCCCGTGTCCAGGCCATCGGCCGCTCACCGTCCCCCGGGCCGGCGGCCTGGAGCGGGGCGGGAGACCGTGCGCCGTTCGATCCGCTTGTCGGCCGCCTGCTGCGGGGTGAGGGCGACCACCCGCTGGACGAAGATGCCCGGCGGGTGCACCGCGTCCGGGTCGATCCCGCCGGGCTCGACCAGCTCCTCCACCTCGGCGATCGTGATGCGTCCGGCCATGGCGGCCGGCGGGTTGAAGTTCCGGGCGGCCTTGCTGAGGACCAGATTGCCGTGCCGGTCGCCCTTCGTGGCGCGCACCAGGGCGAAGTCGGTGCGGATGGCGCGCTCCAGCACATACAGGGCGCCGTCGAGCTCGCGGACCTCCTTCGGCGGCGAGGCGACGGCGACGCCGCCGGAGCCGTCGTAGCGCCAGGGCAGTCCGCCCTCGGCGACCTGGGTGCCCACCCCGGCGGGGGTGCAGAAGGCGGGGATCCCGGCGCCGCCGGCGCGCAGCCGCTCGGCCGGCGTGCCCTGGGGGATCAGCTCCACCTCCAGTTCGCCGGCCAGGTACTGCCGGGCGAACTCCTTGTTCGCGCCGATGCAGGAGCCGGTCACCCGGGCGATCCGCCCGGCCGCGAGCAGCACCGCGAGACCGGACTCCAGCGCACCGCGGTTGTTGGAGACCACCGACGGTCCGCCGACCCCGCGCTCGTACAGCGCCTGGATCAGTACGTTCGGCACACCGCCGAGTCCGAAACCGCCCACCGCCAGCGATGCGCCGTCAGGCACATCGGCCACCGCCTCACGGGCCGTGGCGGCCACCTTGTCCATCGGAAGAAGCCTCATCTCCGCCGAGTGCTCGGCATCCGGATGGTCAGGGCACTGACTGCTTCCTCGAGGTCTCTCACGCTGTCATTCGAACCGTGCACCGTCAAGACCTCGGTGAACTGCCTGTTCAGACGGCATTTCGGAGGGGTGGGGGCGCGGGGCGGCCGAC
>NZ_MUME01000004.1:15026-19873 GCF_002155915.1 Streptomyces thermovulgaris | reverse complement strand
TCGAGGTCACGATTGACATCGACGGCCACCAGGGCTCTGAAACGGCCACTGTCACCGCCACTGACGGACACCCCTTCTGGGTCCCCGAGCTCGGTGAATGGATCGACGCCACCGATCTCAAGGCCGGCCAGTGGCTCAAGACCAGCGCCGGTACCCACGTCCAGATCACCGCGGTCAACCGCTGGACGACACAGCACGCCACCGTCCACAACCTCACCGTCAACAATCTTCACACGTACTATGTGTTGGCGGGCGAGACTCCAGTCCTGGTTCACAATTCAAATTATCTTTGCGGAACTGAGGCCCTGGAGAACGGGGACTGGCAGCATATTCTGGACCGCCACCGGCCCGGTGGTGCGTTGGTCGATGACGAGGCGAGCATCTTCATTGGCAAAGAGAAGAAGGTCCGTCAGAGGATCATTGACACCATCAATCGAGGCACTCCGAAGCCGAACACACCAGACCCGAAAACTGGCGCACCACGACCTGGTCAAATTTACGAATGGGACTTCGGTAAAGGTAACGTCGTCGGCAAGGCTGGTCCGGCAAATGGGGGCGGAGAATTGACCAGGATCCGTGTGGTCGTAAATGAAGGTAAAGTCGTGACTGCCTTCCCGTTCTAGGTGAGAGGTGTTCTTGCAAGGAGAAAATATGATTCATCTTTCTTTCTCTCTCCCGGAGCCGGGTTCACCCTGGCAGAGGACCTGGGAGAAAGCGAAACAGGGTGATCCTGCGAGCCTTGCAGAGGTGGACCTCCGCTACAAGTACTTCAGCGTCAATGTTGAGATGGTCATAGACGGTGTTGAGGTCATCTCGAAGAGAAGGTTCGTGACGCTCGTGGATCTGGCTCTTTCACTCTCTCACGCGAAGAAGTGTATTTCATCAAGAGAGGACGCGGCGTTCGGTTTCACAGAGAGTGAAGAGGTTATCTACCTGCAGTGCGATGGTGATCTCATTGTCGTGACCTCATCGAAGCGATCCTGGCAAGTTACCGCCGAGCGTAAAGAACTCGTGAGTGCTTTCTCCGGCTTCCTCCGCGAGGCATATTCATGTCTGACTTCAGAGATTCCTGGATTGGTTGCCAATCCGGTGCTTCGGCAAATATTGCCGGAATAGCTCGTAGGGCTCATGTGAGGCCGGCCTCAACCGCTCAGCCGCCCTCGAGCCGTTGATGGCAACGCTGGCGGCAACCGGAGCAGACATCCTTCGACAGCAAGGTGCGTCTCTATCTACGGGGCGAGATGGGTGCGTGGTGGGAGATGCGGTGTGAGCATGGGCATGGGTGGTCTGTGTACGTGCAGGAGGAGGCGGAACCCGCGGAAGAGCAGTTGGTATGCAAGGAGGACGGCCTCCCTGCTGTCACTGCCGCCCGCCTTCCCCTGGCCGACAGAGCCGAGATCAGGATTGTTCCGGCAACGTGGGAGAGAGATGGGAAGACAGGTCGAACGGACGAGTATTTCTTCGAGATTCGACCGGTGCTCCATCCGGAAAAGGTATTGCGCTCAGGTTCCCCGATGTCGTGGGACGACGCGATCCGGTGTGCCGCGATGTTCCGGGGGATTCCATGGAGTCAAGCTGAACGGCGGTGGAGAAATATCCGTGTGCTAAGGTGCGCGAAATAATCTGACTTGCCTGGCCTATGGCCTGCCACAGAGCGGCCAAGAAACCCTCAGCGGTAAAACCAGAACCCCTGTCAGGCTACCTCGGACGGGGGTTCTGCGTTCCTTGACGGCGGCATCAGCGGACGACGGCTGCGGCGGGTGGGCGTCGGCCGTCGTCGTTCGGGCGATGGCGCTGCTTAAGGTTTCGACGGCCTGGCGCTGAGGGCGGAGGCGGACGTGGGCACAGATGCCGACGGTTACGCCGATATGGGCGCGGCCAAGCAATCCCTTGATGACGACGAGGCCGGCAACACCACACTGCGCACCATCGGCGGCACCGGCCAGAAGCTGACCTGGGACGCGGAGGGCCACCTCGTCAAGGTCACCGAGCCTGTTGAGGGCAAGGCGGACAAAGTCACCGAGTACCTGTACGACGCCGAGGGCAACCGTCTCATCGGCCGTACCGAGACCGAAACCACCCTCTATCTCGGGCATACCGAGGTCACCCTCGCCAAAGGCGCCATCAAGGCCAAGGCCATCAGGTACATCGACCTGGGGGGTGGTCACCAGGCCATCCGCAACGACGACGGCACCTTCGCCTTCACCATTGCCGACCACCACGGCACCGGCCAGCTCGCCATCGACGCCACCACACTGAAGCTGTCCCAGCGGCGCACTCTCCCCTTCGGCGGCTCACGGGGAGCGCCCCCAGCGGCATGGCCCGGCACCAAGGGCTTCGTGGGCGGCACCGACGACACCCAGGCCACTGGCCTGATCCACCTCGGTGCCCGCGAATACGACCCGGATACGGGCAGGTTCATCTCCGTCGACCCGGTCCTTGACCTGACGGACCCGCAGCAGATGCACGGGTACGTCTACGGCAACAACAACCCCGCCACACTCTCCGACCCCACCGGACTGCGCCCCGACGGGCCGGTGGGCGGCCACTCCATGAACGACGAGCGCTATGCCCAGCGGAAAGGAATGCGGGGAAGCCACGTCTACAAGGGGAACGGGAAGTGGGAATGGAGTACCACCCCCTACAAGACGACCCTTGGAGCGAATGACTTCAAGGCGTTCAACAACCCGGTCAACCGGGCGTTGACCAGTATCAGGAACGTCGTCTTCAAGGAAATCAAGAAAGAGGAAAATGTCCGGAAGTGGTACTCAACCTTCAGGACCTACTACAGCCAGCTGAACGGCTCGCGTTTCCTCACCAACGATGAGCTTGCAAAGAATGCGTACGCGGCGGCCCTCAACGCCTGCCACGTAGAACGAACCTGTCGCGATACAGACGCCTACGAACAGCTCTGGGACCTCTACTTCGACATTGGGCTGCAAGAAGTCGGCCTGTACGAGGGGTCCGGCCCAGGGTTTGCGCAGAGCGTGGTCGGAGAGGGGGTCGCGAAAAAGCTGGGCACCAAGCCTGGAGGCTGTAAGTGCTTCCTGGCTGGAACGGGTGTCCTCATGTCGGACGGAACTACCAAGGACATTGAGGATATAAAGGTTGGCGACAAGGTCCTGGCGACAGACCCGAAAACGGGCGCAACCAGCGAACGTGAAGTCACTGCCACCATCGTCACCGACGGCGACAAGCACTTCGTCGATCTGACGATCACTACCCCGGACGGACTTGAGAAGCTGGTTGCTACGCACGAGCACCCCTTCTGGGTCGTGTCCGAGCGGAAGTGGATCGAAGCCGACGACCTCAAACCGGGTATGTCCCTGCGCACTGATGACGGGCGCGCCGTCTTGGTTGCGGCCATCCGCCAGTACCATGATCACCAGCGGACCTACAACCTCACCATTGAAGGTGTCCATACGTACTATGTACTGGCGGGTGAGACGCCAGTCCTCGTTCATAACAGCAATGGGTGTCGGACATTTGGGTCTCAGTCACCCACCGGTCGGCTGAATATTCCCGAAACTCAGGGCGTCTACATCATTAAGATGAATGACGGAAAGGTGTATGTGGGGTCTGCGATGAAGGCCAATACTATTCATCGCAGAATACATCGTGCTTTCGGGGGTAAAAGGCACGCCGTGAAAAGCTCGGGATATAAGTCTTCTGATGTCCGGGAGATTGACTGGATCGAGATTCCGGGTGGCAGTGAGAAGGTAATGCATCAACTCGAACAAAATCTGATCGATTACTACGGTGGAATTGGCGGGGGAACGCTTTTGAATCGGATAAACGTCCCGACCTCCTAGGGGGGTCGAGATGACGATCAGCTTCGCTCAAAACTGACCTGATTGGTCGTAGTTACTGAGGCTACCCTCATCAGTTGGTTCAGAGCGACGCGGGTGCGGGGTGCCGTCCATGGCGTGACTTAGGTGATGTCGCGGACGGCACCCACGGTCTGGTAGGGGTGGGTTGTGGTATCTCTAAGATTACAGACTGCAGAACGCGCGGTAGGATTTTGTTATGGCTGAAAGACCTTCTCAGTACTGGCGTAGAGAAATGGCGAGAGAGGCCCGCGCGGTCGCTGACGGCACGTTGAGCCCTGACTGTGCGTCCTTCCTGGGCGTTTACTCCGAAAACTTTCTGGAAGCTGTTGACGCTGTCCTAACAGCATTCGAGACCGAAGCGCGCGAACTGGGGACAGCATCAGACGCTCAGATCCTCGCTGTTGTAGAACGAGCCGTTCTAGCTTTGAACAGGGTGAATCGAGAAGCGACAGGCGGAAGTATCGACACCGACGAGCGAGAGCAGATCTGCCTGTTCATCGATGAAGTGCTGACTGAGAGTGGGGTTAATGTTGGTGAGCTGGCAGCCCGCCATGGCGTGAGCCGCTATGCGATCACCGATAGATGGCGTCAGTGGTGAACAGGGCTGCTGTTCGATTTTCCCTCTGTGATCCTGAGGCCTCCTCGGGTCATGTCGAGGAGGCCTTAACGGCGTTTGAGGGCAGTAATTGACGACAGCGTCAGAGGACGGAGCGGCGCAGGGCGGTGGTTCGTCGCCGTCTGAGCGTGCTGTTTCGGTATTTTTAGGCTACCTAAGGGCTGTCCCGTAACTGCTGGTTGTGGGTGAGATGATCTTGCCGTGGCTGGTGTGATCACGGCGTCGGAGCCCTCCTGGACAGCCCCGTTCACCGGGCTGAGCCCGCGACAGTTCGGCAAGCTGATCACTGAGCTGCGGCGCGAAGGAGCCGACCCGGTCCGCAGGGGCCGACCGTGGTCGTTGCCGCTTCAGGACCGGGTGCTGCTGGTTGCCGCGTACTGGCGCACCAACCTCACCCTGCG
>NZ_MUME01000004.1:0-14955 GCF_002155915.1 Streptomyces thermovulgaris | reverse complement strand
CACCCGGCTGGTCGTCGCCATCGGGCGGCCGGTGCCGGGCAACCGCAACGACTGCCGGGCGTGGGAGGACTCCGGCGCCAAGGACGCCGTCGGCACGACGCCTGTGGTGATCGCCGACGGCGGCTACCGGGGCACCGGCCTGGTCATTCCGCACTACCGCCGGCACAAGGACGAGGAATTGCCGTCCTGGAAGGAGGACCACAACGCCTCGCACCGCCGGGTGCGGGCCCGGATCGAGCACGTCTTCGCCCGCATGAAGGGCTGGAAGATCCTCCGCGACTGCCGGCTCAGGGGTGACGGCGTGCACCACGCCATGCTCGGCGTCGCCCGCCTGCACAACCTCGCCCTCGCCGGGTGACCGGCAAACGAGCAGGTCCCCCGGCACGTCAGAAGCGATTTACGGGACAGCCCTTAGGTGTATGTCCGGTCGCCCTCGGTGATCACATGGTTGAAGGCGTCGGACTTGAGCAGTGTCTGCTTCCCGCCCTCGTCCGTGATCGAACGCAGCGTGCCACGCGGGATGTACGCGTACGTGGCCGCGGACGCCCCGCCGCGCAGGTCGCCGTCCTCGGCGTCAGAAGCTCGGCCGGACGCCGGCTGAGGACGCAGCGGGGGCGGTGACCCTCTGTGGGGGATGTATGGTACGGCGGTCCTGGTCGAATACATGTGCGTGTACGCACGTTCCTGGGAAGCAAAGGTGAAGACTGTGAAGCACGACCTGGTCGTCGGGTGTACGACTCGAGCAACAGCAGACCCCGTGCCCAGGTTGTTCTTCCGGAGAGGCGCCGACGGCCGTATCCGCGGTGAGGCTCGGTTCGTTGGGTGCAACGCCGTCGCTTGCGCCGGCCTTCCGGCGGGGCAGGCGCGCCGGCCGGCTGTCGGCGGTGGTCTTCACCGCGGTCGGCACGGTGCTGCACTGATCGTCCGTCAGGTCGTCCGGGGCGGTGCGCGATGAAGAGTCGGCGTGACGGGCGCGATCGTGAGAAGAAGACCACCGCCTCTCCGGCCAGGACGCCGGTCGCCCGTGCGATGGCGGCGGCAGCCGGTGTGCTGCGAGGCCGTGGTGCCTGGGTGGCGGGCGGTGTGGCGGCGGTCGTGGCACTCGGGCTGGTGGGCGCGTGGTTGTTCACCGACGAGGAGAAGCCCGGCCCCCCTGATCCGCGGGCACGTCAGTACAAGGAGTTCGACGCGTGTCTGCTGACGGACGAGAAGGGCATCACCCAGGGGACGCTCGCCGCCTCGGTGTGGCAGGGGATGCAGAAGGCGTCCCTGGAGACCAGGGCCCGGGTTTCCTATGTGCCGGTCATGGGGCCGCAGTCGGTGGCCAACGTGCGGCCGTTCTTCAACAGTCTGATCCAGCGTCAGTGCGATGTCGTCGTGGCGGTCGGTGCTCCGCAGACCCAGGTGACGAGAGCCGACGCCGGCCAGCACGCCAAGGTGCGCTTCGTCGTGGTCGACGGAGGTTCGGCGGAGAAGGCAGGGAAAGCGGAGAAGACGGAGAAGGCGAAGGAGGCCGGGAACGTCACTGTCGCGCAGCCTGGTGAGGAGCTTGAGGCGACGGTGGCGGATGTGATCAGACATGCCGTGCGGGCGTCCGGTATGTGACCCAATGTCCTTACAGTGCAGGGCAGTTGGTAAAGATCATCTAAAGGTGTGGATCTCGTGTAGATACTTTGTTTGATCCATGGAAAAGCTTTCGAAGCTTTGTTGGCTTCGCGAGTAAAGGCTGTCCATGCGTGTCCGCTGGGTCCGCGGCCCTCGCCTGTTCCCGCCGGGCCCCAGAGGCCGGCGCAGGGTGAGGGTCACGGCTCTGTCTGTCCTGGTCTCCTTCTCGTTCATGCTCACCACCGAGACGGCGGCGGCCACCGGTGCCACCCTGCCGGCGGTGAGCATGCCCGAGTGGTCTTTGTCCGGTTTGTGGAAATGGGCCAATGAGTCCCCGTTGAAGACGCCCGACCAGCAGGGCGGAACCGCGCGGGGCAAGAGCCACCATGCCTCGACCGCGGCCACCAGCGCCGAGGGAGGCGTCGGGCGCAAACCCGGCAAGGGCCGGGGCGAGTTGGACCCGTACAAGCGCCCGACGCGTCAGGTCGAGAAGACCACGACGGCCAAGGCCCCGGGCACGGCGGAGAGCTTCGACCCCCGGACCAGCAAGCGGGACGCCAAGAAGTCCACGGCGACGTCGGACTACTACGTCAACGCCGACGGTTCCACCACGATCCGGCACTACACGACCCGCACCAACTTCAAGGCGGCGGACGGATCCTGGAAGCCGATCGACGTCAGCCTGGTCGAGAACGAGCAGGGCCGGTTCGAGCAGAAGGCCAACTCCTTCGACATCGAGTTCGCCACGAACGCCACCGACCAGCGGCTGGTCTCCCTCGACTTCGGAGGCGGCCGTCGCCTGGCGTACACGCTGCGCGGCGCGCAGAACACCACGGCGGTCAAGGACGACAACGGAACTCTCCGTTACGCCGACGTGCTTCCCGACACGGACGTGCAGCTCGTCCCCATCGCCGACGGCGTCAAGGAGAACCTGGTCCTGCACTCCAGGGACGCGGCCAACTCCTGGGTGTTCCCGCTCGAGTTGAAGGGCCTGACTCCGCACATCGCGGAGGACGGGAGCGTGAAGTTCACGGATGCCGACGGCAAGGTGGCCGCCGGCGTCCCTCACGCCTTCATGCAGGACTCCCGGATCGACCCCCGCTCCGGTGAGGGCGTCCGCTCTCAGCAGGTCTCGTACGAGCTGACCACGGTGGACGGCAAGCCGGCGCTGAGGCTGACCGCCGACCGGGACTGGCTGGACGACCCCGAGCGGGTCTATCCCGTCACCGTCGACCCGACGACCGTCGTCGCCAGTCAGTCGACGTACGTGCAGAACAACTACAGCGCCGACCGCTCGGCCGAGGACCAGATCAAGGTCGGCTCGTACGACTCGGGCACCAACAAGGCGAACTCGTTCCTGCAGTTCTCGTCGCTGAGCTCGAAGATCGCCGGCCAGAAGGTGTCCGCGGCGACCCTCAACGTCTGGGCGCTGTGGTCCTCGACGTGCACCGCCAAGCCGTTCTACGTGCACCCGGTGACCCAGTCGTGGTCCCCGTCGACGACCACGACGTACCCGGGTCCGTCCTACGGCTCCGCCATCGGCTCCGCCACGGTGAATCCGGGTGCCTCGTGCACCAACACCAGCGGCAGCACCAGCGTCGGGGTGAAGATGCCGGTGACGCTGTCGACGTCGTGGTTCACCCAGGTCGCCACCGGCGGGCCCAACTACGGTCTCGCCCTTGTCGCACCGACCAACGACGCCCTGCACTGGAAGAGGTTCCACTCCGACAACTCGGCCACCGCCGCCTGGCGCCCCTCGCTGGACCTGACCTACGCGCCGAACACCAAGCCGCAGGTCACCGCCCAGTACCCGCCGGAGAACTACCAGGCCAACACCCTCCAGCCCGAGCTGCTCGTCTACGCGCACGACGCCGACAAGTGGCCGAACTCCGCACTGTCGTACCTCTTCGAGGTGTACGACGCCGACAGCGGCAGCACCACCCCGTCGCCACCTCCGGCACCCTGTCCAAGGGCAGATGGAAGATCCCCGCGGGCAAGCTCAAGTGGTCGAAGAACTACGAGTGGTACGTGGGGGTGAGCGACGGCTACGAGGAGGTGACGTACTCCAGCCGCTTCACCACCGCCGTACCGCAGCCGCCGGTCACCTCGGGTCTGGCCCAGAACACCGACGGCCATGACTTCGACCCCTCGGACGGCAACTACACCACCGAGGACACCGACGCGGACGTGGAGGTCATCGGCCCCTCGCTGGAGATCGACCGCTCGTACAACAGCCTCGACCCGCGCATCGACGGGGCTTTCGGCGCCGGCTGGTCGACGGTCGCCGACATGAAGGCGACCGAGGTGAAGGACCCGGCGGGCACGGTCACCAGTGTCGTCGTCACCTACCCGGGCGGTGAGCAGGTCGCCTTCGGCCGCAACAGCGACGGCACCTTCCAGCCCCCGCTCGGCCGGTACGCCCGGCTCCAGTCGGTGACCGGCGGTTACACGCTGACGGACAAGGACTTCACCGAGTACGCCTTCAAGCAGGCGACCGCCAAGGCGGGCACCTACGCGATATCCAGCATCAAGGACTACGCGGGCCGCACCGAGACGTTCACCTACAACGCGGCCAAGCAGCTGGTCAAAATCACCAACGAGACGTCCAGGCGGTCACTCAGCCTGACGTGGTCGACGCCCTCCGGCGCCACCGCCGCGCATGTCGCCACCGTCTCCACCGACCCGGCGGTCGCGGGCGATCCGTCCACGGTCCAGACCTGGACCTACGGCTACTCCGGTGACCAGCTCACCTCCGTCTGCCCGCCCGCGACCCCGACCAAGTGCACCACCTACACGTACGCCACCGGCAACCACTACCGCACCACGGTGCTGGACGCCGACCCGTACGCGTACTGGCGGCTCGGCGAGGAGGCCGGCGCGACCGTCGCCAAGGACAGCGTCGACACCAACCAGGGCCGGTACAACGGCCTCTACCACAATGTGACGCTGGGCAGTTCGCCCGTCCTGGCGGGCTCCACCCAGAAGACGGCCACCTTCAACGGCACCACGTCGTACGTGGAGATGCCGAGCGCCCCCGGCGCCACGCCCTCGTACATGACGGTGTCCTTGTGGTTCAGGACCACCAAGGCCGGAGGCGTCCTCTTCTACTACGGCGACAAGCCGCTGAGCGACCCCGACCCGGTGGGGAACACGACGAAGAACACCCCGGCGGTGTACATCGGGACCGACGGCAAGCTGCGCGGCTGCCTGGCCATGTCGCCCAGCTGCAACCCCACCATCGTCTCCAGCGCCACGGTCACCGACGGCCAGTGGCACCAGGCGGTCCTCACCGGCCAGGCCACCAGCCAGACCCTGTACCTCGACGGCGTGGCCCAGGGCTCGCTGAGCGGCACCATCAACGACTGGGACCAGCCCTACATCTCGCTCGGTGCGGGGGTGAACACCCAGGGCTGGCCCGCGATGAACCCGAACGACCCGCTCGGGCACTACTCCGGCCAGATGGCCGAGGTGGCGATCTACTCCGAGCCCCTCGACCCGTCGGTGATCACCGCGCAGTACCAGGCCGCCAAGCGGTCCGCCGGTCTGCTCAGCAAGATCACCACGCCCGGAGGGAGGGTCCACGCCCAGGTCGTCTACGACACCAGCGACGACCTGGTCCAGCGGGTCACGGACAGTGACGGCGGCACCTGGAAGCTCAACCCGCCCACGGTCACCGGTTCCTCGCAGGTCTACCGCTCGGCGGTGATGGGCTCCGCCCCGGCCGGCTACTGGCGTCTGGCCGACACCCTCGGCGCGCCGCAGGCCGCCAACGAGGTGAACACCGGGTTCGGCACGTACAACTCCGTCACCCAGGGTGTGGCGGGTCCGTTCGGCACCGGTGACGTCACGGCCGCGTCCTTCAACGGCACCTCCTCGTACGCCGAGATCCCGTACAGCCCCTGGCACGGCTCGCCGGAGCGTGCCGTCGAGCTGTGGTTCAAGACCGACAGCCCCGGTGTGATCCTGTCCGACCAGTCGCAGCCACTGACCGAGCCCACTCCGTCCGGCAGCTGGCACCCGCTGCTGTACGTGGGCGCCGACGGCAAACTGCACGGTCACTGGTGGAGCGGCTCGGGGACCGGCGGCAGCTCCTTCGGTTCGACGAAGACCGTCAACGACAACGCGTGGCATCACGCGGTCCTGTCCCTCAAGGGCACGACCCAGACCCTGTATCTCGACGGCGTCAAGCAGGCCGACTACACCGGTCAGGCGAACGACCAGACCAACGCCCACACCTACATCGGTGGCGGCTTCGCCAAGAACTGGTACAGCTCCCCCGGTGACGTGAGCTTCTTCAAGGGCTCCATCGCCGAGGTCGCCGTGTACGACCACCCGCTGACCGAGGATCAGGTCGAACAGCACTGGTCGGCCTACAAGGCGTCCTCCGGCATCGCTCCGGTGCGCACGGTCACGCTCACCGACCCGACCGACAAGACGCTGACGTACGTGTACGACGCGGAGATGGGCAACCGCCTGCTGGCCGCGATCGACACCAACGGCAAGCGGACGACGTACGGCTACGACACGGCGGGCTTCCTGCACACCGTGACCGACGCCAACGGAAACCGCAGCATCACCGGCCACGACATCCGCGGCAACGTGGTCTCCCAGACCGACTGCCAGGACACGGCCGCGAACAAGTGCTCCACCGAGTACTACACGTACTACCCGGACGCGACCACCGCGTTCCCGCCGATGGATCCCAGGAACGACCTGGTCCTGACCGAGCGGGACGGGCGTTCCACGTCGGCGACGGACGACACCTACCTGACCAAGTACACCTACGACACCCACGGCAACCTGCTGTCGGTGACCAGCCCGCCGGTGGCCGGTCACCCCAACGGCCGCACCGCCACCACGACCTACACCACGTCGTCGACTCCCGCGGCGGAGGGCGGAACGGCCACGGCGCCGCCGGGCCTGGTGGACACGGTCACGACACCGGGCGGCAAGAAGACGAAGTACGTCTACTACTCCAACGGCGACCTCGCGGAGACCATCGACGCCAACGGCGCCAAGGTGAAGTACACGTACGACAACCTGGGCCGGCGGATCACGCAGACGGAGATGTCCGACGCCTACCCGGACGGTCTGACCACCACGTGGACGTACGACAAGAACGACCAGGTGGTCACCGAGACCGGCCCCCCGGTCACCAACCGCGTCACCGGTGCGGTCCACCGGGCGAGAACCGCCACCGTCTTCGACGACGACGGCAATGTCCTCTCGCAGACCGTCACCGACCTGACCGGTGGTGACGCCTCGCGCACCACGACGATGACGTACGACGCCCACAACCGTCTCGCCTCGCGGACGGACCCGGGCGGCGGCACCACGTCGTTCGAGTACGACGTCTACGGCAACAAGGTGAAGGAGACCGACCCCGAGGGGAACGTCAACGTCTACACCTACGACGCCGAAGGGCGGCCGCTGACCACCAGCCTGCTCAACTACACCGGGGACCCGAACAACCCCCAGGAGCCGACCACGCTGGTCCAGGAGTCGCGGGCGTACGACCCGGCCGGCCGGCTCGCCTCCATCACCGACTCGATGGGCTGGGTGACGGCGTACACCTACACCGACAACGGCCTGCCGGCCACGATCGTGCGCAAGGACCCGGTGAGCGGCGAGCAGTTCGTCGAAGAGTCCAACACGTACGACATGGCCGGGAACCTGATCAAGCAGGTGTCCAACGACGGCCAGACCACGACCGTCTTCACGGTGGACGCGGCCGACCGCATCACGTCGACGGTGCTCGACCCGGCCGGACTCAACCGCACCACGAAGGTCTCCTACGACCCCGACGACAACGTCGTGTCGGAGACGGAGACCGATCCGACGACCGGTGAGGTCAGCACGACGGACACGCTGTACGACAACCTGGGCAACGTCACCGGCACCACGGTGCACGACGGAACCACCGCGCCCGTGGCCCGGTGGAAACTGTCGGAGACCAGCGGCCTTGTGGCCCAGGACTCCTCCGGCGGCAACCGCAAGGTGACCCTCGGCAGCGCCGTCACCCGCTCCACCGAGAAGGGCGGCTCCGCGGTCTTCAACGGCACGGCGAACGCCTACGGACAGGCGGACGGCCCGGCGGTGAACACCAGCGGCAGCTTCACCGTCGCGGCCTGGGTCAAGCTCGGCTCGACGAGCGTGAACAGCACCTTCGTCGCCCAGGACGGCAAGGCGGCCAGCGGCTTCCAGCTGTACTACTCCACGGCGTTCGGCTGGACCTTCAACCGCCACGCCACCGACACCGACGACACCGTGATCGTCCGGGCCTCCTCCGGCACGTCGGCGGTGACGACCGGCACCTGGACCCACCTGGCCGGCGTGTACGACCAGGCCGCCGGGACGCTGAAGCTGTACGTCAACGGAAGCCAGGCGGGGACCACGACCGCCTTCACCTCCCCCTGGGAGGCCACCGGCCCGCTGCAGATCGGACGGCGCCTGTACAAGGGCACCTACGGCGAGAACGCCCAGGGCTCGATCGCCGATGTCCAGGTCTACAGTGAGGCGCTGACCGCGTCCCAGGTGTCCGCCGTGTACGGCGGCACCCTGCCGGCGGAGGGCAGCTCGGTCCGCACCACCACCTGGAAGCTGGACCAGCGCGGTCTGCCGGTGTCGATGACCGACCCGGACGGCAACACCACCGACTACGGGTACGACGAGGCGGGGCAGCAGACCACGGTCACCGAACCCGTCGTCAAGGCCGAGACGGGCGGGGGCGAGCCCGTCGACGTACGTCCGGTCTCGATGACGGGGTACAACACCTTCGGTGAGGTGACCGAGACCTCCGACCCGCTCGGCAACGTCACGGTTATTGCCTACGACGCCGACGGCCAGGAGACCTCGACGAGGCTGCCGAACTACACCCCGCCGGGATCCACGACGCCGATCACGGCCACGTCCTGGAACGAGTACAACAGGCTCGGCCAGGTCACGGCCGAGGTCGACCCGCTGGGCAACCGCACGACCTACACGTACACGCAGCTCGGCGATGTCGCCTCGGTCACGGAGCCCGACGGCGGCAGGACGACGTTCACGTACGACACCAACGGCGACCTGCTGTCGACGACCCGGCCCAACGGGGCGCGTGAGGAGTCCACATGGGACTACCTGGGGCGTGAGCTGACCAGCACGGACATCGTGCGTCAGCCGACCCAGCGGGCGTACACGACGATCAACGAGTACAACGCGCCCGGCGGCGAACTGTCCCGGACGGTGAGCCCGACGGGTGTGTCGGAGTCGTACAAGTACAACGCCCTCGGCGAGCTCATCGAGGTGACCGACGGCGCGGGCAACGTGTCGAAGTTCACCTACACCATGGACGGCGAGGTCCTCACCGCGACGGACCCGGACGGCACCAGCACCAGGAACACCTACGACGGTTACGGCCAGCTGATCGCCACCAGCGACCTGGACAAGACCGGCATGGTGCTGCGCACCAGCCGTGCCGGCTACGACCGGATGGGCAACCCGGTGTCGGTGACCGACTACCGCGGCCACACCACCACGTTCACCTATGACGCGACGGGCCTGGTGACCAAGGCGGTTCAGCCGGTCTCGGCGACCGAGTCGATCACCACGACCTTCGGCTACGACGCGGCGGGCAACCGTACGCGCTTCACCGACGGCCGCGGCAACCCGTTCATCACCACGTACAACAGCTGGGGGCTGCCCGAATCGCTGATCGAGCCGTCCACTCCGGCCCACCCGGACCTGGAGGACCGCACCTTCACCACGGTGTACGACGCGGCGGGCCGGGTCAAAGAGCACCGCTCCCCGGGTGGTGTGGTCGTCACCAACGAGTACGACGCCAAGGGCCGGCTGATCCGGCAGACCGGCAGGGGTGCGGAGGCCGAAACGGTCGACCACACCTACCAGTACGACTCCGACGACCGTGTCACCGCCGTCGCGGGGACGGGTGAGGATCTGAACACCTTCACCTACGACGACCGGGGTCTGCTGCTGTCGACGTCCGGTCCGTCGGGCACCTCGTCGTTCACCTACAACGGTGATGGGGCGATGACGTCGCGGACGGACGCGTCGGGCACGTCGACCTACGCGTACGACTCGGCGGGCCGGCTGAAGACGGTCAACGACGGGGCGACCGGCTCCACGATGACCTACAGCTACGACGTCAACAGCAATGTCACGGAGATCGACTACGGCGCGGGCAAGTCCCGGCGGACGTTCTCCTATGACGCGCTGGGGCGGCTGACCAGCGACAAGCTGCTCTCGCCCACCGGCAAGGTGCTGGCCTCCTTCACCTACGGCTGGGACGCCAACGACAACCTGACGTCGAAGACGACGACCGGTGTGGCGGGGGCGTCCGCGAACACGTACACGTACGACTGGGCGAACCGGCTGACCTCCTGGAACAACGGGATGACCCTGGAGGTCTACGGCTACGACGCCTCCGGCAACCGCACGCGTGTGGGCGGCGACACGTACACGTACGACGCGCGCAACCGTCTCACCTCGGACGGGCACAACACGTACACGTACACCCCGCGTGGCACGCTGCGTTCGATCACGGACGAGGGCGGGGAGCAGACACTGCTCAAGGCCGACGCCTTCAACCGTGTGATCAGCGAGGGCGACCGGACATACACCTACGACGGCCTGGACCGTGTGCTGAGCGCCAAGGACGAGACGGGCGCGGAGGTCTTCTCGTTCAAGTACAGCGGCGCCGGAAACGACGTGGCCTCCGACGGTGCGGCGTCCTACAGCCGCACTCCGGACGGCTCGCTGGTGGGCGTGAGGGCCGGCTCGACGGCGGTGCTGGCCCTGACCGACATCCACGACGACGTGGTGGCCCAGTTCACCGACTCCAGTGAGGTGCTGACCGGCTCGACGACCTACACGCCGTTCGGCACGGTCGTCCTCTCGGCCGGGATGCAGGGTCATCTGGGCTACCAGTCCGGCTGGACCGACCCGGCGACGGCGAAGGTCAACATGGCCGCGCGCTGGTACTCACCGCAGACCGGCCAGTTCAACAGCCGGGACACCGTCAGCAACGACCCGCTGCCGGCGTCGGTGAACGCGAACCAGTACGCGTACGCCAACCAGAACCCGATGACGGGTGTGGACCCGACCGGTCACTTCTTCAGCTTCGCGAAGAAGGCCCTCAAGAAGGTCACCAAGAAGGTCAAGAAGGCCGCCAAGAAGGTCACGAAGGCCGCCAAGTCGGCCTGGAAGAAGACCAAGACGGTGGTCAAGAAGGCCGCCAAGAAGGTCAAGAAGACCGTCAAGAAGGTCAAGACCGCGGTCAAGAAGACCATCCGCAAGGCACAGCGCACGGTCCGCAAGGCGGTGCGCTATGTGAGCGACAGCGTCAAGAAGGTCAAGACATACGCCAAAAAGACCTATAAGAAGGTCAAACGCAAGGTCCACAAGGTCGTTCAACGCGTCAAGAAGACGGCGAAGGGGATGGCCTCGGCCGCCAAACATGTGGCGGGGAAGGTACTCAAGGGCGCGGCCAAGAAGATCCGCAGCGGTGCCAAGAAGGCGTACAAGGCCACGGCCAACTTCGTCAAGCAGCACGCCGCGACCATCGCCTCGGTCGCGGTGGGCGTGGCGGTCTTCGCCGGCTGCACGGCCATCAGTGCCGGCCTCGGCGCGATCGGCTGCGCGGCCGTGGCGGGCGCGGCAGCCAACGCGGTCGGCTACCTGATGAGCGACGGCCCCAAGACCGTCACCGGCTTCGTCGGCTCGGTCGCCCTCGGCGCCGCCACTGGTGCCGCGGGCGCGGCTGGCGGGCTGGCCTCCGGCGCGGTGGGCCGCCTGCTCGTCAACGTCGGCAGCAAGACCGCGCAGGGTGCGGCCATGGGGGCCGCAGGTGGCGCCGCGGAAGGCGCGGTCGGCTACGGCGTCTCCTGCGTGGCCGGCGAGGAGGGCTGCAGCGCCAGTGGTGCGGCGAAGGCCACGGCGGTCGGTGCCGCGACGGGCGGTGTCTTCGGCGCGGCGGCCGGCAAGTTCGGTCCCAAGTCCAAGCAGCAGCCTGCGAAAGACGAGGGGCCCGCAGGCGCAAGCTGCCCCATTCGTCCCAAGGAGCCACACAGCTTCACCGGCCTGACCGGTGTGCTGATGGCCAACGGCACGGTCAAACCGATCTCCGAGGTCAAGGTCGGGGACTACGTCCTGACCGCCGAGCCCGGCAAGAAGAAGAAGGAGAAGCACCGGGTCAAGGCGGTGATCGTCACCAAGACCGACCGCAACTACGTCGATGTCGTCGTCGACACCAAGGCCGGTCTCAAGACGATCCAGACCACTAAGCACCACCAGTTCTACGAGATCAGCCGCAACACCTGGACCCAGGCCGGCGACCTCAAGGCCGGCTACACACTCCAGAACGGAGACGGTGGCCCGACCAAGATCGTCAAGGTCAAGGCATACACAGCCCAGCGCACCACTTACGACCTGAGTATCGACGGCCTGCATACGTACCATGTGCTGGCGGGGACAACGTCAGTCCTGGTCCACAACTGCGACGAAGAAGGCTGGGTTCCTGACGAGAACTACTCGAAGAAGGCCATTGAAGACAGGCGGAAGGCGTTTAAGGCCTACTACGAGACTCCGCAGGATATTCATGATCTCGTGACTGCCGTTATCTCGAACCCGAACTATCCGCAGCGACTGACGGGCTCTGCTGGAAATATGCGCCTAGATTTTTATGAGGCTCGGGGGGCTCCCCGAGCGGCTCGAAGGTGGGAAGGGGCGGCTATTTACGATAATCTTGACCCGCGTAGTCAAGCCCGCATTCTTGTCGATAGCGATGGGAACATCGCCTATGTCGGGAGAACTAAGAAGGGTGCGCACAACTATAATCAGATAATTCCTTACCCTTGGGCTACCCGCCCTAAGCGTTCGTGACGGTTGGTGACAACCAGTATGGGCTGGTGAAGGTGAGGAGAACCTCACCTTCACCAGCCCATACGTGATATAGCTTGAGGTTTTTTCTCATGGATGAGAATGCTCTCTCGACTTCGCTTGCCGAGGCCGGATTGCGTCTTCTGGGGAAAATTGACGCGACTGAACCGCTTATTCCGCCGACTCTGGCAACGTTTGCCACTAGTTGCCCTGCGGAGGATGGGGCATTTAGGGAAGCAGTCGATCTTGATGACCCAAGACTGCTAGAAAAGGCGAACTCTGAATGGTATCGACTAGCGCTGCGTAGCGGACTGTTCAGTAAGGCCGACTCTCGTTTTCTGGTGGCAGTCGACTTTGCAGACAGTGAATTGCCTCAGTGGTGGTGGGTGCGAGTCGAGCTGCTGGACGAGTGGGACATTATCGGTGCGGGTGCGGCGTCTGGCGTTCTGGGAAACGACTTCTGTCGGCCTGCATTTGTCATGCTGTCCCTGGATGGCGGTGTCATTTTGAGATGTGATGTCGGGGAATTGCGTATTGATTTCGCAGTCGTACGTGAACCTCATCGTGCTCGAACCCTTCTGGGGCATGGACAATGGATGGTCGAGTCGCCGATTGTCGATGAATTCAGCCGCGCTGCGGCAAGGCGCTGGTTGAACAGCCATCGTTGACTGTCGCGATCGGTATGTCAGCTTCGTGAAGCTGAGGCAAGAATTTTCCTGCCCAGTTCTACGAGATCAGCCGTAACACCTGGACTCAGGCTGGCGACCTCAAGGCTGGCCACACACTCCAGAACGCCGATGGTGGCCCGACCAAGATCGTCGCAGTCAAGGCATACACGGCGACCCGTGTCACCTACGACCTGAGCATCGACGGCCTGCACACGTACTATGTGGAGGCTGGTGACACGCCAGTCCTCGTCCACAACTGCGATGCGGAGGAGATCGCAGCACAGGCCAAGAGGCTTGCGGACGACATTTACAGCAAGATTCCGAGTCCATTCGCGCGCAAGGTTTTCAGGACGACAGCAGTGACAACCGCCCGCAGAGCTGACGGTTCATTGGTTCATGTGGTCACGGGCTCGGGTCGGGGGCTTGAGAAGGCGCAGATCGACTACATCAAGTCGCTGGGACGTGAGGACATAGTGGTTGCGGCCAATATGGAAGGCGCTCATGCGGAGGAGACAGCCATCCACTACATAGCTCAGAACAATCTGACCCCAGTGGCGGGTGGTGTGAGCAGAAATTCCTGTGCCCCTGATGGCTGTGAAAACTTCCTGGGTGAGGTAGGTGCGGAAATGGTGGGGCCCATTACGCTTGGAACGAAAGCCAAAATACCGGGGCGGTCCATGTACGTCTGGAGGAATCATGAGGCATGGACGAACTTCCTTGTGGCGTTGGGTTATCGGTGAGCAGAAGGGCGAGCCACGTGGACTGGCATGACGACGCAACGCTGTCGGCCCAGATTGGTGCCATGGATCGACAGCAGCGCCATCAGGCTGTATACCTGGCCCTGCGAAGGCTGCAGGCGCCCTTGCTTGGCATGGAGATGCCTGCAGACTGGGGAATCGACCCTGCTGCGCTCGATTCCCTGATCCGCAGGGGTGGGGAGCGACTGGACGGCGAGGCCGACGAGGTATTTCTACAGGCCATTGGCCGGCTCACGAGCGCTCCGCTGTTCGACTCGGAGGTGGAGCCAGAATTCGCCGAAAGTTTCCAACTGGAGGCTATCAACGGGTGGCTCATGCTGGGTGAGGCTCTTGGCGAGATGAGTGAGACCCAGACGGAGACGTTGATCTATTTGGCGCGAGAATTGGCTGACTATCTTGACGGATTCATGGAGAACTCGTCCGCCGAGATCGCTGGAGAAGACCAGCGGAATGCCTACTTGGCTGGCGTTGATGACCAGCTCCGCTCCTATGGCCTGAGGTATTTCGGCACGATGAATATCGCCATCGAGCTTGAGTGTCACAAAGCCATCCTGGCTGCGTCTGACAATGATAATCTGCTTGCCTCGGAGGTGGGTCGGCGACTGCTGGTAATGTGCGATAAGTACAGTGGTGAAATGTTGTCTGTCCTGCGGTCGCTCCCGGAGGATTGATGTGGCAGCCGCCCTGTGGGGCGCACGGGCGGCGCTGACCACTGTGGACTGGAGGCTGCTCGAAACTTCAAGAAGGCCTCCTTTGGCCCTCTTTGGAGGGTGCTAAAGCGTTGCACCACCAATCGAATGGTGCGCACGAGGGGGCCGGGACTGAATGCCACTGCTTTTGCCTCGGAACGCCGCTTTAGAGTGGGTGAGGTGGCTGCTAAACGGGCGCTGGAGGGCAGCCTGGTGCTGCGTTCGGGGGCGATGTATATGCGACCTGAGGCCGCCTGATGCCACACCTAGCACCCCAGTGCCGGTTTTGTAATCTATCCAGTGGGTTCGTCGATGGGTAGATCACGAAACCGCACCGGAGTACTAAGGGCTGTCCCGTAA
>NZ_MUME01000399.1 GCF_002155915.1 Streptomyces thermovulgaris | reverse complement strand
GGCCCCGGGACGGGTCGGGGGGAAGTCTGTGCCGTCCGTGGTGCTCAGGGCCGGCGTGTGGTCCGGGTTCAGCCGTACGACGATGTGGCGGCGCCAGTGGGCGTCGTCGCGCCCGGGGTGGTCCTCGCGCCAGTGGCAGCCGCGGGTCTCCCGGCGCAGCCGGGCGGCGGCGACCAGGACGCGGGCCACGCACAGCAGATTGGTGGTCTCCCAGGTGTCGACACCGGGTTCGGGGATCTTGCCGTTCCCCTCCAGGGCCTCGCAGGCCTCGGTGTGCAGCCGCTCGAGCCGGTCGGCGGCCGTGGCCAGGGAGGCGGCGGAGCGCAGGACGCCCGCGCCCTCGGTCATGATCCGCTGGATCGTGAACCGGGCCTCGGCGGGGAGCAGGGGGTGCGCCGGCCTCTCGGGGTGCGCGACGGGCCGCGGCACGCGCGCGGCAAGGCCGCCGTCCGCCCGCTCCCGCGCGATGTCGGCGGCGATGCGCTCGGCGTAGACCAGACCCTCCAGCAGGGAGTTGGAGGCGAGCCGGTTGGCGCCGTGCACACCGGTGCAGGCCACCTCGCCGCACGCGTACAGGCCGGGCACGGTCGTCCGGCCGCGGGAGTCCGTGCGCACGCCCCCGGAGGCGTAGTGGGCGGCCGGGGCGATCGGGACGGGCTCGGTGACCGGGTCGATGCCGTGGGCGCGGCAGGCGGCCAGGATGGTCGGGAAGCGCTGCTCCCACATCCGCGCGCCGAAGTGCCGGGCGTCGAGGAACATGTGGGCGGCGTCCTGCTCCCGCATCCGCCGCATGATGCCCTTGGCGACGATGTCCCGGGGCGCGAGTTCGGCCAGTTCGTGCTGCCCCACCATGAAGCGCACGCCGTCGCCGTCGACCAGGTGGGCGCCCTCGCCGCGCACCGCCTCGGAGACCAGCGGCTGCTGGCCCTCGGCGTCGGCGCCGAGGAACAGCGCGGTGGGGTGGAACTGCACGAACTCCAGGTCGGAGACCTCCGCCCCCGCGCGCAGGGCGAGTGCCACGCCGTCGCCCGTGGACACCGACGGGTTGGTGGTCACGGAGAAGACCTGGCCCATGCCGCCGGTGGCCAGGACCACGGCGGGCGCGTGCACGGCGCCCACGCCGTCGTGCTGGCCCTCGCCCATGACGTGCAGGGTCACGCCCGCGGCACGGCCGTCGGCGTCCGTGAGCAGGTCCAGGACGAGCGCGTTCTCGATGGTGCGCACGCCGCGTGCGCGCACCGCCTCGACGAGCGCCCGGGAGATCTCCGCGCCCGTCGCGTCGCCGCCCGCGTGGGCGATGCGGCGGCGGTGGTGGCCGCCCTCGCGGGTGAGCTGGATGCCGCCCTCCTCGTCGGTGTCGAAGTGCGCACCGGTCGAGATCAGCCGCCGTACGGCGTCGGGGCCCTCGGTGACCAGGAGCCGTACCGCCTCCTCGTCGCACAGTCCCGCGCCCGCCACCAGGGTGTCGTCCAGGTGCTGCTCGGGGGTGTCCCCCTCGCCGAGGGCCGCCGCGATGCCGCCCTGGGCCCAGCGGGTGGAGCCGTCGTCGAGACGGGCCTTGGTCACCACGACCGTCGTCAGACCGGCGTCCTCGCAGCGCAGCGCGGCGGTCAGACCGGCCACCCCGGAACCGACGACCACGACGTCCGCGGTGATGGACCACCCGGGCGCGGGTGCGTGCAGTCGTATGCCTGTGCTGGTCACGAGGAGGCTCCGAGGGTTCCGAAGGTGAGGGGGATGTTGTCGATCAGCCGGGTCGTCCCGACCCGGGCGGCGACGGCGAGGATCGCCTCGCCGGTGAAGTCGTCGTCGATCTCGGTGAAGTCGGACGGGTCGACGAGGGCCAGGTAGTCGAGTTCGAGCGGCGGGTCGAAACGTGCGGCCTCGTCCAGGACCAGCTGGGCGGCGGCGCGGACGGCGGAGGCCGCGCCGGGGGACGCCTTGGCGACGGCGGCGGCGTCGGCGGCGGCACGGGACTCCCCGAGCGCGCTGAGGGCCTCGGCACGCGCGGGTGTGCAGGGCACCTCGCGGGCCCGCGCCCGCAGCGCCTCCTGGGCGGCGTGCCGGTCCCGGCCCGCGAACAGGGCCCGGGAGAGCGCCAGGGCGGTGCGCCGCTCCCGCGGGGAGAGATAGCGGTTGCGGCTGGACAGGGCCAGGCCGTCCTCCTCGCGCACGGTCGGCACGGCGACGATCTCCACGCCGAAGTTCAGATCGCGCACCATGCGGCGGATCAGGGCGAGCTGCTGGGCGTCCTTCTGGCCGTACAGGGCCACGTCGGGACGGGTGAGGTGCAGCAGCTTGGCGACCACGGTGAGCATCCCGTCGAAGTGCCCGGGGCGCGAGGCCCCCTCCAGTCGCTCGCCCATGGGGCCGGCGCTGATCCGGACCTGGGGCTCGCCGCCCGGGTAGACCTCCTCCACGGACGGCGCGAACACGACGTCGGCGCCCGCCTGCTCGGCGACCTTCAGGTCGGCCTCCAGCGTGCGCGGATAGCGGTCGAGGTCCTCGCCCGGACCGAACTGCAGCGGGTTGACGAAGACGGTGACGATCACGAAGCCCTGGTCGCCGACATGGGTGCGGGCCGTGCGGATCAGGGTGGCGTGGCCCTCGTGCAGGGCGCCCATGGTCATGACGACGGCGGTGCGTCCGGAGCCCGTGTGGTGGGCGCGGACGCGCTCCAGCTCGTCCGCCGTGGAGGCGAGTTCGAACGTGCGACGGCTCATCGGTCTTCCCCGTTCTCGGGTACGCCGGCACCGCCGGCGAGTACTCCCAGCAGGTCCTCGGCGAGCTCGGGCTTGAGCAGGCCGTGGGCGAGCGCGCGGTCGGCGGTGGCGCGGGCCATGGCCAGATAGCCGGCGACGGTCTGCGGGGCGTGCCGGCGCAGTTCGGCGACGTGGGCGGCGACCGTGCCGGCGTCCCCGCGCGCGACGGGGCCGGTCAGGGCCGCGTCGCCCGAGCGCAGGGCGTTGTCCAGGGCGGCGCCGAGCAGGGGGCCGAGCATCCGGTCGGGGGCCTCGACACCGGCGCAACGCAGCAGCTCCATGGACTGGGCGACCAGGGTCACCAGGTGGTTGGCGCCCAGGGCGAGCGCCGCGTGGTACAGCGGGCGCATCTCCTCGGCGATCCACTCCGGTTCGCCGCCCATCTCGATGACCAGGGCCTCGGCGGCTGTTCGCAGCTCCTCGGGCGCGGTGACGCCGAAGGAGCAGCCGGCCAGCCGCTGCACGTCGACGGGGGTGCCGGTGAAGGTCATCGCCGGGTGCAGGGCCAGCGGCAGCGCGCCCGCGCGCAGGGCGGGGTCGAGCACTTTCGTGCCGTACCGGCCGGAGGTGTGCACCAGGAGCTGTCCGGGGCGCACCGCGCCGGTCTCGGCCAGGCCCGCGACCAGTCCGGGCAGGGTGTCGTCGGGGACGGTCAGCAGCACCAGGTCGGCCCGGCGCAGCACCTCGGCGGGCTGCACCAGGGGCACGCCGGGGAGCATCTGCTCGGCGCGCCGCCGGGAGGCGTCGGAGATCCCGGACACGGCCACCGGGCGGTGCCCGGCGAGCTGGAGGGACGCGGCGAGCGCGGGGCCCACCCGGCCGGCTCCCACGACGCCGACGGTGAGCCGCGCGGGGCGGTCCCTGGTGTCCGGTTGTTGATGTGTACTCACGCGACGGCGCCTTCCGTTCCAGTCCGCTAGGGGTACCGGACGATTTCTCGTCATGTTAACGCGATCGGTTCCGGGGACGTTCGTCCGTCCACAGGCTGTGGGTTTCCCCGCGAACCCGGCGGGAAATCCGGGCCTCCGCCGCGGCGCCCCCGGTGATCCGCGATGATCCTGGACATGACCGATGGGGCGGAGCGGAACGGCGGGCAGGAGGAGCGCCTCCTGCAGGAGGAGCGCCTCCTGAACGAGAGGGCCGAGGAGGCCGAGGGGTCCGGGGGACGCGAGGAGCGGCGCAGGCGGCTGCACGCACGGCGTGCACAGGCGCACCGGACCGCGGGCCGGGTGCTCGCCCGCCCCGGCTTCCTGGGGACGCTCCGGGAGCGGCTGGCGCTGCTGGAGCGGGCGGAGGAGGTCCACGACCTCGACGAGCCGTCGGACAGGTACGGCGACGGGGTCGTCGAGGCCCTGGAGCGGAAGGTCGCCCGTCTGCTCGGCAAGGAGGCCGCCGTCTTCTTCCCGACCGGCACGATGGCCCAGCAGCGCAGGGCGATCTGCTGGGCCATCGTGCCGGT
>NZ_MUME01000398.1 GCF_002155915.1 Streptomyces thermovulgaris | reverse complement strand
CGCACGGCGATCCGCCGTGCGACTTCGAGGGTCTCGGCGGCCTCCGCGTAGCGGCGCGCGTACATGTCGACATAGGCATGCCGGAGCAACGCGCACGCCCACAGATCGAAGGACCGCGCCTGGGCGCTCGCAGAGGCCGCCAGGGTGTAGGAGGCTGCTGCGTCCGTGTACCGGTTCGCGTCGAAGGCCAGTTCTCCGGCGAGTTGGAAGAGGTCGCCGACCACTGTGCACAGGCTGTCCGCGTATCGCGACGGACCGGACTTCAGGGTGTCGTTGAGCGCGACGAGCTGGTCCTGTACGACCGCGGTGACCGAACGCTTGGAGCGGGCGAGTTGGTACACCTGCCACAGGTGCCTGTTCATGATGTGGAAGTCGTCGATCGAGCTCCGGTCGGCGGACTCCGCCACGGCCTCGGCCGTCTGCGTATCGAGAGCCGTGAGTGCGCCGGTCACCGCCAGCAGGCGCAGGAACTCACGTCGGATCATGTCGTCGATGATTCCCACGGAACCGCGAGGAGAACTCATCAGCGACGCCGCGGACTCCGGAAGATCGGCCCGTAAAGGGGTCAGCAGTGCGTCGAGTTCAGAGAGGTCCAGGCGCAGTAGTTGGGCGATCTTCGGCCGCTGCTCGGGCGTGGGCTGTGTCTCTCGTCGCTCCCAGCGGCCGACCGTCGTGCGGTCCACACCGAGAGCATGTGCGAACTGCTCCTGACTATAACCCATGGCTTTACGCCGCTTGGCAAAGTTCACGACGGCTCCTTTCCCACTTTCCCCGCTTGACCAGGGCGTTGCGCACGCGGCGTTCCCTGTGCATCAGAGATGCATCAAAGGTGCCGCATCGATGCCGTTGTTCGCTTCGGTCTTCAGCGGTTGGCTGGACGTCAGCCGCCTTGAAGTGACCAAGCCACCCGGTTCCCTTCTGGCGTGCGGAGAAAACCTGGCTCTGGTGCACCGCAATCCGGAGCCGGGGAATCCACCCCCTCGTAAAGGCAAGTGCTCAATGATGATGACAGCCAGACCAGCTGGGACCGGCACCCCAAGTTACAGCGAAACGTGGCCGTGCGAACCGAAGTCTGCTCATAAGGCCCGCCGACTCGTGGAGGAGGCCATGTGCCTGTGGGGGATGAGCGATCTGGCCCCGGTAGGAGAAATCATCGTCTCCGAACTTGCCACCAACACCATCAACCACTCCAAGTGCCGGTTGCTGCACGTGAAGATTTCCCGCCTCAGCCAGGACACCGTCCGCATCAGCGTGTCGGATGGGAACCGGTGGTCGGCGCCCGTGCTCCGGAAAGCACACCCGCAGGACGAGAACGGGCGGGGACTCCACCTGGTGGATCTGCTGAGCACGAAGTGGGGCTACGACCAAAAGCACTGGGGCAAGGTCGTCTGGGCCGAGCTACAGGCGGCGCAAGTCCCGGGTGCACCTGGCCTGCGCAATGGGAGTCCCGAATGCCCCGCCGTCATGCCCGAGCAGCCCGCAATCCGCGTCCCTACGGGTGGCGAACAACTGAACAACCGCCTGCCTATGAGGTGCTCGACATGACGACCGCCCAGCACCAGCCGGCGAGACGAAAACCGCCCCTCACCGCCGCAGAACTCGAAGAGGCGCTGGTCAAGACACGCACCTGAAATCCCTCCAACAGCTCCGCCTTGCTCGACGACGTCTGCGCCGTCATCGACGAGGTAGCACCTCGAAGGCATTGCTCAGCGCTTACGCGCCACCTCAAGCAACTGGTCGGCTCGCGTGCATCAACAAGGCCGACAAGAAAACGGCACGATCTACGGCTACGGCGAGGACGGCGTGCAGGTGATGGCGAGCCCCGACACGCCCCTGCCCTACGGGCACCCGAACTTGTCCACGTTCCTCGCCTCACAACTGGTGCGGGCCCGGGCTCGTTCCGCGTTGTGGACCTGGAGGAGCTGATGCACCCCCGGCAGCACACGACGACGTAACCCCACGCGTTCTGACCAGGTGCGCTCTCGACTCCCTTCTCCGGCGGACGACGGAATCGTCGGCTCCCCCTGTGGCCGGTACTCACCCGCCGGAGAGGGGCACATCCCTCTGATCACCTGTCCGGTGGCCCGGGTGACGTCCGGCGATCCAGTACCGGTTGACCCGCGCCGTTCAAGCGACACGACGAACACCCCAAGAGATTTGTAGGTTCCGTATGTTCATCGACATCCCGAACCAACTCGAAGCTGCTCTGGCAAGTCTTCCTCTCCCGCCGTGGGAGCTGGACGGCTCATTGCTGGCGAAGCGCACGATGGAGCGGTACCGGGCAGAGCTGACGGCTGCCCCCGGGTTCGAGGAGACCGTCGCAGCCTTGCGCCGCGCGCTGACCGGACAGGACGGTGGCTACGCGGTGCTGCGCCTGGGGAACCTCGCCAGGGCTCTGGGAACCGGGGACCGATTCCTGCGGCTGGCAACGGCCTTCGCGGCCGAGGTGGCCGTCCCCTTCTCTCCCTTCCCGAAGTGGCCTCTGTGGAAGGACATCGGGGTCAAGACCGCCAAGGACCCTGGCAAGTCCTCCGGGACCGGATACAACGCGTTTCACATGGACCTGGTGAACGCCACCCTGCCCCCGGACTACACCACGCTCCTGTGCGTCCGCCCCGACCCGCTCGGCGGCGGCCTGAGCATCCTCTCCGACGCCCACGCCGCCGTGGCACGGCTCCCGGAGGACACCCGTGCCCTCCTGGCTGAGGTTGCCTACCACTACGGGACGTTCTACGACCTGTTCGGCGTCGGCGAGGAGTACAAGCCGTTCCCGGTCCTGGACGGCTCCGCCCCAGGCAGGGGGTTCGTCCGGTTCACCGCCAAGATGCTGGAGAGGTCCCAGCTCAGCCAGGCGCACACTGACGCCGCCAGGAAGCTTGCCGAGGAACTCGTCCGGGGGCAGATCTCCTTCATGCTCCAGCCCGGGGACTACCTCATCATGAATCAGCGCCGCTTCCTGCACGGTCGGGAGGCGCTCCACAGCGGCCAGGAGGCCGTTCCGGTCTCCGACCGGCGGCTGCTCCTCCAGTTGTTCCTGCGGGCGAGGGCCGGTGACGGCGTGGTCGCGTAGCCGACCGACGGCACTGGTGGCCCGCCGAGTGCCGCCCTTCGGGCCAGCCCCGGGCATGTGGCACGGCCACGGGGTGGGGCCTGGCCGGGCACTCCCGGAAACGGTCGCGCGCCGGCTTTCCGGGTCCGTGCACGGAGCTAGATGCGCGAGTTGCGCAGCGACTGCCACACAGCGCCGGCCAGTGCCCGCGTCGCGCGTGGGACGGACAGATGCTCGTGCTCGCGGTAGAGGGCCCAGTTGTACTTCACAAGCGACAGCTTGTTGGAGGACAGCGATCCCGCCCTGTGGGCCCGGTACACCGCAAGCGGTTCATCCAGGCCCCGCGCGTCCACGCCGTCCCGCATGATCGACAGCCAGAGGGCGTAATCCTGGCGCTTGCGCATCTCCGGCATCAGCCTCGTGCCCAGCACCTTGCGGTCGTACATGGCGGTGAGGGCACCTATGTGGTCTCGGACCAGCATCGCGCGGTAGTCGACATGCTCGCGCGCATGGATCACCCGCCCGTTCGGGACCCAGTCGGTGCTCTCGCCGTCGTAGTCGGCGTCCATCTTGTAGTACGAGGTGAACGTCAGCGGCGCATCACCCTCCGCGGCGAAGGCGAGCTGCTTCTCGATCTTCTCCGGAAGCCACATGTCGTCGCTGTCGAGAAAGGCGATGTAGTCCCCGCGGGCCCGCTGAATCGCCAGGTTGCGGGCCCGGCCCGCACCACCCCGCTCGGGTGCCGACTCCGGCAGGACGCGCTCGTCCTGCTCGGCGAACTCGCGAAGCAGGTCCATGGACCCATCGGAGGACTGGTCATCGGTGACCAGCAGCTCCAGGTCGCTGTGGGTCTGCGTGAGCACCGATCGGACGGCTGCGCCGAGGGTGGCTGCCGAGTTGTACACGGGCATCACGACCGACACCAGGGGCACAGTCCTTCTCCTCACCAGCCCAAGAACGAGAGTCCATTCAAGCACCGGTTTCGAGTAGGAGTCGCCATGCAGGTAGTTGTCGCAGGCCAAGGCTATGTGGGGCTTCCCTTGGCCGTACGCGCCGCTGAGGTGGGGCACCGTGTCGTCGGCTACGACGTGGACACGCACCGCGTCGGGCAGCTCGCCGCCGGCCGGTCTTACGTGAGGGAGGTGGACTCCTCGCAGCTGTGCGCAGTGCTGAAGTCCGGGGCCTACTCCGCGACCACCGACGCTGACGCGCTCGCCGGCTTCGACATCGCGGTAATCACTGTGCCAACCCCCCTGCGGGACGACGTGCCGGACTTGAGCCACATCGAGTCCTGCGCCCGGATGCTGGGCAAGTACCTTCGCCCTGGTGCGACGGTGGTCCTGGAGTCCACGTCCTATCCCGGCACCACGGAGGAATTACTGCTGCCGATCCTGGAGGAGGTGTCGGGTCTCAAGGGCGGGGTGGACTTCCTGGCCGGATTCAGTCCCGAGCGGCTCGGAAACAAGCGTTGGTCGTTCGAGGGGGCGCCGAAGTTGGTGTCGGGGATCAACGCCACATCACTCGACGTGATCAAGGGCTTCTACGACGGAATTTTTCAGACTACGGTACCGGTGTCCGGGACGAAGGTCGCCGAACTGGCCAAGCTGATCGAGAACACCTTCCGGTTCGTCAACGTCTCCATGATCAATGAGCTGGCAATGTTGGCCGCTTCCCTCGGCGTGGACATTTGGGAGGCAATTGACGCTGCCGCGACCAAGCCATTCGGATTCATGCGGTTCACCCCGGGGCCGGGAGTCGGTGGGCACTGCCTGCCCGTTGACCCGATGTTCCTATCTTGGAAGGTTCAGCAGGAGCTTGGCATCCCCTTTCGATTCGCGGAACTCGCCGCCGATGTGAACCGACGCATGCCCGACTACGTCGTCCGGCGTCTCGTGGCAGCACTCGACAGGCGCGGAATTCCTGCCAGCGGATCTCGCATTCTGCTGCTCGGCTTGACCTACAAGTACAACGCCACTGACCTTCGCAATTCTCCATCGGCACGTGTCGCCGAACTTCTCCTCGGCCTCGGTGCCGATGTCCGTGGGGTCGAACCCAACATCCCAGACGGCGACGACGCCAAGCTGAACGTGCCCCGGGTCGACGCAACTCCGGACGAAGTGGCTGCCACTGATGCAGTGATCCTTCTCATGGATCACCCGCAATTCGATCTCTCGATGATCCAGCAACACGCTGCCTATGTTCTCGACTGCCGAAAGCGCCTTTCCGGGCCGAACGTCGAGACCCTTTAGCCGATCAAACCCCCGGGTCCCGCAGTCGATCATCCATTTCCCCGGAGTTGTCTTGCACGACGAATGGGAACACGCCCACACGGACTACACCGTGCCCGCGCAGCGTCATATTCCTGCATCGCTGGCCGAAAGCGAGAGTGACTGGCGTGACTATCTGGAGCACTCAACCCCCAACGGCTGGCTGATGCAGAACAACGCCATGACCGAAGCACTCGTCAGCGGACGGCCGATGCACCTGCTGCACGTCACCAAGAACATCGAAGCCATCCGCGCCAGCGGGGAGTTGCACGTTTCCACCGGATGCCTGGTCGGGGCCCTGTACTGCTCACCTCTCGCCAGCCAGCGCGACGGATTGCGCCCGCACAACCTCGGCGCCTACCTGTTGCGAACGAAACCCTCCACCACGCCCATGATCCTCGAGGTCACCCCGGATGGCCCGATCCGGCCCAAGGGCATCGACTACTTGCACCTCGGTCCCATCCACCTGCGCACGTTCCAGCGCTACCAAAGCTTCCTCACTCCGGCCGAGAACGAGCAGCTCGACCGCGCCGTGCTGACCGGGTTGCGCCTCGCCGCCCCGTTCCTCGACACCGCCCTGCGCAACGCCGCCGGCCACGCCACCCCGGCGCCCCAGTTCATCGACCAGTTGTCCGACGCCGTGATGCATGTGCCGTTCCTTGGCTACCTGTACTTCGAGGTTGTGTCCGAATACCTGATGCTCCACTCCGCTACCTCGGAGACCAAGACCTACGCCCAGGTCGGGGAACTGAACAACTGGCTTTACAAACGACTCGCCTACGCCGCCGTGGACGGCATGGACCAGGTGTTCGACCTGTCCCGTTTCCATCCACGTCATCACCGGCTCGTTCAGATCATCGAAGGCATGGAACCGGCACTCGTCCCGGGAGTCGCCGAGTACGTGCGGAGACGCCTGTCCCATCTGTTCGCCCGAACCGCACTGCACCCGTCTCAGGACGCAGCAACAGTAACCTTCCAGGGCACCGATCTCGACATGCTCCGGAAAGCCGCGCCAGGATTGATCGGCCAGACAGTCTTCCGCGAGATCCGGTATATGCCCCGCTATCGGCAGTTGTATCACTGCTTCGAGAAGTCCAATGCCCTCGAGGCATGGAACTACTGGAACTGCGAGGGAATACCCACCCCCTTCAACGGAATCCTCCCCAAGGGAGAGATTGGGATCAATCCCGTCTACCCCCGGTCGACAGTCCGGGTATGGCTTGCAGAACAGGACAGCAAAGGATGTTTACATCCGGCCGATGAGATCGCAGTTATCTTCACACCGCACCTGGCGTCGTGGTGGGTGCCTCCCCGTCAGCACGAGCTGCAGGACACCGCAGAAAATTCACAAGTCAAGTTGGCCTTGGAAGCCCGGTCTTCGGTTCTCCCCCAACGGTCATCACTGAATGGAATTTCCACATGAGCGCCAAAATCCTGAACATCCTGACCGGTGTCAACCGCGCCTCCGAGCCTTCGTCCGGGAGCATGATCCTCGTCAGCGATCTCTATGGCAGCGCGATGCCTGACGTCCACACGACCTTCCTGGGCAGGGCACCGGTTGATCAGGAGTGGAAGGCCGCGTTTGATCAGCTGATCATCCTCTCCACGACGAAACGGCCTCACGGCCCGGACTTCGACGCCTACGTTGACGAGCTCACGCGTGAGGTCAGTGCTCTCATCAAGAAGATCCAGCCGCAGCCGGATGCCATTCACGCCCAGTACCTCGGGTTCGCTCTCAGCCTGGCCCTCACCCGAACCGTCGGCAACATCCCGATCATCGCCATCGCCCACGGTCCCGACGTGATGGCAGCCGAGCGCAGCTCACTGGAACGCGAGGCCATGAACGAAGTGGCTGCCGCAAGCGCCGCGATCGTAGCTCCGACCTCTGCCCTCGCCGACCGCATCGACTGCCTCACCGGACACCGATTCACCGATCGGCTCACCGTCATCCCATGGGGCATCCCATTGAACGATGTCCGGGTACGCGACCAACCGCCTACCGGAACCGGGCCCCTGTCCCTGGTGCACGCTGGCCGACTGGACGACAACAAATCCACAATCACCGCCATCGAAGCCCTCGCTCTGACCTGTCAGCCGCATCGCTTGACCGTGATCGGAGACGGCAGCCTCCGGGGTCGTCTGGAACAGCGGATCAACGAACTCGGGCTGCGAGACCGGGTTCGGTTTGAACCGTTCCTACCCCGCGCCGAACTGTGGCGCCGCCTGCCGACATTCGACGTCTTCGTCTTCACGACCAGAGGCTTGGAGGCTTTCGGGCTCGTCCTCATCGAAGCTCAAGCCCACGGACTTCCGGTTGCCCACTCCGATCTTCCCGGTGTGAGGGAAATCCTCGGGAGCTCTGGTGTTCCCTACATTCCTGGCGACCCGCGCTCACTGGCCACAGCCCTGGACGAGATGGGCCGCGACCTCCATCGGCGCAAGGTCCTGACCGAGGCGGCCGTCAACAACGCGCGCCGATACAACATCACAACCACAGGCTGCCGACTCCGTGAACTGACGCTCCGCGTCGCCTTCCAACGTCCACGGCATCAGAGGGCGTAACAGATCGCGGTCGTTGACGTTTGGGCTGTGAAGAGGGTTGCGTTTCACGTCGGCCCCGCAGTGCCCCAGGGGGCAGTGACCACCGCAGTGGCACAGTCGCCGTCGGCACCCGCCCCACCGGCAAAACCACCCTCGTGCGCCGCCCAGACCGCCGGCCTCGGCATCCCCAAGCTCCAGCAGCAGACCGCCGAGCGCGCCGAATGGATCGACGCCGCGTTCCGAGAAGGGTGGCTGGAGGGCCAAGAACTCGAACCAGGACACAACGGACCGAAGAATCCGTGACCCTCCCGACCCCTCACCCCCGGAAAACCCAGGGGCGGCC
>NZ_MUME01000397.1 GCF_002155915.1 Streptomyces thermovulgaris | reverse complement strand
TTGATGTCGCAGATGGGGGCGCCGGAGGTGAGGGCGGTGCCGACCTGGGCGGTGAGGTTGGTGACGGTGCCGGACTTGTGGGCGTTGAGGGGCTGTTCCATCTTCATCGCTTCCAGCACGACGATCAGGTCGCCCTCGTTGACCTGCTGGCCTTCTTCGACGGCGACTTTGACGATGGTGCCCTGCATGGGGGAGGTGAGGGTGTCGCCGGTGGTGGCCGGTCCGGTCTTGCGGCGGGCGCGGCGTTTGGGGCGGGCGCCGGCGGCCAGGCCGGTGCGGGCCAGGGACATGCCCAGCGAGGCGGGCAGGGAGACCTCCAGGCGTTTGCCGCCGACCTCGACGACGACGGTCTCCCGCCCGGGCTCCTCGTCCGGTTCGGCCGGGTCGGCGGGCGCGGTAAAGGGCGGCAGGTCGTTGGTGAACTCGGTTTCGATCCAGCGGGTGTGGACGGTGAAGGGGCCGGTTCGGCCGTTGAGTTCGGGGGCGAAGGCGGGGTCGGTGACGACCTTGCGGTGGAAGGGCAGGACGGTGGCCATGCCCTCGATGCGGAATTCGTGCAGGGCGCGGGCGGCGCGCTGCAGGGCCTCGGTGCGGGTGCGGCCGGTGACGATGAGCTTGGCCAGCAGCGAGTCCCAGGCCGGGCCGATGACGCTGCCGCTTTCCACGCCGGTGTCCAGGCGGATGCCGGGGCCCGAGGGCGGGGCGAAACGGGTGACGGTGCCGGGGGCGGGCAGGAAGTTGCGGCCGGGGTCCTCGCCGTTGATGCGGAACTCGATGGAGTGCCCGCGCAGCGGCGGGTCGTCGTAGCCGAGGGGTTCGCCGTCGGCGATGCGGAACATCTCGCGGACCAGGTCGATGCCGGCGACTTCCTCGGTGACGGGGTGCTCGACCTGCAGGCGGGTGTTGACCTCCAGGAAGGACAGGGTGCCGTCGGCGCCGACGAGGAATTCCACGGTGCCGGCGCCGATGTAGCCGGCTTCCTTCAAGATGGCCTTGGAGGCGCGGTACAGCTCGGCGGTCTGCTCCTCGGTCAGGAAGGGAGCGGGGGCTTCCTCGACGAGTTTTTGGTGGCGGCGCTGCAGGGAGCAGTCGCGGGTGGAGACGACCACGACGTTGCCGTGGGCGTCGGCCAGGCACTGGGTCTCCACGTGCCGGGGCCGGTCCAGGTAGCGCTCGACGAAGCACTCGCCGCGGCCGAAGGCGGCGGTGGCCTCGCGCACGGCGGAGTCGTACAGTTCGGGGATCTCCTCCAGGGTGCGGGCGACCTTCAGGCCGCGGCCGCCGCCGCCGAAGGCGGCCTTGATGGCGATGGGCAGCCCGTGCTGCTGGGCGAAGGCGATGACCTCGTCGACGCCGCTGACGGGGTCGGGGGTGCCGGCCACCAGGGGAGCGCCGGCGCGCTGGGCGATGTGCCGGGCGGCGACCTTGTCGCCCAGGGCGCGGATCGCGGCCGGCGGCGGGCCGATCCAGATCAGTCCCGCGTCCAGCACCGCCTGGGCGAAGTCGGCGTTCTCCGACAAAAACCCATAGCCGGGGTGGACGGCGTCCGCCCCGGAGTCCTTGGCCGCCTTCAGCACCTTGTCCACGTCCAGGTAGCTGGTGGCCGGGGTGTCACCGCCCAGAGCGAACGCCTCATCCGCGGCACGGACATGCAGCGCGTCCCGGTCCGGATCGGCGTAGACGGCCACACTCGCAATCCCGGCATCCCGGCACGCCCGGGCCACGCGGACAGCGATTTCGCCACGATTGGCGATGAGCACCTTGCGCACGATTGAGGCTCCCTCCTTGAAACAAGCCGAGTTTAGGGACAGCCGACACGGCACTTCGA
>NZ_MUME01000396.1 GCF_002155915.1 Streptomyces thermovulgaris | reverse complement strand
TCCTCGGCGGACAGCGGCAGCGGCGTCTTGTCGCGCAGCGCACTCCACTCGGCGCGGGTGAGATCGACGTAGGGAGTCGCCTCCGACCGGGGCCGGTGGGCGCTCCGGGGTATCGAGGAGACCGGAGAAATCACAGTTCATTGTGAACGGAGTTTGAACAGGGCGCGGCGTGGGCTGTGTCACGTGGCGGAACGAAGATCACGCGGGTGTCACGGTCGGGTACCGGGTGGAGAATTCATGATCATTTGTGGGGGTGGTGTGCATAGGCTGCGGTGAACCGGTGCGGGGTGTCCCGCCGGTCCCTACGCCGAAAGAAGAGAACGTCTGTGAGATCCCACGTGGTCCGTCGTACGGCCCTGACCGCGTCCGCCGCCGCTCTGGCCCTCCTCGTCACCGCCTGCGGCGGTTCGTCCGAGGGCGGCGGCGACGACTCGGGCAAGGCCGGCGGCGACAAGGCCGCCCAGGCCGACAAGACCCCCTCCGCGGCCCCCGCCAAGGCGCTGACCGCCGAGGAGCTGGAGAAGGCCGCGCTCACCCAGGAGGACGTCAAGAGCGGCAAGGTCACCACCAAGGTCCCGGCGGCGGACGACGTCGCACAGGACAAGGTCCGCACGGACGACCGGGCCTGCGACCCGCTCGCCCACCTCCAGGCCGGCAGCTACGTCGGCAAGCCGTCGGCCACCGTGAAGCGGTCCTGGCTGGGCGATGTGCGGAAGCCCGAGGCCGGCGCGAAGCCCGAGGAGGCCATGCTGGCCGCCCTGGACCGGGAGAAGGTCATCGTCACCCTGGCCTCCTACGAGGACGGTGGTGCCGAGCAGGCGATGAAGGACCTGACCAAGGCTGCGGCGGCGTGCTCCGGCGGCTTCGCCTACACCGCGAACGGCAACAAGATCAAGATCGTCAAGGTTGCCGTCGGCGATGCGCCCCAGGGCGCCGACGAGGCACTGGCGGTGAACGAGACGATGGACGCCGAGGGCGTCAAGGCCCCGGTCAAGGGCGTCGTCGTCCGCAAGGGCGCCACCCTGGCCTACTTCTCCGCCGCCAACCTCGCCTCGGTCGCCAGCGGCAAGGACTTCGACTTCCCCACGGAGCTCGTCGAGGCCCAGCTCGCCAAGCTGAAGTGAGGCGGGTGTCTGCCGGGGGGCCGGGCGCCCGCGGGGCGTTCGTATTCATAGGGGAGTTTCGCGGGGGAGCCAGGTGCCCACCGGGTGTGTGTGCCGCCCGGTGGGCGCGGCCTGGTGGGCGCGGCCTGGTGTGCGTTGCCCGGTGGGCTTCACCCGGTGGGCGTCGCCTGGTGGGCGTCGCCTGGTGGGCGTCGCCTGGTGGGCGTCGCCCGGCAGGTGTCTTCGGCGGGTGTCCCGCAGGCGTCCGGCGGGTGTCCCGCAGGCATCCCGCAGGCGTCCTGGAAGCATTGCCAGGGAGCTTCCTGCCCCGGTAGGAATTTCCGATTTCGGGCACGAAGTCGCCACTTGAGCCGGGTGACGGCCCGTAGGCTGCCGCCCATGTGCGGAATCGTGGGATACGTGGGGGCGCAGTCGGCGCTCGAAGTCGTGATGGCCGGACTGAAGCGGCTGGAGTACCGGGGCTACGACTCGGCCGGTGTCGCCGTGCTCGCCGACGGCGGGCTGGCGGCGGCGAAGAAGGCCGGAAAGCTGGTCAATCTGGAGAAGGAGCTCGTGGAACGGCCGCTGCCGACCGGCACCACGGGCATCGGCCACACCCGGTGGGCCACCCACGGTGCTCCCACGGACGCCAACGCCCACCCCCACCTCGACAACGCCGGACGGGTCGCCGTCGTCCACAACGGCATCATCGAGAACTTCGCCGCGCTGCGGGCGGAGTTGGAGGAACGCGGACACGAGCTGTCCTCCGAGACCGACACCGAGGTCGTCGCGCATCTGCTGGCCGAGGAGTTCTCCTCCTGCGCCGACCTCGCGGAGGCCATGCGGCTGGTGTGCCGGCGCCTGGAGGGCGCGTTCACCCTGGTCGCCATGCACGCCGACGAGCCCGACGTCGTCGTGGGCGCCCGCCGCAACTCCCCGCTGGTCGTGGGCGTCGGCGAGGGCGAGGCCTTCCTCGCCTCCGACGTCGCCGCGTTCATCGCCCACACGCGCTCGGCGATCGAGCTGGGACAGGACCAGGTCGTGGAGCTGCGCCGGGACGGGGTGACGATCACCGGGTTCGACGGCCGGCCCGCCGAGGTGCACTCCTACACCGTCGACTGGGACATGGCCGCCGCCGAGAAGGGCGGCTACGACTACTTCATGCTCAAGGAGATCGCCGAGCAGCCCAAGGCGGTCGCCGACACCCTGCTGGGCCGTATCGACGAGGCCGGGAACCTGACGCTGGACGAGGTGCGGATCAGCGCCTCGGAACTCCGCGAGATGGACAAGATCGTCATCGTCGCCTGCGGCACGGCCTTCCACGCGGGCCTGATCGCCAAGTACGCCATCGAGCACTGGACGCGGATTCCGTGCGAGGTGGAACTGGCGAGCGAGTTCCGCTACCGGGACCCGATCCTGGACGCACAGACCCTCGTCATCGCCATCTCCCAGTCGGGAGAGACGATGGACACCCTGATGGCGCTGCGCCACGCCCGCGAGCAGGGCTCCAGGGTGCTGGCCATCTGCAACACCAACGGCTCGACCATCCCCCGTGAGTCCGACGCGGTGCTCTACACGCACGCGGGCCCGGAGATCGCGGTCGCCTCGACGAAGGCGTTCCTGACGCAGCTGGTGGCCTGCTACCTGGTGGCGCTGTACCTGGGCCAGGTACGGGGCACCAAGTGGGGCGACGAGATCCAGGCGGTGATCCGCGACCTGTCGCGGATCAGCGGAGCGGTGGAGCGCGTCCTGGAGACGATGGAGCCGGTGCGGGAGCTGGCCCGCTCGCTGGCCGACAAGAACACGGTGCTGTTCCTGGGGCGGCACGTGGGCTACCCGGTCGCCCTCGAAGGCGCCCTGAAGCTCAAGGAGCTGGCGTACATGCACGCCGAGGGCTTCGCGGCCGGCGAGCTCAAGCACGGCCCGATCGCCCTGATCGAGGAGGACCTGCCGGTGGTCGTGGTGGTGCCGTCGCCGCGCGGCCGGTCCGTCCTCCACGACAAGATCGTCTCCAACATCCAGGAGATCCGCGCGAGAGGCGCACGCACGATCGTGATCGCGGAGGAGGGCGACGAGGCGGTCGTCCCGTACGCCGACCACCTCATCCGCATCCCGGTGACGCCGACGCTGCTGCAGCCGCTGGTCGCGACGGTGCCGTTGCAGGTGTTCGCGTGCGAGCTGGCGACGGCGCGGGGCAACGAGGTGGACCAGCCGCGGAACCTGGCGAAGTCGGTGACGGTGGAGTAGCCCCCGGGCGCGGCTCGGCTGCGGCCGGGGCGCCCGGTCGCGGGCTCGGCGTTCGGTCGCGGGCTCGGGCGGTCCTCAGCGGTCTTCAGCGGTCCTCGGCGGCTTCCAGGGGTTTGCGGTGGGCCTCGGGTGGGCCGCCCAGGGGTTTGCTGGGCCCCGGGGTCTTCGGTGGGCTCCGGTGGTCTCGGGGGTTTCTGGTGGGCCCCGGTGGTCTCGGGGGTTTCTGGTGGGCTCCGGTGGCTTTCAAGTGGCCGTGGGGCCGCCCGCTTCTCGGGTCAGTGTCGTGCTTCCGCGGACCGGGTCAAGGGCGCTGCGCGTCGCCTGCGGCGATGGCCCTTTGGGCCACCCTTGACCCGGTCCGCTCCAGCACGGTGGAGAAGCGAGCGGGCGGCCGGGGAGGGAAGCGGGTGGCCCAGGTGGGCGGCCCCTGGGGTGGGCTGCATGGGCCGGCTGGGTCGGGGGGCGCGCTCGCGCCTCGCCGGCACGCCGGGCCGGTCCGGCGGCTTGCGGCCGGTGGAGAGTGCGGAAGGACGCCCGGCAGGGCGGGGGCCCACCGGGCCGGTCCGGCGACTTGCGGTGAGTGGGTGCAGACGACGCGCGGGCAAAGGGGCCACCGGGCGCGGTTTGGCGACTTGCGGTGGGGCGGGGGTGAGGGAAGGAGCGTGGATGGGGCGGAGAAGGTGCAAGTGGCGGATTTGGGCCAGTTCCAAGGGTGAAACCGTGGACGGCGCTTTCGTTCTTGGCCCGAATCCGCCACTTGTCCCTCAGGCTGGTACTAGTGGGGCTGGTTTGGCGGTTTCTGCGCGGTCTGGGTGGTCATGCCTCTTCTCGCGGATTGCGCGCCCCCTTCCCGCAGATTGCGCGCCAGGAGCAATCACCGGCCTCGAACCCGCCCTGCGGAACCACGCACAGCACTCCCCATTGGCCCATTCACCACTGGGCCGGTCACCTCTGGTTCGCTCCGGCGAGCCATCACCCAGCCTGTCGCACGGCGTGGTGTACCTGTCCCCCGGTCCGCTCACCGGCCGCAAGCCGCCAAGCCGACCCGACGTGCCCCGCCCTGCCGTGTGTCCTCCGCACCCCGCCCCACCGCAAGCCGCCGGACCACGCCCGGTGGCCCCTTTGCCCGCGCGTCGTCTGTACCCCCACCGGCCGCAAGCCGCCGGACCGGCCCGGCGTGCCGGCGAGGCGCGAGCGCGCCCCCGACCCAGCCGGCCCATACAGCCCACCCCAGGGGCCGCCCACCTGGGCCACCCGCTTCCCTCCCCGGCCGCCCGCTCGCTTCTCCACCGTGCTGGAG
>NZ_MUME01000395.1 GCF_002155915.1 Streptomyces thermovulgaris | reverse complement strand
CTCTCAGGGCAATACACCTAGTGCGGAGCCCCCCGCCACCCGGAGACCGGCAGCGCGAACTTCGCGACCAGCCGGTCGGTGAACGACGCGTGGTGCAACCGCGCCAACCGCACCGGCACGGCCCCGCGCCGCACCTCCACCCGGGCTCCCGCCGGCAGCTCCACCGTCCGCCGTCCGTCGCACCACAGCACTCCCGGAGGGACGTGCGGCAGCACCTCGACGGCCAGAACGGAGTCCGGGGAGGTCACCAGCGGCTTGGCGAACAGCGCATGGGCGGAGATCGGCACCATCAGCAGTGCCTCCACCTCCGGCCACACCACGGGTCCTCCGGCGGAGAAGGCGTACGCGGTCGACCCGGTGGGGGTGGCGCACACGATGCCGTCGCAGCCGAACCCGGTCACCGGACGCCCGTCGATCTCGAGCACGACCTCCAGCATCCGCTCGGCGGACACCTTCTGCACGGCCGCCTCGTTCAGCGCCCAGTCCGTGTGCACGATGTCGCCGTTGCTGTGCACGACCACGTCGACGGTCATGCGTTCCTCGACCTCGTACGCCTTGCCGACCACCCGGTCGACGACCTTGTCCAGGTCGTCCCGCTCGGCCTCGGCGAGGAAGCCCACCCGCCCGAGGTTCACCCCGAGCATCGGCACCCCGGAGGCCCGGCCGAACTCCGCGCCGCGCAGCAGGGTGCCGTCACCGCCGAGCACGATGAGCAGCTCGCACCCCTCCAGGGACTGGGGGGTGGCCTCCTTGACCAGTTCGACCTCGTCCGGCAGCGGCAGGTCGCGTGCCTCGGCCTCCAGGGCGCGCACCCCGATCCCGGAGCGCAGCAGCCCCTTGACCACGAGCTCGGCACTGCGGATGGCGGCCGGCCGTCCGGTGTGGGCCAGCAGGAAAACGGTTCGGGTCTGGGTCTGTGTCAACGCGGCCCCTCCGCCACTGCACGGTCGACGTCGGCCGGGTCCAGGGCGGGTGCCCCGGCACGCAGCCACAGAAAGTACTCGACGTTCCCGGACGGTCCGGGCAGCGGACTCGCGGTGACGCCTCGCACGCCGAGTCCCAGTTCCCAGGCCTTCGCGGCCACGCCCCGCACGGCCTCCGCCCGCAGCTGCGGACTCCGTACGACACCCCCGCTGCCCAGCCGCTCCTTTCCCACCTCGAACTGCGGCTTGACCATCATCACCAGATCGGCGTCCGGTTTCACGCACCGCACCAGGGCGGGCAGCACCAGGCCGAGCGAGATGAAGGACAGATCTCCGACGACAAGGTCCACAGGCTCCCCATCGATCGCATCGAGCGTCAACTCCCTTACGTTCGTACGGTCCTTGACGGTGACGCGTTCATCCTGCCGGAGTGTCCAGGCGAGTTGTCCGTATCCGACGTCGACGGCGATGACATGGGCGGCGCCCGCGCGCAGCAGCACATCGGTGAAGCCCCCGGTGGAGGCGCCGGCGTCCAGGGCCCGCCGCCCCCGGACGACGAGGCCCTGGGGGACGAAGACCTCGAGCGCGCCGGCGAGCTTGTGACCGCCCCGGGAGACGTAGTCGGGGTCGCTGTCGTCGGGGGCGACCACGATGGCGGCGGCGGTCTCCACCTGCGTGGCGGGCTTGGTCGCGACGGTCCCCCCGACGGTGACCCGTCCGGCGGCGATCAGCTGGCCGGCGTGCTCACGCGAGCGGGCGAGCTTCCGGCGGACCAGCTCCGCGTCCAGACGGCGGCGTGCGACTCCTGCCACGTTCGGTTCAGCTCCTGTATCGATACGACGGTTGCCACGAATTGCTGTGAGACTGCCACGAAAGGGTGCTAGGTGTATTGCCCTGAGAG
>NZ_MUME01000394.1 GCF_002155915.1 Streptomyces thermovulgaris | reverse complement strand
CCGCGCCTCGGCGTCGGTCATCTGGGCGTAGCTGATGATGATCACCAGGTCTCCGGGGTGGACCAGGTGGGCGGCGGCCCCGTTGATGCCGATCACCCCGGATCCGCGCTCACCCTCGATGACGTACGTCTCCAGCCGCGCCCCGTTGGTGATGTCGACGATGTGGACGAGTTCGCCGGGCAGCAGATCGGCCGCGTCGAGCAGGTCCGCGTCGATGGTCACCGATCCCACGTAGTGCAGGTCGGCCTGGGTGACGGTGGCGCGGTGGATCTTGGACTTGAACATGGTACGAAGCACGGAGAAACTCCCGGTCGTGTCTGCTCCCTGCCTGCGTTTTTGCAGGTCAAGGGCTGTTCTCACACCCTGCACCGATGCGTGTGCTCGGGTGGCTCTCCTCGGTTCTCAGGACTTGCGCCGACCATGTGCCGGCTCTTCCGACGTACGTCGGNNCGTCACGGCGAGCCGGAGACCATGGTGACCGTCACCGGCTCGTTTCCTGCGGATGACGTCGCCCTCGGCGTCATGCCCTGGTTCACGGCCGGCTTGGCCGTGCCGAGCACCGCACCCCTGCCGTCGCTGAGGGTGCCAGTCGACGATCATGTCCTTCGGACAGGAACCGGACCGCTCGTAGGTCCAGTGGCCCGGTTGCCCGATCGAGCAGGTTTCGGCGCCGGCCTGTGCGGCAGTGAGCGTGGTGGCGGAGGACTCCGTACGACTCCTGGTGCCCGTGGCAGGGGCCNNGGCCCCTGCGCGTCCCTGCTTCGCGTCAGGCGGGACGCTGACGCACTTCTCCTCGCCAAAACCCGCCTTGACCGTTGACTTCTGTGACGTCACCTCCGTTTCTCCCAAGCCGGCTTGGCCGATCTTCGCCGACCACGCCCTCGCAGTCCCGTCCGGCTGCTCAGCGGCCGATGCCGTGCCGGAGAGGACGGCAAGTGAAGCGGCGGCCGTCATGGAGACCGCCGCCGCGAGCATTCGTCTTGCGTGCCCTCCATCAACTTCCCTTCGTCCAAAGACGTTCACGGCGTTGCAGCGCCCCCTGCACGGGCAGCGGTGATCGGGTGCGAGAGGGCCTCCGCCCCGAACGGCGTCGAACGGTGGAGCCGGTGCCCTTCTCTGCTTCTTCCCCCGTGCACCGGAGCGACAGCAGCGTCACCTGCTTCTTCGGCGTTGCCCCCTGAAACCTCGCTCCCGACCCGCGTGACATCGCGAGCCGAGGAGGCACACAGCGGGCGGCACAGGCGCATCAGCAAGTTGACGGGGCTTGCGAAGGGATGGGGCTAGGGTCGCAGCATGCGTCCGATGCCGTCGTCCGACATGGTCAGCCTGATCTCGTTCCTCGCCGTTCTGCTGATCTTCTTCAGCATCGATGTGCGCTCGAGGGACTCGGCAGCCTCGAAGCCGTGGCACGCGCGCCTCTTCGAGTGGGCCTCCCGGATCGGCGGGATCGCCACCGCCCTCGCCCTGGCCCTGGGGTGGGTGGACCTTTTCCTCCCCGACGAGAGCAGTCCGATCCATGTGGCGTTCGTGGCCGTTCCCGGGTCCGTGGCAGTGCTGTGCGCGATCGCGCTGGGACTGGAGATGCTCTGGCAACGATGGGAGGCACC
>NZ_MUME01000393.1:1561-1966 GCF_002155915.1 Streptomyces thermovulgaris | reverse complement strand
GCTGCAGCTGGGCGGCCAGGGCGGTGTCCTCGGCCGGGGTCATCGAGTCGTAGCCGATCTCGCCGACGGCGACGACCCGGTCCTTGACGAGGTAGCGGGGCAGTTCGTCGAGGACGGGCACGCAGCGCGGGTCGTTCGCCTCCTTGGGGTTCAGGGCGATGGTGCAGTGGTGGGCGATGCCGTACTGGGCGGCGCGGAACGGCTCCCAGCCGATCAGGGAGTCGAAGTAGTCGAGGAAGGAGGCGGCACTGGTGCGGGGCTGACCGAGCCAGAAGGAGGGCTCCACGACGGCCCGGACGCCGGCGGCGTACATGGCCTCGTAGTCGTCGGTGGTCCTGGACGTCATGTGGATGTGGGGGTCGAAGATGCGCATCAGGACTCCTTGCCGTGGGGGTCGACCGGGCC
>NZ_MUME01000393.1:0-1548 GCF_002155915.1 Streptomyces thermovulgaris | reverse complement strand
GGACGCGGTGCAGGTCCTCGGGGACCGGGCGGCCGGCGGCGGTGCGTTCGGCGGCGTAGTCGCCGAGCATGCGGGCGAGTTCGGCGTCGCCGCGGGCCCGGCGGGCCAGGTCCGCGACCCTGTCGACGGGGACGCCGGTGAACAGGCACTTCAGGACGGCGTGCCGCCACGGGTGGGGGGCCAGGTGCCGGGCGGCGTACGGTCCGACGGCCGCGGCGATCAGCCGGGTGTCGTTGGTGCGCAGGGCGTCCTCGACGAGTGGCACCGCCTCCGGGCCGGGCNNGGCGGCACCGCAGCGGCGGCCGGCCTCGGCCAGACGCAGCTCCCACACGGAGAGGGGGCCGTGGGTGCCGGGGCGCGCGGCAGCCTCGTCCAGCGCCCGGTCGAGCCAGTCACGGGCCTGCGGGGACAGACGGGCGGCCAGGGCGGTGCGCAGCTCGTCCAGGGGGGTGAGGGCGAGTGCGGTGCCGGCCGTGGAGGTGCCCGGGAGGTCCTGCGGGTGGGTCATCGGCTGCTCCCTTCACATGTGGCCGCCCGGCGGGGGAAGGACGCCGCCCGGCGAAGGAAGGACAGGGAGAGGTCGGCGTGGTGCGGACCGGCGTGGGAGTGGCGGGGCAGTTCCACGACGGTCAGGCCCCGGTAGCCGGTGGCGGCCAGGGCCTCGAGGACCGGCGGGAAGTCGATCTCGCCGTCCCCGAAGGGCAGGTGTTCGTGGACGCCGCGGCGCATGTCCTCGATCTGGACGTGCCTGAGCCAGGGCGCGGCGGCGCGGACGCAGTCGGCGGGCGGAAGCGGCTCGAGGCACTGGCAGTGGCCGATGTCGAGGGTCAGGCCGAGGTGCTCGGGGTCGCCGAGCAGGCGGCGCAGACGGTGGAAGTCGGCGAGGGTGGCGAGGAGGTGTCCCGGCTCGGGTTCCACGGCGAGGGGGACACCGGCGGCCCCGGCCGCGTCCAGGACGGGGGTGAGGGACTCGGTCAGCCGCTTCCACGCGGTGTCCCGGTCGGTGCCGGGCGGGGTGACGCCGCTGAAGCAGTGCACGGCGTGGGCGCCCAGGTCGGCGGCGACCCGTACGGCGCGCAGCAGCAGGTCGGTGCGCCGGGCGCGGTCCTCGGGGTCGGCGTCGAGGAGGGAGGGGCCGTGCTTGCGGCGCGGGTCGAGCACATAGCGGGCGCCCGTCTCCACGGTGACCTCGAGGCCGAGCGCGTCCAGCCGGTGCGCGACCCGGCGGGTGCGGTCGGCCAGGTCGGGGGCGAGCGGGTCGAGGTGCATGTGGTCGAGGGTCAGTCCCACCCCGTCGTAGCCGAGGTCGGCGAGCAGGGCGAGGGCGTCGTCGAGGNNGGGCCGCCGTGAGCAGGGCCGTCGCCGGTGCGCCCGCCCGGGCGGCCAGGGCGGCCTGGAGCGGGATCAGGGCGCGGATGCCGCCGCCGACGGCGCGCCGGGTGAGCGGCGGCGAGGGGTTGAGGGCGGCGTGGGCGAGGGGGCGGGCGGCGGTGGCGGCGTAGCCGAACGCCAGGGCCGCGCGGAGCATCCCGCCGGGCGGTGCGGAGG
>NZ_MUME01000392.1 GCF_002155915.1 Streptomyces thermovulgaris | reverse complement strand
TGCCTCGCCTCGCGGCCGGCCGGTCACCAGCAGCCAGGCCGGCAGCGAGGCGAGGCACAGCAGGGCGAGGACCGTCGGCGGGGACACGAGGACCGCGGCCGTGAGCAGACTCAGCCAGCCCTGCCGGGTGACGGCCAGGAGCATGCCCAGCACGCCCGCCGCCACGGCCGGTGCCAGGGACACCGCCGGCACGAGCGCGTGCGCGGCCAGCCCCAGCGCGGCGCCGACGAACACGGACGGGAAGATCCGGCCCCCGCGGAAGCCGCAGGACGCGGCGATCAGCAGCGCGGCCAGCTTCACCACGGCCATGGCCGCGAACTGCCCCGCCGTCCAGCGGCCGGGATCACGGACCAGCTCCGCGACCTCCGACAGCCCCTTGAAGAGCGTCAGAGGGCCGCCCAGCGCCCCCAGCAGGCCGAGCACCAGCCCGCCGACGGGCAGTGCCACCATCGGATGCCCGAGCCGTGCGAAGGCCCGGTGGACGTACGGGAAGGCGTACACCGCGGCGAGGCCGAGCAGCGCCGCCGCGGAGGCGATCACCAGGACGGCCGGCAGATCCGTCCAGCGCGGGTGGCCGGAGCGGGGCAGGCCCAGGGCGAAGGTGGGGTGGGCCACCAGGGCGGTCGTCGTGGCACCCGCGGCCCCGGCGGCCAGCGGCGCGAACAGGTTGTCCCACAACGCCCCCTGCATCGGCCGCCCGGCCAGCGCCTCGGAGAGCACGAGCGCGGCGGCCACCGGCGTGCCGAACAGGGCACCGATCGTCGCCGCCTCCGCCAGCACCGGCCACAGCGTGTCCGGCCTGCGGGGCAGCAGCCTGCGGCCCAGCCAGAACGCCAGGGCCGCGTTCGCCATGATGACGGGGCTCTCCGGGCCGAGACTGGGCCCGCCGGCCAGCATCAGCATGGCGGCGGCCAGCAGTCCCGGCAGCACGGCCGGCTGCAGCGGGGCGGCGGTCAGGCCCAGGGTGGCCGGATCGGGACCGGCGTGCCCCGGGGCCCTCCACACCACCAGGCCCACCAGGATCCCGGTCGCGGTGAGCACGGCCAGCATCCACACCACCGAGTACCGGCCGATGCCCAGGGCGTCGGGCAGGTCCTGCCACAGCACCCTCTGCAACTCCTCGGCCAGCCTGCTCACCAGCAGGAACACCAGGCTGGAGCCGACTCCGACGGCCAGTGCGGGCAGGAGCAGCGGCAGCAGGGCACGGGCCGGGGCGGCGGGGGGCTGCTGCGCGGTGTCCTGGGCCACGGCCACACCATAAACGGGCAAATGCGATGAAAGCAGCACAACATCCGGAACGAGGAGTGCGGGAAGGCCCGGAAAAGGGGTGCGGGAAGGCCCGGAAAACGGGCTTGCACCTCACGCGACGTGAGGTCCCATCGTGGAGCGCGTACCGAGAAAGGAGGAGCGGACGTGAGCTACTCCGTGGGGCAGGTCGCCGGCCTGGCCAACGTCACGGTGCGCACCTTGCACCACTACGACGACATCGGCCTGCTCGTCCCGAGCGAGCGCAGCCACGCGGGGCACCGGCGTTACAGCGACGCCGATCTCGACCGGCTGCAGCAGATCCTGTTCTACCGGGAGCTCGGCTTTCCGCTCGAGGAGATCGCGACCCTGCTCGACGAACAGGCGGACGGAAGAGCGGACCCGCGTACGCATCTGCGTCGCCAGCACGCGCTGCTGACCGCCCGGATCGAGAAGCTGCAGAAGATGGTCGCGGCCGTGGAGCACGCCTTGGAGGCGCACAGCATGGGCATCAACCTCACGCCCGAGGAGAAGTTCGAGGTGTTCGGGGACGACCCGGACCAGTACGAGGACGAGGTGCGCGAACGCTGGGGCGACACCGACGCCTACCGGCAGTCCCGGCAGCGGACCGCGTCCTACACCAAGGAGGACTGGAAGCGCCTCGTCGAGGAGCAGGACGGCATCCACCGGCGCATGGCCGACCTGCTGGCCGCCGGCATCCCGGCCGACTCCCAGGAGGCCATGGACACGGCGGAGGAGCACCGGCAGTTCATCGTGCGCGCGTACTACGACTGCGGGTACGAGATGCACACCTGTCTGGGCGAGATGTACGTCTCCGACGAGCGCTTCACCCGGACGTACGAGAAGATCCGCCCCGGTCTGGCGGTCTACATGCGGGACGCGATCGTCGCCAACGCGGCCCGGCACGCCGCCTGACCCCGCCCCGGCTCCTGTTCCGCACCCCTGTCCCGTGCTCCTGCCCTCCGCCCCGGTTCCCGGCCCGGCCGCTTCGGGGGCAGGGGCCGGGACGAGCCGTGTGCGCACACCGTTCCACGCCCGCGTCCTGCCGTTTGCCACGCCCGCAGCCGCGCTTCCCGGCGCCCGGCGAGTCGGCTTGACGTGAGCGTGCCCACATTGCCTTCCCCGAGGACCGTGTGGAACCAGGGGCGTATACCGTGCGTTGGTAGCTTTGTGCGGCAGTCAGATCGAGGCCGCGCCTCGACGCCCCGATGCCGTGCTTCCCCGTCCCGTCAGGAGTCCGGAACCGTGATGACGCTTGCCCTCGGCCCGAGTTGGCTGGATCCGAACTACCTGCTCGACACATTCGGCATCTGGGGGCTGCTCCTCATCGTCTTCGCCGAGTCCGGCCTCCTCATCGGCTTCTTCCTGCCGGGTGACTCCCTGCTGTTCACCGCCGGCCTGCTGATCACATCGGGTCAGATGAACTTCCCGCTGTGGCCGGCCATCGTCCTCATCTGCATCGCCGCGATCCTCGGCGACCAGGCGGGCTACATGTTCGGCAAGAAGGTCGGCCCGGCGATCTTCACCCGCCCCGACTCCCGCTTCTTCAAGCAGGAGAACGTCACCAAGGCCCACGAGTTCTTCGAGAAGCACGGCCCCAAGTCCCTGGTTCTGGCCCGCTTCGTCCCCATCGTGCGCACCTTCACGCCGATCATCGCGGGCGTCAGCGGCATGCGCTACCGCTCGTTCCTGATCTTCAACATCGTCGGCGGCATCCTGTGGGGCGCGGGAGTGACCCTCCTCGGCTCCTGGCTGGGCAACATCCCCTTCGTCAAGAACAACATCGAGGCGATCCTCATCCTGATCGTCTTCGTCTCGGTGCTCCCGATCATCATCGAGTTCCTGCGCGCCCGTTCCCAGAAGAAGAAGGGCCTCGAGGAGCCGGCCGAGCAGGAGTCCTCCGCTGCGTACCAGGAGCCGCCCGCCCCGTATCAGCAGTACGGGCAGCAGGCGGAGCAGCAGCCGGTCATGGACGACGCCACGACCCGTCTGCGCCGCATCGAGCCGCCGTACCGGTACGGCGACCAGAACCACCAGCCGCAGCAGCACCCCCAGCAGCCGTACGGCAACCACCAGGCCCCCTACGGCGGGCAGGACCCCTACGGCCCGCAGGACCCCTACGGCCCGCAGGACCCCTACGGGCAGCAGGGCTACGGCCAGGGGCAGCAGGGCTACGGCCGGCAGGACTCCTACGGCCACCCGGCCCCCTACGACCGGCACCCGCAGCACCCGGACAACAGCGGCTACCACCGCGCCCCCTGAGAGGGCCTCGGAGCGGGGCCGCGGACGGCCTTCCGGCCCCGGCGTTCCGGGGCCGGGATTCCGGGGTCAGAAGCCCCGCGTACGCTTGGCGGCCCGGCGCTTGGACGCCGAGGTGCCGCCCGGCGCCCCGAGGAACAGCCGGAAGATCTCCGACCCGAGGTTCACGCCGATCGCGATGGCCATGGCGAGCGACGCCGCCTTGGCCAGCGACACCAGTCCCCGGTCGATGTCGTTCTGCGCGATCGCCAGCAGGCCGAAGTACGTCGCCGAACCGGGCAGCAGCGGACCGATCGCGGCCGTGGTGAAGGGCAGCGCGGACGCGAACCGGTACCGCGACAGCAACTGCCCGAACAGGCCCACCAGGCCCGCAGCCACGGCCGTGGACGCCACCGCCGATATCCCGCCGACGTGGTGCATCGCGGCGTACACCGACCAGGCGACGCCCCCGTTGAGCGTCACCCACGGCACGGTGGAGCGCTCCTGCTGCAGCAGCACGGCGAAGGTCAGCGACAGCAGCATCGACGCGGCGATCTGCAGCACGGGCCGTTCGCTGATGCCGAGGGCCGCGTCCGGGTCGAGCGGGGCGCCCAGCTTCACGCCGAAGTACAGGACGACCAGCACCCCGGTGACGATGCCGACGAAGAGGTACATCACCTCCAGCAGACGTGCGGTGGCGGTGATGTAGAAGCCGGTCAGGCCGTCCTGCACGCTCGCCACCAGCGCCCGTCCGGGCAGCAGCGCGAACAGTCCGCCGGTGATGACCGCGGACGCCTTCACGTCGACGTGGGAGAGGGTGAGCGCGACGCCGATCGCGGCCGGCGGCATCGCGGCGACCGTGAACTGGTAGAACTCCGGCAGCCCGCGCCCGGCGCACAGCCACGCCAGCCGGTCGCCGAGCATCGCGCCGGCCACGGCCGCCACGAAGACGAGCGGGCCGCCGCCGACGAGCAGGGAGGCCGCGCCCGCCAGCAGTCCGGCGGCCGCGGTCAGCACCCAGCCGGGGTAGGGGTGCCGGTTGCGGCGGATGTCCGCCAGCCGCCGGTAGGCCTCCTCCAGGGAGACATGGGTCTCCGGGTCGCTCAGATCGTCGACGAGCCGGAAGACGGCCGCCAGCCGGGTGTAGTCGGTGCCCCGGCGCCGTACCGTCCGGGACGCCGTGACGGGGTCGTCCACCAGGGACGGCTGGTAGGAGATCGACAGCTGGGTGAAGGTGACGGTCGGCTCGCAGCGGTCCAGGCCGTAGGAACGGCAGACCGCGAACATCGCGGTCTCCACGTCCTCGGCGCCCTCGCCGCCCGCGAGCAGCAGCTCGCCGATGCGCAGGGTCAGGTCGAGCACACGGGGGACGGCCGGGCCGCCCTCCTCGGCCCGCTGCACCGGCTCGGGCGCCGGCCGCTCGGCCACCGGCATGCGCAGCATGGTGCGCATGCGGTCCTGCCAGGGGGCGTTCCTGGTCGGGCCGATCACCGGCACACCGCTCGGCGGGGTGAAGGCGTGCGGGGCCCGGCGGACGCCGGGGGTGCTCGGCGGGCTGAACGCGGACCCCTCGGGTTCCGCGGCCGGCTGCTGCGGAAGGCCGAGCCCCTGCGGGACCGTGAACTCGGAGGTGGTCTCCGACTCGCTCTCCGTCCGGGAGACGGTCAGCCCCTCGGGCACGGCGAACCCGGACGTCAGGGACGACTCGCCGTCGCCCGTCCGGACCGCCGGCACCGGCTGGACCCGGGTCGCCGAGAACCCCTCGGGAGCCCTGGACGCGCTCTTCGTCCCGTTCGACCGCGGGGTGCGGTCCTCCGCATCCGTCACTGGGCAACGCTCCCTGAACGACACCTTCCGTCCGCGTCGTCGCCGGCTGCGGACACGCCCCGGACGTCTCCACCGGATCCGCCCGGACATCCGCGGATCCGCCTGTGCACGGGGTCACCCGCCGTGTGCGGATCCCCCGTGCGGACGCGCCTGGTCGCGGGCAAAACAGGAACAGGCCGCACCGGCCCGGGGCAGGGTGGTACGGCCCGAGAACGTCGGACGGCTCAGTGGCCGCCACGCTCCTGGAAACGCTTGATGGAACGCTCGATCTCGGCCTCGGCCTCGGCGCGGCCCACCCAGTTGGCGCCCTCGACGGACTTGCCGGGCTCCAGGTCCTTGTACACCTCGAAGAAGTGCTGGATCTCGAGCCGGTCGAACTCCGACACGTGGTGGATGTCCCGCAGGTGCTCGACGCGCGGATCGGACGCCGGGACGCACAGCAGCTTGTCGTCGCCGCCCGCTTCGTCCGTCATGCGGAACATGCCGATGGCACGGCACTTGATGAGGCAGCCGGGGAACGTCGGCTCGTCCAGGATGACCAGCGCGTCCAGCGGGTCACCGTCCTCGCCGAGGGTGTTCTCGACAAAGCCGTAGTCGGCCGGGTAGCTGGTCGACGTGAAGAGTCGACGGTCCAGACGGATGCGACCGGTCTCGTGGTCCACCTCGTACTTGTTCCGCGAACCCTTCGGGATTTCGATCGTGACGTCGAACTCCACCGGTGGCTCCTCCATGATCAGCACATACTTCTGGTGATTAAGTGTCCCTCACGCAGATGTGTGATCGCGAAAGGGGCTGGTGGTCGTGCCGGAGCTGAGGGCCTGGCGTGCCGCGAGACCGCGTCTGGCACGGGTGGCGCACGCCGTGAAGCCGCGGGTCGTACGGTTCGCGCGGGCTGCCGGGCCACGGCTGACGACACCGAGGACCTGGCAGTACACGACGGGTGCCGCCGCGCTCGGCCTGGTGCTCGCCGCCGGTGCGGTGACCGCCGCCGGTCCCTGGGACTCCACAGGCCAGCGTACGGCCGAGCGGAGGCGTGCGGCCGCCCTGGAACGCATGGGTGGCGCAGATCACGGGCGCCGAAACGATACGTCCGACACCTCACGTACGCCGGATGTGTCCGCCGGCCGGGCCGAGCCCGCGCCCAGCGCCCTGCCGGTGCTGGTGGGGATCGGCGAGGCCGCGCTGGAGCCGGTCTCCGGCAGCCGGGGTCTGGCACAGGTCCTGGACCCGCTGCTGCAGGACCCCGCCCTCGGCGCCCGCCGCTCCGCCTCCGTCGTCGACGCGGCCACCGGCGAACAGCTGTACGGCCAGGGGGCCGACGAGGCGCTCACCCCCGCCTCCACCACCAAGATCGCCACCGGTGCCGCCGCGCTGTCCGTGCTCGGCCCGGACCACCGGCTGACCACCCGCGCCGTCCTGGAGCCCGGCACCGGAAAGGCCGGGGAGGCCGGGAAGTCCGGGAAGGTCGTCCTGGTCGGCGGCGGCGACCCCACGCTCACCGCCCGGGAGGAGGCCCGGGGGCAGGCGAGCCTGCGCGAGCTCGCCCGCAGGACGGCGGCCGCACTGACCAAGCAGGGTGTGACGAAGGCGACACTGTCGTACGACACCTCGCTGTACGCCGGTCCCGAGCTGCATCCCATCGGCGTCAACGAGAACATCGCCCGGGTCACCGCCCTGATGACCGACGAGGCGCGCACCGACGACTCCACCAGCGGCCCCGCCCCGCGCGTGGCCGACCCGGCGGCCCACGCGGCGGCCACCTTCGCGCGCCTGCTGTCCGAGGCCGGCATCCCCACCACGGAGGCCGGCCCGGCCCGGGCGACCACGCGGGCGAAGACCCTGGCGTCCGTCTCCTCGCCCCCGCTGTCCGACCTGGTCGAGCGGATGCTCACCCACAGCGACAACGACATCGCCGAGGCCCTGGCCCGCCACACGGCCGTCGCGACCGGGGTCCGCCCCGACTTCGCCGGCGGCGCGGCGGCGATCGAGGCCCGCCTGCGAAAGCTCGGCCTCCCCCTGAAGGGCGCCGCGTTCCACGACGGCAGCGGACTGAACCGGGCCGACCGGCTCACCGCGCGTCTGCTCACGGCCCTGCTGCTCAAGGCGGCCGACCCCGCCCACCCCGAACTCCGCCCGGTGCTCACCGGCCTCCCGGTCGCCGGCTTCACCGGAACCCTGAGCAGCCGCTACGCGGGCGACGCGGCCGGTGCGGCCGGCCTGGCCCGTGCCAAGACCGGCACCCTGACCGGCGTCAACACCCTGGCGGGCACGGCGGTGACCCGGGAGGGCCGTCTGCTGGTCTTCGCCTTCCTCGCGGAGGACACCCCGG
>NZ_MUME01000391.1 GCF_002155915.1 Streptomyces thermovulgaris | reverse complement strand
GAGCCCGATCCGGAGCTCTCCCCGGGGCGGACGCTGCGCAGCCGCGTCCTCGCCTCCTGGACGGCCCCCGACGGCACCCGGCGGCAGGGTCCGGTCCCCACGCCCCTGAGGGACCCTAGGCCCGGCGAGACCTTCGCACTGTGGACCGACGCCCACGGCACCCCGGTGCCCCGGCCCCTGGCCCCCACCACGGCCACCACCCACGCGGTCCTGGCGGGAATCGGCGCGGCCCTGCTGACCGCGGGCCTCGTCGAGGCCGTGCGCCGGCTGGTCCTTTGGCACCTGGTCCGTCTCCGGTATGCGCAATGGGATCGCGCCTGGGAACGGATGGGACCGGACTGGGGCCGTACCGGCACCGGTATCTGACGGCCTTCCGACTCCGGTCAACCCGCCGTCCGCAGGCACGCTACGGTGGACCGGCCGACGCACTCGGCATCGACCAACCCGCGTACGACGAGGTGGGGGCACAGCAGAGCCATGGCACAGGGCACGGTCCAGGTGACGCACACCGGCACATCGCGGTGGCGGCGCCGCACAGGTGAGTACGCATCGCTCGCCGCCGCCCTGGAGGCCGCGGCGGACGGTGACGTCCTCACCGTCGCCCCCGGCACCTACCGCGAGAATCTCGTGGTCCGGCGGGCGGTGACCCTGCGCGGCCCCGAGAACTCCCCCGGCTCGGTGCGCATCGCCCCGCTCGACGGGGTGCCGCTGACCGTGCGCGCCTCGGCGGTGGTGCGGGATGTGCATGTGGAGGGTCAGGACACCACCGCGCCTGCCCTGTTGGTGGAGGAGGGCACGCCGGAGATCGCCCAGGTGCGGATCGTGACCCGCTCCGCGACCGGTGTCGAGGTGCGCGGCGACGCCCGGCCCACCATACGGCGCTGCACGGTCGACAACCCGGCCGGCATCGGCATCGCCGTGCTCGGCGGCGGCGGGGTGTTCGAGGAGTGCGAGGTCGTCGCGGCCGGGCAGTCGGGCGTGGCGGTCAGCGGCGGCGCCCATCCCCGGCTGGAGCGCTGCCGGATCCACCACACCTCCGGCGCGGGCCTGTCGGCGACGGGCGGCGACTGCGCGCTGGAGGCGGTGGGGTGCGAGGTCTACGAGGTACGGGGCAGCGGTGTCCGGGTCACGGGCGGAGCCACCGCGCACCTGACCGACTGCGATGTGCACCGCACCACCGGGGACGGCGTCACGCTCGACACCGACGCCGTGCTGACGCTCGCCGACTGCCGGATCCACGACGTCCCGGAGAACGCGGTGGATCTGCGGTCGCGTTCGGTGCTGACGCTGACCCGGACGGCGGTGCGCCGGTTCGGGCGCAACGGCCTGTCGGTGTGGGACCCGGGCACACGGGTGGACGCCAACCAGTGCGAGATCTCCGACAGCACCGGCGACTACCCGGCGGTGTGGGTCAGCGACGGTGCCACCGCGGTGCTCGAGGCCTGCCGGGTGCACGACGTGCCGGACGCGCTGTTCGTGCTGGACCGCGGCTCCCGTGCGGACGTCGTGGACAGCGATCTGGCCCAGGTGCGCAACACGGCGGTGTCGGTGAGCGACGGCGCCGTCGCGCAGCTGGACGACTGCCGGATCAGGGACGCGGCCACGGGTGCCTGGTTCCGCGACCACGGCAGCGGCGGCACCCTCAGCAACTGCACCCTGGACGGGACCCGGACCGGCGTGATCGTCACCAAGGGCGCCGACCCCACCGTCGAGCGGTGCACGGTCTCCTCCCCCGCCGAGGCCGGTGTCTACGTCTCCGCCGGGGGCCGCGGCAGCTTCCTGGGCTGCCGGGTGACGGACAGCAAGGGCTACGGCTTCCATGTGATCGACGGCTGCCGTACGACACTGAGGAAGTGCCGTACGGAGCGGTGCGCGCGCGGCGGTTACGAGTTCGCGGACGGCGGGCCGGACGCCAGGGCGGGATCGGGTCCCGTGGTCGAGGACTGCAGCAGCGACGAGAGCGGCGGGGTGCGCCTGCCCACGGCCCGGGAGACGGTGGTGCAGACGGCGAGTGCGCACCCCGGCCTGCTGGGTGCGCTCCCCGGGCAGCGCACCACCGAGCAGGAGCCGCCGGTGACCGCCGCCGAGCCGGAGCGGTCCACCCGGAGCGCGAAGGACGTCCTCGGCGAACTCGACGCGCTGGTGGGCCTGGACAGCGTCAAGCGGGAGGTGCGCGCCCTGATCGACATGATCGAGGTGGGCCGGCGCCGGCAGCAGGCCGGGCTGAAGGCCGCCTCGGTCAAGCGCCATCTGGTCTTCACCGGCTCCCCCGGCACCGGCAAGACCACGGTCGCCCGTCTGTACGGCGAGATCCTCGCCTCCCTGGGCGTTCTGGAGAAGGGGCACCTGGTCGAGGTCTCCCGGGTCGACCTGGTCGGCGAGCACATCGGCTCCACCGCGATCCGCACCCAGGAGGCGTTCGAACGGGCGCGCGGCGGGGTGCTGTTCATCGACGAGGCGTACACGCTCGCCCCGGAGGACGCCGGACGGGACTTCGGCAAGGAGGCCATCGACACCCTGGTGAAGCTGATGGAGGACCACCGGGACGCGGTGGTGGTGATCGTCGCCGGGTACACCGCCGAGATGGAGCGGTTCCTCTCCGCCAACCCCGGTATCGCGTCCCGCTTCTCCCGCACCATCACCTTCGGCGACTACGGCCCGGAGGAGCTGCTGCGGATCGTGGAGCAGCAGGCCGAGGAGCACGAGTACCGGCTGGCGCCGGGGACGGCCGAGGCCCTGCTGGCGTACTTCACGGCACTGCCCAAGGGGCCGTCGTTCGGCAACGGCCGTACCGCGCGGCAGACCTTCGAGGCGATGCTGGAGCGGCACGCGGGCCGGGTCGCCCAGCTCGCCGACCCCAGCACCGACGACCTGACGCTGCTCTACCCCGAGGATCTGCCCGCGCTGTCCTGAACCCCGGCACCGCCCGGCGGTTCGTGGCCGCCGGACGGCATGTCCTTCGACGGCCCGGAGGGCGCGTGCCGCGGTGCGGGCAGGTCCGGGCGCAGCCGGGCGAGCAGCTGCGCGCGTTCCTCGGCGAAGGCCGGGTCCGCCTGGTAGTCGGAGTGGCCGAGGATCGGGGCGGGCAAGGGGTGCTGCGCGGTGCGGCCATGGGCGAGCGGGTCCTTCAGCGGGGCGCGGTCCACCTCCGTGCCGCGGTCGCCGCCCGGCCGGACCGGGCCGCCGATGGGGTCGGTGAGCCGGTACAGATTGCGCCAGCAGTTCACGTCCCGGTGCAGGGCCTCGAGGGCGGCCGGACCGAAGTGGGCCGGGAACCAGCGGCCGTAGAGCCTCTCCAGCGGCGAGCCGTAGGTCAGCAGCGCGACCCGTCCGCGGACCTGCGCGGGAAGCTGCCAGGCCGCGGCGGCGGCCAGCACACTGCCCTGGGAGTGCCCGGAGAGCACCAGCCGGCCGCCGGTGGACCGGATCCAGGTCGCCATGCGCCAGGTGAGGTCGGGCACGGCCCGTTCGGCGTAGCAGGGCGGGGCGAAGGGGTGGGC
>NZ_MUME01000390.1 GCF_002155915.1 Streptomyces thermovulgaris | reverse complement strand
CGGCCGTACTCGCGGGCACCGTGGAGAACACGGTGCCCGCGAGTACGGCCGCACCGCGCTGACCGTCTCCAAGTCCTCGTCCACCCTCTTCGAGGGCACCCCGGCCGAGCAGTCCGTGTGGATGTCGCACGGCGACGCCTGCTCCGCCGCTCCCGAGGGCTTCACCGTCACGGCCTCCACGGACGTCGTCCCGGTCGCCGCGTTCGAGAACGACGAGAAGAAGCTGTACGGCGTGCAGTACCACCCCGAGGTCCTGCACTCCACGTACGGCCAGCAGGTGCTGGAGCACTTCCTGTACCGCGGTGCGGGGCTCGAGCCGACCTGGACCATGGGCAACGTCATCGAGGAGCAGGTCGCCGCCATCCGTGAGCTGGTCGGCGACAAGCGCGCGATCTGCGGCCTGTCCGGCGGTGTGGACTCCGCGGTCGCCGCCGCCCTCGTCCAGAAGGCCATCGGCTCCCAGCTGACCTGCGTGTACGTCGACCACGGCCTGATGCGCAAGGGCGAGACCGAGCAGGTCGAGAAGGACTTCGTGGCCGCGACCGGCGTCCAGCTGAAGGTCGTGGACGCCGAGGAGCGCTTCCTCACCGCGCTCAAGGGGGTCACCGACCCCGAGGAGAAGCGGAAGATCATCGGCCGTGAGTTCATCCGGGTCTTCGAGCAGGCCCAGGCGGAGATCGTCGCGGACGAGGGCCCGGCGGTGGAGTTCCTGGTCCAGGGCACGCTCTACCCGGACGTGGTCGAGTCCGGCGGCGGCACCGGCACCGCGAACATCAAGTCGCACCACAATGTGGGCGGCCTGCCCGAGGACCTCGAGTTCAAGCTGATCGAGCCGCTGCGCCAGCTGTTCAAGGACGAGGTCCGCATGATCGGCCAGGAGCTGGGGCTGCCGGAGGAGATCGTCCACCGGCAGCCGTTCCCGGGGCCCGGTCTCGGCATCCGGATCGTCGGCGAGGTCACCAAGGAGCGCCTGGACCTGCTGCGCGAGGCCGACGCCATCGCCCGTGAGGAACTGACGGCGGCCGGCCTGGACCGGGACATCTGGCAGTGCCCGGTGGTGCTGCTCGCGGACGTGCGGTCCGTCGGTGTCCAGGGCGACGGCCGCACCTACGGCCACCCGATCGTGCTGCGCCCGGTCTCCTCCGAGGACGCGATGACCGCCGACTGGTCGCGTCTGCCGTACGACGTGCTCGCGAGGATCTCCACCCGGATCACCAACGAGGTCCCGGAGGTCAACCGGGTCGTGCTCGACGTGACCTCCAAGCCCCCGGGGACGATCGAGTGGGAGTGAGCCCCCGGCGGCTCGGTCCCGTCCGGCTCAGGTCCGTTTGAGCGTGCGCACCGGCTCTCCGGGCTTCCAGACCTGGACGACCAGATAGGTGTCGTCCTCCACACAGGTCCGTACGACCTCCGTCAACTCGGTGCGGAAGAGGTGGAACGGCTCCGGCGGTTCCACCTCTTCCGTGTACGCCCTCTTCGTCCGCGGGTCCTCCACCTCGATCGCCCGTCCGGAGATCCGTACGTCGCCGCCGCCCATCGTGGTGCCCGGCCCGGGATTGGCCTGGAGCGCGAATCTCGGATCCCGGCGCAGGTCGAGCGCCTTGAGCGAGTTCGGCATCATGCCGAGCCACAGCTCGCCGTGGAGGAAGCGCACCTCCAGGCCGGTGGTGCGAGGGGAGCCGTCCTTGCGCAGGGTGGCGAGGACATGGTGGGTGAACGCCCCGAAGCGCTGTTCGACGGTCGTGGCCAGTTCGGGTTCCGCTGCGGCGAAGGCCGCCCAGTTGGTGCTCATGCCGCGAGTCTTGCGGCAATACCTGACATCTTCTGTCGAGATTCCGGGGCAGCCGGTCCAACCCGATCCGGTTGTCCGGTCCGCTCCTCCGGTCTGCTCGCCCGGCCCCGTTCGTCCGGTCGTCCGCCCGGCTCGGCGGACGGCTCCTGGGCCGGGGCGGCGGACGCGCCGGATCCCGGGCCGCCCGCCCGGAATCATCCGGGGCGAGACCGGCCGTACGGACATGTGCGCGGCCGCGTCAACACAGCGATTCCGACATCACCCGCGCTGACCGGGCTGATCGGACCTGGCGGCCGAGGGCGGGGCGGTATAGGGCACAATTCGCTGACGGCGTAAGGGTGTTGTCCGCGGACTGGCTGCGGGCTGACGGAGTAAGGCGGGCGTCGGACGTGGCGGTGCAGGAGCTGGGAGACGGTGCGGTGACGGCTGCCCACGGGGGCGGCTGCACATGCGGGGACTGTCCGCACGGAGCACGTGCGGGGCACCGGAAGGCGGTTGCCGCATTCCTCCTCAAACGGGACGAGTTCGCCGCCGGCCAGGGACTGCCGGCGGCCGTGGCCCACTCGGCGCCGGCCTCCCGGCAGTGGATCTCGGAGGAGCTGACCCAGGCGGCGGAGCTCGTCGCCGAACGCGCCCGGGCCGAGGGCCAGGCCTGGCTGGCCCGGCTGTGGCGCTGGACGACGTACACGGTGTGGGCGGCGGTCGTACTGCTGCTTCTGGTGCAGGCGCTGACGGCGGTCGGAGCGGGCTGGAGCACCGCACGGACGGCGGGGCTGCTCGCGGCCGTCGTGATGGGCGGTGCGCTGACCGCCGCCTCCTGGTTCCACCGGGCGCGCGGCGGGGCGCTGGCCCCGGTCATCGGCGAGGACAACCGGCTGTCCACCTCACGGGCGGTCGCCGCCGCATGGGTGCTGTTCGTGGCGTACGCGGTGCTGGTCCTGGCGGGCCGGCTGGCAGCCGCCTCGGACCCCGCCGAGCGCGATGCGCTGATCCATGGACTGGAGCTGGCCCGGGGCGCCGGTGTGGTCACCGTGCTCGCCGTGGTGTGCGGGATCGCGGTCCTGGTGCGGCGGGTCGTCGGGCTGAGGGTGCAGGAGCAGCGGCTGCAGAAGGTGCGGGCGGACCGGCCGCGCGCGGCCGACCTGCTGACCGACGACGCGGGACGGGGGACGTTCGCGGACATCCAGTACGTCGTGATCAACGCCGTGGCCCTGGTCTTCGCCGCGGTCCGGCTGGCCCGGCGCCCCGACCAGCTGCCCGACCTGCCGTGGGGACTCGCGGTGGTGGTGCTGGTGTCGGCGGCGACCTATCTGGCGGGCAAGTACGCCGAGGGCGGGCGTCCGGTCGTCCTGTCGGTGGTCCGGGCCCGGGAGGCCGGTGACCTGGACGCGCCGATCCGCACCGGCGACGACATCGAGATCCGCGGCGCGGGCTTCGTCCCGCCGGGCGCGCAGCGGGCCGACCGGCTGGCCCGGATGGTGGTGCGCATCGGCGCGGTCAACGTCCAGGTGCCCCTGGTCCCGGTCACGGGCGGTTTCAGCAATCCCACGGACACGACACTGACCGTGCCCGTCCCGGCGGACGTGGAACCGGGCCGGGTCGAGGTGCAGGTGGTGACGGCGGCGGGCGTGGAGACGAACCGGTACACGATCGACGTCGTGGAATGACGCCCCCTCGCACCGGGGAGCGACGCCCCTCCGCCGTCCGCGGGACCGGGCACCTTGCGACAGACGGCCCGAAGTCACGCGGAAGCCGGAAAAATGGTTCCGCGGGGTTGAGGCGGCCCAGCCGTGCATACGTATGGTCCTGCGGGGGGCACACCATGTGAACGGCACGGCGGTGAGAGGCGGCTGGTAGCGATGACCCAAAGTGTGCACGCGGACACACATGGCCTGTACGTCGGCCGGAACGAGACCTGGCGCGAGACCGCGGCCCGCCACGCCCTGCTTCCCCTCCGGATCTTCCTGGGCGTCACCTTCGTCTACGCCGGTCTCGACAAGCTCACCGACAGCGCCTTTTTGAAGAGCGCCGGTCCCGGATCGATCGGCGAGACCATGCGCGCGGTCCGCGACTCCTCCGCCGTCCCCGCCCTGGTCGACCTGGCCCTGAAGAACCCGGTCGGCTTCGGCTACGGCATGGCCTTCGCCGAACTGGCCGTCGGCCTCGGCGTCCTCGTCGGCCTGCTGAGCCGTCTGGCCGCACTCGGCGGCGCACTGATCTCCCTCAGCCTGTGGCTCACGGTCAGCTGGTCCACCACCCCCTACTACTACGGCAACGACCTCGCCTATCTGATGGCCTGGCTGCCCCTCGTCCTCGCCGGTGCCCCGGTGCTCTCCCTCGACGCGGTGCTGCGGGCACGGCGGAGGGGGATGGAGTAGCCCCGGACGGGAAGACACGACGGACGGAAGAGCACGACGGGGCGGGCG
>NZ_MUME01000039.1 GCF_002155915.1 Streptomyces thermovulgaris | reverse complement strand
CGCTGCGCCCGGCCCACCAGCTGTGGGGCCCGGATCAGGCCGGGTCCTCCACGAAGGAGTTGCAGGCGGAGGAATTCGTCGCGCAGGTGGTGCCGCAGCCGTCGCCCGTGGAACACATGAGCTTGCCGTGCGGATGCTCGGCAATGACGACCTTCACGTCCAGGGGCGCGAAGTCGTCGTCCAGGCCCGTCGGCGCGGGCGGCGCGGTCAGAGTGATGCTCGTCATGCGTGTCCTGCCTTTCCTCTTCTTCCAGTGGTGCGGGACGGCCTGGCTCCCGGCGTCAGGCCGGGGGCCAGGAGAGCGAGATCCGGCTGTGCACCTTGTCGATGACCCGGTCGGCCGTGATCTGGTCGTCGGGGGTGCCGGCCGGATGGACCCGGATGACCGGGCCGGGGCCGCCGCGGTGGCTGGTGTCCCAGTCGCGCAGCACGCCGGCGATCTTGTCGGCGAGCTGCCCCGCGTGCGGGCCGAGAGCGTGTACGCCGTACTCGACGTGCTTGTTGTCGTCGGTACGTCGGGTGACGAGGTAGGCGAAGGAGTCGTCCTCGACAGCGGCGAGGGCGAACCGCTTGTTGGTCGGGGCGACCACCCCGGTGTCCAGGTCCTCGTCGACGGCCATGATGCAGAACCCCGGCAAAGCGATGGCCATGGTCATCTGGAGGGTGTCGATCAGTTCCTGGAGGCCCACGGTGACACCGGTCCACATCTCGTGGCGCGGCATGGTGACGGCGTTGTCCAGCCGGTGCGGGTCGGCCGGCAGGCCGTCATCGAACCGCAGGCCGATCTCCGGGGTGCCATTGACGAGGAGGAGTTCTTCCCGGTGGGCGGTCGAGCCCTGCATCGGCACGAAGCCGCAGATCAGCGCCGACTCGCTCTCCAGGTACGTGCCGTGCTCCCCGGTGATCTGGGTGAAGGCGACCGAGCGGGTCAGCCCCCGCATGCGCAGCGGCACCACGAGTCGGCCGTCGGGCTTGAGCTGGGTGATCCAGGCCGGAGCGATGTCCCAGGCGCCGACGGTCACCATGACGACGTCGACCTTGCCGAGGTCCGGGATCGGCTCGGCCGCGTCGGCGGTGAGGACGCGCACCTTGTTGTAGCCGTGCTCATCGAGGAGCCGCCGGGCGCGGTCGGTCACGCTGGGGTCGATGTCCACAGTGACAACCTCGCCCCCCTCACCGACGAGTTCAGCGAGGTAGGCCGCGTTCAGCCCGCCCGAGCCGATCTCCAGCACTCGCATTCCGGGCCGCACCCGGGCCTGCTCCAGCATCATGGCCTGGATCTGCGGCGCGGACACCGAGCTGAGCTGCACGCCGTACTCGTCGGTCTTGGTGATCACGGCGGCGTACGTGTCGTACGCCTTGTCCAGCGGCGTGTTGGGGGTGAACTCGTGCCGGGGTACCTTGCGCATCACCGCCTCGATCTGCGGGGAGGAGATCGTGCCGTCCGCGCACAGCTCGTCCACCACCTTGTTCCGCAGGCGGGTTGCCTCGTCGGGCTCGATGGTCGTCTCGGTCATGAACTTCCTTCGGTCGTACGTGGTCGGAGGGACAGGGTGGTGGGTCAGGGGCTGTCGACGGCTCCTTTCCGTCTCGCCAGGGCCAGGAGATGACGACCCGCGTGTGCCGACGCGTGATGACGCGGCCCGCGGGAAGCCAGGAGTCCGGCGTACCGGACGGGTAGACCTCGATGTGCACGCGGTACCCGTGGTGGCCGCGATCCCAGGTCTGGATCTCCTCGGTCAGGCGCTCGGCGAGCGCTTTGCCCTGCAGGCCCTGGCCGAGAGCGCCCAGCTCGAACCGGTCAGGGCTGTTCGAGTTGCTGTACGGGGGAGGCCCCGAGCCGGTTGGAGAACCGCCCGACGGTCCGATCCGTCACGTCTGGACCGCCGGGCGGTCGTCTACGCTGCGGGTACAAGATCGTCCAGATTGACGACTTCGTACTCCCGTGGTTCGCGTATGAGCTGGGAGGCGAGGAACCAGCCGGTCTGCGGATGGCTGTAGGGGAGAGGGGCCTCGGTGCTCGTGAGGGCCTGGACGCTGTTCTCGCCGTACTGGTACGCGGTACCGATCACCCCGTAGAGCGGGAACCGGGCGGCCAGCAGCGCGATGTGTCCCTTGCGCCTGAGGTGTGGGCACCGTTGAGCCGCCATCCGGGCGTGCTCCCGGCAGACCGGCGGCTGCGCGGTCCTCAGCGGGGCGGTGCAGTCGAGACGGTCTGCCGTCTTCAGGAAGAGAACGCCGTCGCGGTGCTTGACCGGGGCCGTGCACACCTGGCACCGCAGGAAGGCCATCGTCACGCGCCGGCGCAGCGGGTGCACCAGCCGCCACCGCGGGTCTCCCGTCGGCTTGCCGAAGGCGTCGAGCGACATGGAGCAGCGCGCTCACAGCACGCCCTTGAGGTCTCGGTCCCGTGGGTCCTCGTCCACGTACGCGAGCCGAGGACGCCGGTCCGGGCCGGGGCGCATGCACAAGTTGAGAAGCAGGTCCGCTTCCTCGCCGGCACGTGCCGTGATGTACAGGACGACCAGAGCGGTTGCAGTGCTCACTGCTGCCCCTCAGGGGTGGAGTCCGAGCCCTTTTCGGCGGGCTGCGGTGCCGTGGGGGAACACGGTTCGGAGATGGCCGAAGAGGGAGTCTGGGGAAGGCTGCATCCGGAGAAGCCGGGCCGGCCGGAGGGGGCGAGGGCGGCGCGGACGGTCTTGCCGGTTCCCGCGTGGTGCAGGAACCATGTGACCCGGGCGCCGAGGCAGGCGACCTGCCACAGGCCCCGGCCCTTCTCGCCGCGTACGGCGGCGTCGAAGTCGGGGAAGGCCGGGTCCATGTCGGCGACATCGATGAGCAGCGCACCCGATTCATCGAGCGCGACGCTCAACGTGAGCTGCCTCTCGCACAAGGGCGCGGTGCTGGGCACTCCGTGCTGCACGCCGTTGTCCACGAGCCGGCTGACGACATCGACGGCCTGCTGGACGTCCCCGGGCCAGCCCAGGATGGTGACCATCTGCCGGGTCCAGGTGCGCGCGGTGATCAGAGCCCTCGGGGCGCCGGGAAGCTGCGTGGTGAAGCTGCGGACGATGGCCGCGGCCTCCGGAACGCAGGCTGCTGTCTCGACAGTCATCGAGAGATCTCCAGGGGATGGGTCGTCGTGGACAGGTCGGGTCACGGTGTGCTCTGGAGCAGGGGTGTGGGCTGTGACTGTTCGTTCAGGGAGTGGCCTTTGACGGCGCGCTGGTCCTTCGCCTCGACTCCGCTGTTGACGGTGTAGCCCACGAGCTGCATGAGGCAGCCGCGGAGCCGCTGGGCGAGTTCGTCCATGCGGCTCTCGGCCTGCGGTACGGAGCCGAGGACATTGCCCACGTCGTCCAGCCAGGCGTGTCCGTCGTACGGCTGCCAAGTACGGATTGCGGCGAGGGCCGCTTCCACGGCCCCTCGCTCCGGGAGGCATGCACTCCACCGGGCGGTCCCCCACCGCGGTACGTCGGCATTGCCGGCGCGGCGGCTCAGGGCACGGGAGGTCACTGGGGACCTCCCGTGACCGGCAGGCTGCACGAGACGGTCATGCCATCACCCTCGAGGCCCCAGGTTCCGGCGGCTTCGGTGACGATGAGGGCGACGAGTTGGAGACCGCGGCCGTGTTCGTCGTCGATGGAGCCGTGGCGAGCGGGGATTCGGATGCCGGCTCTGTCGTTCCGTACGGCGATGTGCAGACGGTCGTCCTGGAAGGCCAGGGTGAACCCCACCTTTGTGCCTCGGCTGTGCATGACGGCGTTGGTGATGAGTTCGGAGACGATGAGGCTTACCGCGAACTCCATGTGCGCCAGGCTGTGGAAGGAGAGAAATGCGCGAGCGATGCGGCGCATGGCACCGGCGCGGTTGGCGTCTCGTGCGGGCAGCTCCTCCCCTGCGCGGCGCGGAGCGATGTCGAACGTCGTCTCCAGCCGGCCCTCTGGGCGAGGGCGGACGCCATGGCGGAGCGCGAGCCCTGCGTGGCCGGCTAACTCCTTCCTGGCCGGAAGGGCCATGCTCGACGCCGTAGCTGTACCCATTGACTCTCCTCGTCGCGATCTGACGTGGTGCTGGAAGCCGCCTGCTGGCTCATGTGCACCTAGGTAACCGTCGCGCCGGGGCTGGTGTGGATGCCGTATGGGCCGGAAACTGAGTGCGGCCCCCCTGCCGTTTTGGCTTTCCCTTTACTCTCATGCGCGGGGCGGACCCTAACGTTCTGTCATGCCAAGAACACGCAACGAAGCGCTCGCTTCGTGGATGCGCGAGCACAAGGTGAAGGTCGGGGAGCTGACTTCCCTGGTCAACGCGGAAATCAGCAAGCTGACGGGTCGGCAGGGCACGGTCAACGACAGGCACGTCTTCAAGCTGCTCCGCGGTGAACACCGCTCGCCCAACACCCTGCTGAGGACGGCACTTGAGAGGGTTACGGGCCTCCCAGCCACAGCGTTAGGCTTCGTTCCCCGGGGGAGTAAGAACTCAGACCCTTCCCCAGCACCCGAGGACGATCCCTTGTATCGCCGCACCTTTCTCGCCGCGGCCACCGCCGCTGGAGCCGCACTGACCGCACCGTCCGCTACGCAGCGCCGACTCGGATCGGCCGACGTGGACCGGATGAACGCGAAGCTGGCAGCCCTTGTCAGCATGGACAACAAGTACGGAGGGACACGGGAACTCCAGCAGCATGCCGCCGCGCTCGCTGCCGAGACGGTGGCCCTGCAGAACTCGCACACAGCCTCCGCCCGTATCCGGTCCGAGCTGTACGGCGTCGCGGCGGCGTTCACCGCGAGCGCCTTGTGGGCCGCCATCGACGGCCGCCGCCTTGGCGAGGCCGAGCCGTACCTCAACCAGGCCGTCACCCTCGCCGGCCTGGCCGACAACCGTCATGTGCTGTTCCGGGTGTGGGGCCACGCCGGGATCATGTACCGGTACCTCGGCCGCCCCGCCGACGCCGTCGCCGCTGGTGAAGCTGCCCGGGCCACGACCGTCGCCCGCAGCGATCCCATGTACGCCTCCCTTGCCCTCGCCCGGCTCGCGACCTTCCATGCCGACGCAGGTGACCACCGCAGCGCCCTCCGCGCGATCGACATGGCCCAGGCCGGCTTCGACCGGGCCGACCCGGCGAAGCACCGCCCGCCGTGGATGGGCTTCTTCGACCAGGCCGAGCTGGACAGCCTGGCCACCTTCACCTACTTGCGCCTCGGCAAATGGGCGGAAGCCGAGCGCCACGCGCACCGATGCCTCACCAGGCTGCGGCCCGACCTCGAACGGAACCGCGCCCTGACGTACGCCAACCTGGCCCTGGCCCAGCTCGGCCAGGGAGACATCGAGCCGGCCGTAGCCGCTGCCCAAAAGGTCCCTTCCGGGATTGCCGGCCATGGCCGCGTGCACATGCTCCTGAACACCTTCACGACCCGGCTCACGACCATGGCGCCCCGCAGCGCCGCAGCCACTGCGTGGCTTGAGCACCGGAGGGCAGCCGCATGAACGGCATCACCTACCGACGGACCAGCGACGTGTCCGAGGTACGCCAGCTCATCCTCGACATCCATGTCGAGGTACGCGGTGAGTTCGGGCTGATGGACCGTCCCTTCTACCACCGCGACCGGTTCGACGAGCGGCTGATGGCGTATGCGTCCCGACCCGGCTGGGAAGCCGTCATCGGGTACGACGGGGACGAGCCGGTCGGATACGTCTTCGCGGTGCCGCTCGGTGAGAACACCGCATGGTGGTCAGCCGAACGCGAACCGCTTCCGGCCGACTTCGTGAGGGAAGACGGCCGGCGCACCCTTGCTCTGAACGAGATCCTGGTCCGCCGCCCATGGCGCGGTACCCACGGCCGGGGAACATCCCGCGAGCTTCACGAGGAACTGCTGGCACAGCGCACGGAGCAGCGCGTCACGCTCCTGGTGAACCCGGCCCTGTCCGGCGGACGCCTCAAGGCCGTGTACGAGTCCTGGGGCTACAAGCAGATCGGCAGTCAGCAGCCGTTCGACGACTCGCCGGTCTTCGCCACGATGCTGCGGGACCCGCTGCACCAGTAGAAGCACCCGGGATGTGCGTCCGATCAGCCGTTCCAGCACCCGCCTCGCCCGGACGCATGCGGAACTCCGGCAGGCATCGAGCCGCGTCACCACGCTTCTTGCCCTCCGCGAGACACTTCGCAGTGCCCTGACGCGCTGTTCTGCCATGGCACGCCGCAGTTGCCCGAAGTCCTTGAAGCCCTGCTGGGACGAGTACCCGCACGCACGCCTGCCTCCGCGCCCGGATGACGCGCCGCAGCGCTCGAAGGGCGGGGCTACCCCGGACTCGTGGTCGACGCGCTCGGCGGCTCGGCGGCCGGCCTGCTGCTCACCGACCTCAGCAGCGAGGCATGGAGAATCCTTGACGCGTTCGAGGACGACCGGTACGAGCTGCGGCAGGTGACGCTCTCCACCGGAGATCATGGATGGGCGTACACATGGCCGGGCGGCGATGCTCTGGCCCAGGACTGGGATGCCGAGGAGTTCAGGACGCGGCACCTGGATGCGTACGCCGCCCGGTGCGTGCAGATCTCCGTGGAGCTGGCTGCGGGACTGCGGGGCGGCGCCCGGTGAGTGAAGCGGCGTTCGAGGAGCGGGTTGCTCTCGAACGCCGTCGCGCATCAGTCGTCACACGCCGCGGCGGCGGTCGCGGCGGTCACAGGCCGGGGGCGCCCCAGACCGGGAACCAGCGGCTCAGGTCCTGCTCGATGCGCAGATCGTTCTCGAGGGCGGCCCTGACCTGGAGTTCGAGCGCGTTGTCGCGGCGCTGCGCCCGGCCGGGCAGCGGGGCGAAGGGATAGAAGGTTCCCCGTTTGTACAGGTAGACCAGTGCCAGCCGGCGGCCGGTGCCGTCCTGGAAGCCGGTCAGGGAGCACAGCAGCTGGGGGCCGAAGCCCTGGAACTCCAGCGCGCTGTTCACCGCGTGCAGATCGTTGACCAGGTCCGGCAGCTGGTCCGGGGTGCGGCGGGAGACCAGCCAGGAGTAGCCGTAGGAGTCCCGGGTGAGCTCCACGGGCGGGCCCGAGCGGCCGGCGTCGGCGTCCAGGAGGGCCTGGACCTCGCGGTGGACCTGCTCGAAGGCCGCGCCCTCGACCGTGGCGAAGCACACCGCGCCCTGCCCGGCCGGGGTGAAGCCGGTCGCCGCCTGCAGTGTCACCGCCGCCGACGGCAGCGCGAACAGCTGGTCCAGATCGGGCCGGGCGGGTTTCGAACGGCCGAGCAGGATGTCCAGAAGGCCCATGCTCAGCCCGCCTTCCCCGGAGTCGCGGCCTCGCCCAGCTCGGCGGAGATCCGGCCCAGCTGCTCCAGCCGCTGCTCCAGGCTCGGGTGGGTGGAGAAGAGCCGGGCGATGCTGGGGCCGGAGCCCAGCGCCGGCGTGAAGTAGAAGGTGTTGAAGGCCTGGGCGGTGCGCAGGTCCCGGGACGGGATCCGCGCGATGTCGCCCGTGACCTTGGTCAGCGCGGACGCCAGGGCCGAGGGCCGTCCGGTCAGCAGTGCCGCCGCCCGGTCCGCGGCCAGCTCGCGGTACCGGGACAGCGCCCGGATCAGCAGGAAGCTGATCACGTACACGGCCGCCGAGACGCCCATCACCGCGGCGAGGACCACCAGGGTGTTCTGGTCCTTGCGGTCCCGTCCGAGGAGCTGCGAGTAGAAGGCGAACCGCACGATCAGCCCCGCGAGCACGCCGAGGAAGGAGGCGACCGTGATCACGGCGACGTCCTTGTGCGCCACATGGGACAGCTCGTGCGCGAGGACGCCCTCCAGCTCCGAGGGCTCCAGCCGGCGCAGCAGCCCGGTCGTCACGCACACCACCGCATGGTCCGGGTTCCGGCCCGTCGCGAATGCATTCGGCATGTCCATGTCGGATATGGCGATCGTCGGCCTGGGCATGTCCGCGAGGGCGCACAGCCGGTCGACCACCGCGTGCAGCTCGGGACTCTCCTCCCGCTCCACCACCCGGCCGCGCATCGCGAACAGCGCGATCCGGTCGGAGAACCAGTACTGGGCGACGAGCACACCCGCCGCGATCACCACGACCAGCACCCAGGACTTCAGCAGGGCGATCAGTGCGGCCACGAACGCCACGTACAGCAGCCCGAGCAGGAACAGCGTGACCCCCATGCGCACGGTCAGCTGCCGGTCGCTCCGGAAACGGCTCTGCATCCTGCACCACCCCGCCCAGCCGGACATCCGGCGCAATCGGGACTTCTCTTGTCATCCAGTGTGCACCTGCGGGTGCTCAGGACGAGGTCCCGTGCGGTCCCGGAGGCAGCTCCCGCAGGCGGCGGAGAGGGTGCGCTCGGCCCCGGCGGTCAGGCGCGCGTCTGGAGGTAGCCGAGGAACACGATCACCAGCGCGACGCAGCCGAGCACCACGACGGTGGACATCCACCGCGAGCGGCGCCGCGCGACGCGGTCCGGATCGGCGCGGAACGGGACCGGGTCCGGCGGATTGTTCCTCCAGCGGGCGGCGAGCATACGGGCCCGGGCGGAGGGCTCCTTGTGCTCGGCGGCGTCCGCCCAGCGAAGATCGAACTCGCGCTCCCAGTCGTCCGGCTCGGACTTCCCCGTCATCCCCGTCCCCTTCCCGGCCGCGTGCCGCCTCTGCCGGCCCTCCGTCTCCGAGATGCCGCGCCGGCGGTACCCGTTTAGCCTCTGTGATGAGAGCCGCACTCAGCAAGCGGCAGACCTACGACCGCGTTGCCGTACCTTTCCTGCTGCGGCCGCGGCCATCCGTCTCGTGCGCGAAGCCGTACGAGGGGGTGGAGAGGAAGGTATTCCCATGAAAGCACAACGTGCGAGGCGTCTCTTCGCAATGTCCGCAGTCGGAGCCCTGATGGCCGGCGGTGTCGCCCTGGGCACAGCAGGCACGGCTGCGGCGGCGACCCCGGCAACAACCCCGGCCCAGGCGTCCACCGGCCTCGTCCAGGGCGGTGGCTGCTACTACGGCGGCTGGTGGCGTGGCCACTGCGGCGGCTTCGGTGGCTTCGGGGGATTCCTCCCCTACAACTACGGCTACGGCTACGGCTACAACTCCGGTCCTGTGGTGATCCTGGTCCGCTGAACGCGGGCAAGGCCGAGGGCCGCTCCCTGCGACCCAGGGAGCGGCCCTCGGCCGTGTGTGCCGGAGCAGGCCGGCGCATCCCGCTGTCCCGTGGCCCGAAGGCCTCGTCCGGGGGTCCCGGCGAGAAGCCGGGACCCCCGGACGGCTCTGACGTCGAACCGGGTGCCGGATCAGACGTCGAAGTACAGCTCGAACTCGTGCGGGTGCGGACGCAGCTGCAGCGGAGCGAGCTCGTGCGTGCGCTTGAAGTCGATCCACGTCTCGATCAGGTCGGACGTGAACACATCGCCCTGGAGCAGGAACTCGTGGTCCTCCTCCAGAGCCCGCAGGACGGAGTCCAGCGAGGTCGGGACCTGGGCGACGTTGGCGTGCTCCTCGGGCGGCAGCTCGTACAGGTCCTTGTCGATCGGCTCCGGCGGCTCGATCTTGTTCTTGATGCCGTCCAGGCCCGCGAGCAGCAGCGCGGAGAAGGCCAGGTAGGGGTTGCCGGAGGAGTCCGGCGCACGGAACTCCACGCGCTTGGCCTTCGGGTTGGACCCGGTGATCGGGATGCGCATCGCGGCGGAGCGGTTGCGCTGCGAGTACACCAGGTTCACCGGGGCCTCGAAGCCCGGCACCAGGCGGTGGTACGAGTTCACCGTCGGGTTGGTGAAGGCCAGCAGCGCCGGGGCGTGCTTGAGGATGCCGCCGATGTAGTAGCGGGCGATGTCCGACAGACCCGCGTAGCCGGACTCGTCGTAGAACAGCGGCTCGCCGGCGTTCCACAGCGACTGGTGCACGTGCATGCCCGAGCCGTTGTCGCCGAAGATCGGCTTCGGCATGAAGGTCACCGTCTTGCCGTTGCGCCAGGCGACGTTCTTCACGATGTACTTGAACAGCTGAAGGTCGTCGGCGGCGGCGAGCAGCGTGTTGAACCTGTAGTTGATCTCGGCCTGGCCGGCGGTGCCCACCTCGTGGTGCTGGCGCTCCACCTTCAGACCGCACTTCTCCAGTTCCAGGGTCATCTCGGCGCGCAGGTCGGCGAAGTGGTCGACCGGCGGAACCGGGAAGTAACCGCCCTTGTAACGGACCTTGTAACCGCGGTTTTCCTCCAGCGCGCCGGTGTTCCAGGCGCCGGCCTCGGAGTCGATGTGGTAGAAGGCCTCGTTCTCGGCGGTCCGGAAGCGGACGGAGTCGAAGACGTAGAACTCGGCCTCGGGACCGAAGTACGCGGTGTCGGCGATTCCGGTGGAGGCCAGGTACGTCTCGGCCTTCTTGGCCACGTTCCGCGGGTCACGGGAGTACGCCTCGCCCGTGATCGGGTCGTGGATGAAGAAGTTGATGTTGAGGGTCTTGTCCCGGCGGAAGGGGTCCAGGCGTGCGGTGGACAGGTCGGGGAGCAGGGCCATGTCGGACTCGTGGATGGCCTGGAATCCACGGATGGAGGAGCCGTCGAAGGCGAGCTCCTCATCGGGGTCGAACGCCTCGGCGGGCACCGTGAAGTGCTGCATGACGCCCGGCAGGTCGCAGAAACGGACATCGATGAATTTGACGTCCTCGTCCGCGATGAATTTCTTGGCCTCGTCGGCGTTCTGGAACATCCAGCTCCTCCTGCTCCCGACCGTGGCGCCGGGGTGGGTAGATCGTTCTGTGCGGCCAGTGCGCGGCACGTGCTGCCTCGACCCTAGGAACGGGTGATTTCCCGGGCGTGACCCGTTTGTTTCGCAGACGTTAACCGGGCCGGCGCGGGACGTGGCGATGGCCACCCCACCGACTTCCCCGTTTCCGGCGCCGCAGTACGGTGGATGCGTGGACAACAGGCGAGCAGTTGCGTCATGGCTGTCGGGGCCGCGTGCGGCCATGGAGGAAGCCGGTGTCGACCTGGGTTACCCGGGTGAACAGCTGGGGCTGCCCAAGGAGGGGCCGGGCTCGATCGCCCGTCCGGGCAGGCGCCTCGGCGCCCTCGCCGTCGACTGGGCGCTGTGCATGCTGATCGCATACGGCCTGATCACCGACGGCTACAACCAGGCCACCGGCAACTGGGCCCTGCTCATCTTCCTGGTGCTCGGCGTCCTCACGGTCGGCACGGTCGGCTTCACCCCGGGCAAGCGCCTGTTCGGCCTGCGGGTGCTCACCCTGAGCACCGGCCGGGTGCAGCCGTTGCGCGCCGCGCTGCGCACGGTGCTGCTGTGCCTGGCCGTCCCCGCCCTGATCTGGGACCGCGACGGCCGCGGTCTGCACGACCGGCTGGCGGGCACGGTCGAGGTGCGGATCTGAGACCGGCACGGCCGGGGCGCGGATCCGTGCGACGGATTCATGCGGATCCATACGGACGACATGCGGATCCATACGGACGAGACGGGGCTCCCTCCATGAAGACAGGGAGCTCCGTCTCGTCCGTATGGATGGAGGGAGCTTCGGCGGCCCGCGGAACGCGGGGGAACCGAGGGCGGCCGGGCAGGGCCCTGGAGCCGGCCTCGATGAGGGACGGCGGGGAGCCGTGTCCGTACGGCTCGCAGGACACCCATGACGGCACGACCGGACGGCCGGGCCGCCTGTGACATGCGACGCCTGTGACGAGGGGGCGCCCGGACCACACTCCGGGCGCCCCCTCGTCACAGGCGTGATGTGTGTGCGGACGGTCAGCGGATCCTCGGGCCCCTCGGCATCCGCATGCCCTTGGGCATCGGCCCCTTCGGCAGCGGCATGTTGCTCATCAGGTCGCCCAGGGCGCGCAGCCGGTCGTTGGTGGTGGTGACCTGCGGGCCGGTCAGCACGCGCGGGTACTTCAGCATGGTGGTGCGCAGCTTCTTCAGCGGGACCTGGCCCTCGCCGGTGCCGATGATCACATCGTGCACCGGGACGTCCGCGACGATGCGGTTCATCTTCTTCTTCTCGGCGGCGAGCAGGGACTTCAGCCGGTTCGGGTTGCCCTCGGCGACCAGCACGATGCCGGCCCTGCCGACCGCGCGGTGGACCACGTCCTGGTTGCGGTTCATGGCGACCGCCGGGGTGACGGTCCAGCCGCGGCCGATGTTGTCCAGGACCGCCGCCGCGGCACCCGGCTGTCCCTCCATCTGTCCGAAGGCGGCCTGCTCGGCCCGGCGCCCGAAGACGATCGCCGTCGCGAGGAAGGCGAGCAGCAGTCCCAGGATGCCGAGGTAGATCGGGTGTCCGATCGCAAAGCCGATCCCGAGGAGGACACCGAAGGTGATGATGAAGACACCCGCGAGCACCAGACCGATCCTTTTGTCGGCCCTGCGGGTCATCTGGTAGGTCAGAGCGATCTGCTTCAGTCGCCCGGGGGTGGCAGCCGGGGCTGCGTTGTCCTTCCTCGCCATGCGTCGAAGTCTACGTGGCCCTCCGGGGAGCCGACGACGGCAGTGCCCGTACGGCTCGGCAGGGCCCGTGCGGGCACTGCCGTCGTCGGCT
>NZ_MUME01000389.1 GCF_002155915.1 Streptomyces thermovulgaris | reverse complement strand
GGTGAGCGCACTGCCCCGCCCCCGCTCACGGCAGCTCGAACCCCGGATCCATCCCGCCCAGCGCGTTCGCGCACAGGCAGTCCCGGTCCTCGGTGGCGGGCAGTGCGCTCACCGTGTCGATCAGGACGTCCCGCAGCCGCTCCACATTGGCCGCGAACACCCGCAGCACCTCCTCGTGCGAGACGCCCTCGCCGGTCTCGGCGCCCGCGTCCAGGTCGGTGACCAGCGTCAGCGAGGTGTAGCAGAGCTCCAGCTCACGGGCGAGTGCCGCCTCGGGGTGGCCGGTCATGCCCACCACCGACCAGCCCTGCGCCCGGTGCCACAGCGATTCGGCCCGGGTGGAGAAGCGCGGGCCCTCCACCACGACGAGCGTGCCGCCGTCCACCGCGTCCCAGCCCCGCCCGCGCGCCGCCTTCAGCGCGGCCGTCCGGCCGACGGGGCAGTAGGGGTCGGCCAGGGAGACGTGCACCACGTTCGGCACCGTGCCGTCGGGCAGCGGCAGTCCGTCGAAGTAGGTCTGCTGCCGGGACTTCGTCCGGTCCACGAACTGGTCGGGGACGAGCAGGGTGCCCGGCCCGTACTCGGGGCGCAGGCCGCCCACCGCGCAGGGGCCGAGGACCTGCCGTACGCCCACGGAGCGCAGGGCCCACAGGTTGGCCCGGTAGTTGATGCGGTGCGGCGGGAGATGGTGGCCGCGGCCGTGCCGGGGAAGGAAGGCGACCCGCCGGCCGGCGATCTCGCCGAGGAAGAGGGAGTCGCTGGGCGCGCCGTACGGGGTGTCCACCTGGATCTCGGTCACCTCGTCGAGGAACGAGTAGAAGCCGGAACCGCCGATGACACCGATCTCTGCGTTCGCCATGACCGGCACACTAGTCGCCCGCGCGGACGCCGGGGACCCCGCCGTCCTGTGACGGCAGGGTCCGGAGAGGAACCGGAGAGGACCCGGAAGAGAAGGGCGAAGGTGACGTCAGGCCGCGGAGCTGCTCGTCGAGCTCGTCGAGGAGGACGAGGACGACGAGGAGGAGGACGACGAGGAGTCCGACGAGGACGACGAGCCGTTCGACGAGGCGCGGCTGTCGTTGCGGTAGAAGCCGGAGCCCTTGAAGACAATGCCCACCGCGGAGAACACCTTCTTCAGGCGGCCACCGCAGCTGGGGCACTCGGTGAGCGCGTCGTCGGTGAACTTCTGCACCGCCTCATGGCCGTTGCCGCACTCGGTGCACTGGTACTGGTAGGTGGGCACTGTCTCTTCCTCCTGGCACTCTCACTCGATGAGTGCTAACGACGGTCCATAGTGACGCATTCCTTTCGATCAGTCCACTGAGACAGGGGGGCGGTGACCGACGCCACGTGAGGAGCCGGGGCCGTCCGGCCGGGGCGCGAGCCGTGACCTGAGCGCCACCAGGGTGACGAGGGCGAGCACCGTGCCGGTCATCGGGACCAGGAATCCGGCACCGTTCCACAGCCGGTCCTCCAGCTGTCCGGCGACGGTGGCCGCGGACGCCTGGCCGAGTGCGACGGCGCCCGTCAGCCAGGTGAACGCCTCGGTGCGGGTGTCTGCCGGGACCAGGCTCTCGACCAGGGTGTAGCCGGTGACCAGGGCGGGTGCGATGCACATGCCGACCAGGAGGCCGAGCGCGGTCAGCAGCACCACCGACTGCGTGGTCCACAGGGTGGAGGCGGCCAGGGCGAGGGCGGTGTAGCCGAGGACGAGACGGCGGTGCGGGGCGGCCTTCCAGGCGATGGCGCCGCAGACGACGCCGGAGAGCATGTTGCCCGCGGCGAACGTCCCGTACAGCACGCCGTTGAGGCCGGGGCGGCCGATCGACTCGGTGAACGCGGCCAGCGAGACCTGCATGCCGCCGAAGACGCATCCGATGCCGAGGAAGGCGACGATCAGCACGCGCACACCGGGGACGCGCAGGGCGGAGTCGTGCTTCACCCGTGCGCGCGTGCCGGCGGTGACGGGCGGCTGGGTGCGTTTCTGCGCGGCGAACAGCAGGCCGCCGACCAGGGTCAGCGCGGCCTCCGCGACCAGCCCGGCGGCCGGGTCGACGCTCGTGCACAGGGCGGTCGCCAGCAGGGGGCCGAGGACGAAGGTCAGCTCGTCGGTGACCGACTCGAAGGCCGCCGCGGTGGTCATCAGCGGCGAGTCCTTGAGGGTCACCGCCCAGCGGGCGCGCACCATGGGCCCGATCTGCGGCACCGAGGCGCCGGTCGGCACGGCCGCCGCGAACAGCGCCCACAGGGGTGCGTGCGCCAGGGCGAGCACGGTCAGCGCCAGTCCCGCCAGGGCGTGCACCAGGACGCCGGGGATCAGGACGGCGCGCTGCCCGTAGCGGTCGGCGAGCCGCCCGCTGTACGGCGCGAAGAGGGCCATGGAGACACCGGTGACGGCCGCGGTGGCGCCCGCCGCGCCGTAGGAGCCGGTGGTGTGCTGCACCAGCAGCACGATGGAGAGGGTGAGCATCGCGAACGGCTGACGTGCCGCGAAGCCGGGCAGCAGGAACGTCCAGGCGCCGCGGGTGCGCAGCAGCTGCCCGTATCCCGGACGGGAGGAGGTCTTCGAGGTCTGCGCCGGTTCGGTGGTGGTGACCGTGGATTCCACGGCCTGTGCCTTTCTGCCGCCTGGTAGCGCGCCCCTCGCGGGCAGGCACGCCGAGAGCTGTCCTCAGGTGCGCGGACTGCGGTAGATACCTGGCGCCCGCTGCGGGGGCGCCCCGGCCGCCATACGGTCGCGCCAGCTCTGCATCAGGCAGAGTTGGTTCCGATCAGGGTGCGGCACCATCGTACAGCGGGCTGTACCACATGTCCCTCATGTCCCTCGGTGCGCTCAGCCCCCTCCGTCCCCCTTGGCTCCTTTAGCCCCTTTGGTTCCCTTGGCTCCTTTGTTTCCTTTGGCCCCGTCGGCCCCGTTGGTGCCCAGCCATCCCGCGAGCTTGCCGCCCCGGCTGACCGCGTGCAGGCGTCGTTCCGCCGCCTCGAGGACGGGTTCGGTGGCGACCACGAGAAGTTCGTCGCCGTGCCGCAGGGGCGTGGTGGGCAGCGGTACGAACGACTTCCCCTCGCGGACGACCAGGGTGACCGCGGCCCCGGCGGGCAGCCGCAGCTCGTTGATCTCGACGCCGTGCATCCGCGACCCCTCCGGGATGGTGAAGGACAGCAGATGGCCGCGCAGCCGCTCCAGGGGTGCCGAGTCGATGCCGAGGTCGGCGGGCTCCTCGGCGCCCAGCCGCAGCTTGCGGGCGACCCAGGGCAGGGTGGGCCCCTGGACGAGGGTGTAGACGACGACGAGAACGAAGACGATGTTGAAGATGCGGTGGGTGGCGTCGACGCCGTTCACCATGGGGATCGTCGCCAGGATGATGGGCACGGCGCCGCGCAGCCCGGCCCAGGACAGCAGTGCCTGCTCCCGCCACGGCACCCGGAACGGCAGCAGGCTGACCACCACCTCCAGCGGGCGCGCGACCATCGTCAGCACCAGGCCGATGATGACGGCCGGCCAGATGTCGTCGCCCAGCTCGTGCGGGGTGACCAGCAGGCCCAGCAGGACGAACATGCCGATCTGGGCGATCCAGCCGAGCCCTTCGGCGAAGCCCCGGGTGGCGGCCCAGTGCGGAAGGCCGGTGTTGCCGAGCACCATCGCCGCGAGATAGACGGCCAGAAAGCCGCTGCCGTGCGCCAGCGCGCCGAGGGCGTACGCCGTGATCGCGATCGACATCACGGCGATCGGGTAGAGGCCCGAGGCGGGCAGCGCGACGCGCCGCAGGGTCCAGGAGCCGAGCCAGCCCACCGCCAGGCCGATGGCCGCTCCGACGGCCAGCTCCAGGAGGATCTCGCCCACCAGTACGTACCAGCGCTCGATCGGGCCGGCGGTGGAGAAGGCGACGACCAGGATGACCACGGGGGCGTCGTTGAAGCCGGACTCGGCCTCCAGCGTGCCGGTCAGGCGCGCGGGCAGCGGGACCTTCCGCAGCACCGAGAAGACGGCCGCCGCGTCCGTGGAGGACACCACCGCGCCGATGATGAGGGCCTGGCGCCACTCCAGTCCCACGAGGTAGTGGGCGCCGGCCGCCGTGACGCCGACGCTCACCGCGACGCCGACCACCGCCAGGGAGGCGGCGGCCGGGAGGACCGGTTTGATCTCCTTCCACTTCGTGCCGAGACCGCCCTCGGCCAGGATCACGACCAGGGCCGCGTAGCCGAAGACCTGGGTCAGTTCCGCGTCGGAGAAGTTGACGTGGCCGAGGCCGTCCGAGCCGATGAGCATGCCGATCCCCAGGTAGATGAGCAGGCTGGGGAGCCCGCTGCGCGAGGAGATCCGGACCGCCGCGACCGCGACGAGCAGGACGACCGAGCCGATGAGCAGGAGCTGGTTGAGCTGGTGAACAGTCAGTAGCGGATCCTTCCGCGAGTTGCCGGAGTACTTCGTTACCTTATCTAAATCTTGACGTTTTCTTGACGCTTTCTGTGGCGGAATCGAACGTCCGGATGTGCTCCGACCCGACTCCGGGTCAAGTGCAACCGGGCCCTGCGCCTATGGTTGCTCCAGCACTTCAGGACCGCCTGCCGCTCGCGTTAGGACAGCAAGGACAGCGATGCCCCCCAATACGACCGCCACAACGGGTGACAAGCCCGGCAAGTCCGGCAGGAAGAAGGGGCGAAAAGCCCGACTGATGGTGTTCGTCCTGGTGCTGGCGCTCATCGGAGGCATTGCCTACGGGGCCTACTGGTCCGTCAGCACCGTGCGCGCCCCCTTCCCGCAGACCGAGGGAACGCTCAGACTCGAGGGCCTGTCCGGCCCCGTCGACGTCAAGCGGGACAGCCACGGCATCCCACGGATCTACGCCTCCTCTCCCGAGGACCTGTTCATGGCGCAGGGCTTCGTCCAGGCGCAGGACCGGTTCTACGAGATGGACGTGCGCCGGCACATGACCTCCGGACGCCTGTCGGAGATGTTCGGCAAGAGCCAGCTCAAGAACGACGAGTTCCTGCGCACCCTGGGCTGGGACCGGGTCGCCAAGCAGGAGTACGACAAGAAGCTGTCGGCCTCCACCAAGAAGTACCTGCGGGCGTACGCCAAGGGAGTCAACGCCTACCTCGAGGGCCGGGAGGCCAAGGACATCTCCCTCGAGTACGCGGCCCTGGGCTTCACCAACGACTACAAGCCCGGGAAGTGGACCCCCGTCGACTCGATCTCCTGGCTGAAGGCGATGGCCTGGGACCTGCGCGGCAACATGCAGGACGAGATCGACCGCGCCCTGATGACCAGCCGCCTCGGGCCGAAGCAGATCAAGGACCTGTACCCGGACTACCCGTACAGCAGGAACAAGCCGATCGTCTCGCAGGGCCAGTACAACGAGATCACCAGGGCCTTCGAGGCGAGCGGTGACGCGACCGGCTCGGCGGGCACGGGCGCCTCGGCCGGCACGGGCACCGGGACCGGCACGGGCACCGCGGCCGGCACGGCCGGTGCGGGCACGGCCGGTGCGGGCACGGCCGGCAGCTCCGCCCTGCAGACCCAACTGGCGGGCCTGTACGAGGTCCTGGACGACCTGCCGACGGCCGTCGGCGTCAACGGCAACGGCATCGGCTCCAACTCCTGGGTCGTCTCCGGCCGGCACACCGTCACCGGCAAGCCGCTGCTCGCCAACGACCCGCACCTGTCGGCCACGCTGCCCTCGGTCTGGTACCAGATGGGCCTGCACTGCCGCACCGTCTCCGACACGTGCCCGTACGACGTCAGCGGCTACACCTTCGCGGGTCTGCCCGGTGTGATCATCGGCCACAACCAGAACATCGCCTGGGGCATGACCAACTCCGGCGTGGACGTCACCGACCTGTACCTGGAGAAGCTCAGCGGCGACGGCTACGTGCGCGGCGACAAGACGGTGCCGTTCCGGACCCGCCAGGAGGTCATCAAGGTCGCCGGCGGCGCGTCCAAGCGGATCGTGGTGCGCGAGACCACCAACGGGCCCCTGCTGTCCGACCGCTCCGCCGAACTGGTGACGGTCGGCAAGAAGGCCCCGGTCGACACCGCGGCACCCGACCGCGGCGACGGCTACGGGATCGCCCTGAAGTGGACGGCGCTGGAGCCGGGCACCACCATGGACGCGGTCTTCGCCATGGACAAGGCGAAGAACTTCGACGACTTCCGCGAGGCCGCGAAGCTGTTCGACGTGCCCTCGCAGAACCTGGTCTACGCCGACACCGAGGGCAACATCGGCTACACGCTGCCCGGCCGCATCCCCGTGCGCGGGAAGGGCGACGGCTCCCTCCCGGCTCCCGGCTGGGACCCCGAGTACGACTGGACCGGCTACATCGAGCCGGAGGAACTGCCCTACGAGTACAACCCCGAGCGCGGGTACATCGTCACCGCCAACCAGGCCGTGATCGATCCGAAGAACTACCCGTACACCCTGACCACGGACTGGGGTTACGGCACCCGCAGCCGGCGCATCACCGACCTGATCCAGCAGAAGATCGACGGCGGAGGCAAGATCTCCACCGAGGACATGCGCCAGATGCAGCTGGACAACAGCAGCGCGATCGCCAACCTGCTGGTGCCCAAGCTGCTGAACATCGACATCGAGGACGAGGACGTCCGCCAGGCGCAGAAGCTGCTGGAGGGCTGGGACCGCACCCAGGACGCCGACTCGGCCGCGGCCGCCTACTTCAACGCGGTCTGGCGCAACATCCTCAAGCTCTCCTTCGGCAACAAGCTGCCCAAGGAACTGCGGGTCAAGGGCCAGTGCCTGTGGGTGGAGCCGGCCGACGACACCGGCCCGGCCGACGAGAACCGGAAGGTCCGCGAGTGCGGCCGGCGCGCCGCCGACCAGGCGCAGCCGGACGGCGGCGACCGCTGGTTCGAGGTGCTGCGCAACCTGATGGACAAGCCGGACAGCGACTGGTGGAAGACCCCGGCGTCGGGCACCCGGCCCGCGGCCGAGAACCGCGACGAGCTGTTCAAGCGCGCCATGATCGACGCCCGCTGGGAGCTGACCGCCAAGCTCGGCAAGGACATCGACACCTGGAGCTGGGGCCGGCTGCACCGCCTGTTCCTGAAGAACCAGACCCTGGGCACCGAGGGACCCGGCATCCTGCAGTACGTCCTCAACCGCGGCCCGTGGAAGCTCAGCGGCGGCGAGGCCGCGGTCAACGCCACCGGCTGGAACGCGGCCGGGGGCTACGGAGCGGTGTGGGTGCCGTCGATGCGGATGGTGGTCAACCTCGCGGACTTCGACAAGTCCCGGTGGATCAACCTCACCGGCGCCTCCGGACACGCCTACAACGCCCACTACACCGACCAGACGGACAAGTGGGCCAAGGGCGAGCTGCTGCCGTGGGCCTTCTCGGCGAAGGCGGTCGACAAGAACACGAGCGACACGCTGGTGCTCAAGCCGTGAACCGCTGACCGCCCGCGGACGCGGACGACGAAGGCCCTCCACACGCGCGTGGAGGGCCTTCGTCGCGCAAAGCGGCACCGTCGCGCACGCCGTACGGGTCCGTGCGCGCCGCCGCGGCGGAGGCCGGGGTGCGGCCCCGGGAGACCTCAGGAGAAGCGGCGCACCCCCGAAGGGGTCACCACCGCCTGCACGGGCCGGTCGTGGCCCTCCTCGGGGACGTGCTCGACGACCTCCGTGTCGTACAGCAGGACCACGCGCGCGGGGTGCGCGTCCGCCGCCTCCAGACGGGCCAGGACACGGTCGTAGGAGCCCCCGCCGCGCCCGAGACGCATCCCGCGCGCGTCGACGGCGAGGCCGGGCAGCAGGACGACGTCGGCCTCCGTCACCGCGTGCGGGCCGAGGCGCTCGCCGGCCGGCTCGAGCAGCGCCATCCTCCCGCTGTGCCGCACCCGTGTGAGGGAGCTCTCACCCGCGTAGACGCCCCAGTCCAGGTCGTTGTCGGGCAGCAGCACGGGCAGCAGGACGCGCACGCCCCGCGCCCGCAGGGCGTCGAGCAGCGGAAGGGTGCCCGGTTCGGTGCCCACGGAGACGTAGGCGGCCACCGTGCGGGCACGCGCCAGCTCGGGAAGCTCCAGGGCGTGCCGCGCGAGCGCGCGGGCCGCCTCCCGCACGTCGTCCGCGGTCAATGTGTTCCTCACCGCGAGGAATTCTCGTCGCAACATGCGCTTGGCGGACTCGGTTTCGCGTCCGGTGCGGCCCACTGGTCCTTCCGTGCCCTTTCCCCTGTGGTTCCTGTGCGGTTCACGCGTGGTTTCCGCGTGGTTCCCTGCCGGTTCCCGTGCCGGTTTCCCGCGGCCTGCCGCAGCGGCTTCCCGGCCGGCCTTCCGTGTCGGCATTCGTGCTCACATATGAGCCAAACAACCGGACTCGAGGATTCCTCACAAAGGCAGTGGATAAGGTTGCGGGCATGACTCAGAAGCATCCCAGGATCAGCAAGGCTGTCATTCCCGCAGCGGGCCTTGGCACCCGGTTCCTGCCGGCGACCAAGGCCACTCCCAAGGAGATGCTGCCGGTCGTGGACAAGCCTGCGATCCAGTACGTGGTCGAGGAGGCCGTCTCCGCGGGCCTCGACGACGTCCTCATGGTGACCGGCCGCAACAAGCGGCCCCTGGAGGACCACTTCGACCGCAACTACGAGCTGGAGTCCGCCCTGGAGAAGAAGGGCGACGGCGACCGGCTCGCCAAGGTGCAGGAGTCAAGCGACCTCGCGACGATCCACTACGTCCGCCAGGGCGACCCCAAGGGACTGGGCCACGCCGTGCTCTGCGCGGCCCCGCACGTCGGCCGGGAGCCCTTCGCCGTCCTGCTCGGCGACGACCTGATCGACCCGCGCGACCCGCTGCTGCAGCGGATGATCGAGGTCCAGGAGATCTACGGCGGCAGCGTGGTGGCCCTGATGGAGGTCGACCCCGAGCAGATCCACCTCTACGGCTGCGCGGCCGTGGAGACCACCGGGGAGAGCGACGTCGTCCGGGTGACCGGCCTGGTCGAGAAGCCGGACGCGGCGGAGGCCCCCTCCAACTACGCGATCATCGGCCGTTACGTCCTCGACCCGAGCGTCTTCGACGTCCTGCGCAGGACCGGGCCCGGCCGCGGCGGCGAGATCCAGCTCACCGACGCGCTGCAGCAGCTCGCGCAGGACGAGACGACCGGCGGCCCGGTGCACGGCGTGGTCTTCAAGGGACGCCGCTACGACACCGGCGACCGCGGCGACTATTTGCGTGCCATTGTCAGGCTCGCGTGCGAACGTGAGGACCTGGGCCCGGACTTCAGGGCCTGGCTTCAGCGGTACGTAGCCGAGGAGATGCAACGACATTGAGCAGCGCCGAGCCCCGCACCGTCGGCCCGGACCACCTGTGGTCGGTGGACGAGCACCTGGAGGACGTCCTCACCACCGTCCGCCCGCTGGAACCCCTCGAGCTGCCCCTGCTCGACGCCCAGGGCTGCCTCCTGGTCGACGACATCACGGTGCCGGTCTCCCTGCCGCCGTTCGACAACAGCTCCATGGACGGGTACGCGGTGCGGATCGCGGACGTCTCCGGTGCGAGCGAGGAGTTCCCGGCCGTCCTGGACGTCGTCGGGGACGTCGCGGCGGGCTCGGCGGAGCCGCTTCGTGTGGGGCCCGGACAGGCCGCCCGGATCATGACCGGTGCCCCGCTGCCCCCCGGCGCCGAGGCGGTCGTCCCCGTGGAGTGGACCGACGGCGGACTCGGCGGGGGCCCGGTCGACGCCATGCGCGCCCGCAGCCTCTCCCCCGAGGGCGCCGGCGGGCACGTACGCGTGTACCGGCCGGTCGAGGAACGCGCGCACGTGCGCGCCAAGGGCAGCGACGTGAAGGCCGGCGACCGCGTGCTCGAGGCCGGCACGGTTCTCGGGCCGGCGCAGATCGCCCTGCTGGCCGCGATCGGCCGCAGCACGGTCCGGGTGCGGCCCCGCCCGCGGGTGGTGGTGCTGTCCACCGGCAGCGAACTCGTCCAGCCCGGCGAGCGGCTCGGCCCCGGCCGGATCTACGACTCCAACAGCTTCGCCCTGACCGCGGCGGCCCGGGACGCCGGTGCCATCGCCTACCGGGTGGGCGCCGTCACCGACGACGCCGACACCCTGCGCGCCACCATCGAGGACCAGCTGGTCCGCGCCGATCTGCTGGTCACCACGGGCGGGGTGAGCGTCGGGGCGTACGACGTCGTCAAGGAGGCGCTGTCGCACGTCGGCGACGCGGACGAGCCGGGCGGCGGAGTGGAGTTCCGCAAAGTGGCCATGCAGCCCGGAAAGCCCCAGGGCTTCGGGACCGTCGGCCCCGACCACGTTCCGCTGCTGGCCCTGCCCGGCAACCCGGTGTCGGCGTACGTCTCCTTCGAGTTGTTCGTCCGGCCCGTCATCCGGACCCTGATGGGCCTTCCGGACGTCCACCGGCCGACGGTCCGCGCGACCCTGGCCGCGGACAAGGCGCTCGCCTCGCCCAAGGGGCGCAGGCAGTTCCTGCGCGGGACGTACTCCGGCGGCGAGGTCAGGCCCGTCGGGGGCGCCGGCTCCCATCTGGTCGGGGCCCTGGCGCAGGCCGACGCCCTCATCGTCGTCCCCGAGGACGCCGAGTCCGTCGAGCCCGGTGCCGAGGTCGAGGTGATCCTGCTCGGCTGAGTCCGGAGGGAGGGCGGTACCGTGTCGCGCACAGCAGGCCCGTGCGCCGCACCGAGCCGGGCCCGGACCGGGAGCCCACACGATCATGACTGAGCCTTCCCGGGGGGAGACCCCCGGACCCTCTGCGCAGGACCGGCTGACGCACATCGACGAGGCCGGCGCCGCCCGTATGGTCGACGTCTCCGGCAAGGAGGCGACCGTGCGCACGGCCCGCGCCAGCGGCCGTGTCCTCGTCTCGCCGCGCGTGGTCGAGCTGCTGCGCGGCGAGGGCGTGCCCAAGGGCGACGCGCTCGCCACCGCGCGGATCGCCGGGATCATGGGCGCCAAGCGCACCCCCGACCTGATCCCGCTGTGCCATCCGCTGGCGCTGTCGGGTGTGAAACTGGACCTGTCGGTCACGGACGGGGCCGTGGAGATCCAGGCCACCGTGAGGACGACGGACCGCACGGGCGTGGAGATGGAGGCGCTCACCGCGGTGTCCGTGGCCGCGCTCACCGTGATCGACATGGTCAAGGCGGTCGACAAGGGGGCGGTCATCACGGACGTGCGAGTGGAGGAGAAGACGGGCGGCACGTCGGGCGACTGGAGCCGGACATGACCTACCGCGCACTGGTCGTCACGGCCTCCAACCGGGCTGCCGCCGGGGTCTACGAGGACAGGGGCGGCCCGCTGGTCGCCGAGGGGCTGAAGCGCCTCGGCTTCGCCGTCGACGGTCCGCGGGTCGTCCCCGACGGGGACCCGGTGGAGGCCGCCCTGCGCGCGGGTGTCGAGACCGGGTACGACGTCGTCGTGACCACCGGCGGCACCGGCATCTCGCCCACCGACCGCACCCCCGAGGCCACCCGCCGGGTGATCGACCGGGAGGTGCCGGGCATCGCGGAGGCCATCCGGGCGTACGGCGGGCGGAAGGTGCCGACCGCGGCGCTCTCCCGGGGGCTGGCCGGTGTGGCCGGCCGGACGCTGATCGTCAACCTGCCGGGGTCCACCGGTGGGGTGAAGGACGGACTGGCCGTGCTGGAGCCCCTGTTGACGCACGCCGTCGACCAGCTGCGCGGCGGCGACCACGCCGGACCCGCCGCCGGGAGTGGGGGTGCGAGCTGAGCAGCTCATTCTGGCCCGTGGTGCTGACGGAGGGCGATGTCGTCCTGCGTCCGATAAGGCTGCGCGACCAGCGGGCCTGGCGTGAGGTGAACCAGCGCAACCGGGACTGGCTGCGGCCCTGGGAGGCGACCATTCCGCCGCCCGTGCCCGGCGGGCCCGTCACGCACCGGCCGACCTACCGCCAGATGGTGCGGCACCTGCGCTCCGAGGCGCGCGCGGGCCGGATGCTGCCGTTCGTCATCGAGTACCAGGGAAGGCTGGTCGGGCAGGTGACGGTCGCCGGGATCACCTGGGGTTCGATGCGCTCGGGCCACATCGGCTACTGGGTGGACGAGGCGGTGGCCGGCCGCGGGGTGATGCCGACCGCGGTGGCACTCGTCGTGGACCACTGTTTCCGTACCGTGGGACTGCACCGCATCGAGGTCTGCATTCGCCCCGAGAACGGGCCGAGCCGGCGGGTGGTGGAGAAACTGGGATTCCGCGAGGAGGGTCTGCGCCCGCGTTATCTCCACATCGACGGCGCCTGGCGCGACCACATGGTGTTCGCGCTCACCGCGGAGGAGGTGCCCGAAGGGATGCTGAGCCGCTGGCGGCGGAGCCGTGCGCGGCAGGCGTCGGACGGGAATCCCGCCCCACCCAGAAATTGAATAAACGTTCGAATTTGATGGGCGCTCGTTCCTGATCGCATCGGTCGCAAAAAAAGTTCGAAATATCAGCCAGATCGTGCGACACACCGGCCCAATTGGCAGATGGCCTCATGCAAACCCCTCTACGGTGTGAGATGTGAGCAGCAGCGGCCTCATCTACGCAGTCATCGTCGGGGCCTGGGCCGCCTACTTGGTGCCGATGTGGCTCCGTAGGCAGGACGAGCTCAACGAGGCCCGTCCGACGGAACGCTTCAGCACCGCCATCCGGCTCCTGTCCGGACGGGCGGGGATGGAGCGCCGGTACGCCAGGGACCTCAGGGCGCGCTCCGCCGAGGAGGAGTGCGACCCCGGGGAACCGGACGTCGTCACCGACTCGGTGGACGTCCGGGCCTTTGCCGTGCCTCCGGCCGATGCACGGCAGCGGCCGCGTTCACCGGCCCAGGACAGGCGGGACAAGAGGGACATGCGGGAGACAGGGAAGGGCGAACGCACCCCCCGGGACCGGGCCGCCGCACCGCCGGCGTCCTTCGCCGACACGCCCGCGCGCATTCCCGCGGCCCGCCGCGCACCCGCCGCGGAGGCCGCCGCGGCACGGGCCCGGCGCTCGAAGGTGCTGGCACGCCGCCGCCGCACCACGATCCTCCTCTTCCTCGCCTTCACCGCCGGCTCGATCGTCGCCGCGGTCGGCGGACTCGCCTTCCTGTGGGCGCCCGGCATCCCCGCCGTGCTGCTCAGCGCGTACATCGCGTATCTGCGCGTCCAGGAGCGGCGCCGCTTCGCCTACCAGATGGACCGCCGCCGCGCCGAGGCCGCCGCGCAGCGGCTGCGCGAGACCCGGCGCCAGCCGCGCCGGCGCGAGCCCCTGGACCCCTCCGCGGACGAACCGGAGGCCGGCCCCGAACCGGAGGAGAACCCCGGCCTGTCCGCCCTCGCCGCCGACCGGCGCGCCCTGGTCGAGCAGACCGACCACGCCGAGTGGCTCGACCAGCAGCGCGAGCGCCAGCAGCGCCCCGGCCGGGGCGACAGCTGGGACCCGGTCCCCGTGCCGCTGCCCACCTACGTCACCGCCCCGGTCGCCCCGCGCGCCACCTCCGACGTCGACCTCGGCGCCCCGGACGCCTGGAGCTCGGCGCGCTCCTCCCCGGTGGTGCCGGAGGAGGACACGGCCCCCGTCCTGGACGAGCCCTCCCCGCTCCTGGACGAACCCTCCCCGCCCGCCGCCGGCGACCGCACGGAGGGCCGCGGGGACGGCCGCACCGACGCCCGCCGCGCCGCCTCGGCCCGCCGCGCCCGCGAACGCGGACGCACCCCGCTCTTCGACCAGTACGAGGACGGCGACCGCCCGCGCGCGGCCAACGAGTGACCCCGGGAGCGGCCCGGGGCGGCCCCGGAGCGGACGCCCCTTCAGGAGCCCCGTCCCTGACCTGCCCGGGAACGGATTTCCAACCTCCCGGAGGGGGATGCTAAAGTTTTCCTCGTTGCAAGGGCCTGTGGCGCAGTCCGGTAGCGCACCTCGTTCGCATCGAGGGGGCCAGGGGTTCAAATCCCCTCAGGTCCACGCAGCAGAGAGCCCCTGCCGGTGATCACCGGCAGGGGCTTCGTCATGTCGTACGGCAGCGAAGTACGGCGACTGCTTCCGATCCTGCTTCCCGGGGCGGGGCGCCCCGGACGGGATGTGCGTGTACACCTCCATGGTCACGGCCTTGCCGTACCGGAGGTGGATTCCCGCACGGTACGGTGATCCGGGTCCGCAGCTCCTGAAGAGCGAACGACGACAGGGGGAACGTCTTTGCAGCTCATCGCGCACGCCACAGGGCGACCGATCACTCATCGCCTCGGCACCGCTTCGGCGCGGTTGCCCACCGCGGAGGACGCGAAGCTCCCGCAGCCGGACCCGGCCGGGGTTCCCCATGAACCGCCCGTCGTCATGACCGCGGAGTTCATCGACAGCGAGGGCGCCGTGGCCGAGTACGGCGTCGGCATCGGAGGGCCGGGCCGTACAGGGCGGACCGAACCGGAGGTCACGCGATGAGCGCCGCCGACCGCAGCCGCCGGCCGTACTGCGTCCTGCTGGCCGGCCTGCCCGGATCGGGCAAGACGACCCTGGCCCGCGCGCTGGCCGAGCGCGGGTTTCTCAGGCTGAGCCCGGACGAGGAGATGTTCCGCCGCCACGGGATCTACGGAGTGGACTATCCACGAGGGACGTTCCGGTCCCTGGAAGGGCCGGTCCTCGAGGAGACCGCCGCAGAGCTTCGACGGCAGCTTCGCGCCGGTCGTGACGTGGTCGTCGATCACGGTTTCTGGACACCCCAGGACCGGGCTCGGTGGCGCGCGTATGCCGCCGAAGGCGGCGCGGTCACGGTGGTGGTCCACCTGGAGGTCGGCCACGAAGAACTCTGGGCCCGTGTGAGCAAGCGCAACGCCCGGCACAAGGACGACCCGAACGCGATCTACTTCGAGGAATCCGACCTGCTGCGCTACCGGACCCGATTCGTGCCGCCCGAGCCCGGCGAGCCTCACCTCGCCTATGACGGCAACCCGGAGTCCGTGATCAAGGCACTGGAAGCCGAGTCGGACCGGCCGTAGAGCATTCGGTTGCGAGTTGCCATCTGACGGACCATCAGAGGTGCTCTGCTGTACAGCAGGCGAGTACAGCAACCGCGCTGGGCCCAGGGGCCCGAGCGAGCCGTCAGCAGTCGTACGACCAGCACAGATGACCTCGGCGACCGTCCGGCCCCCAGCTCGCGTCAAGGGGGCCAGGGGGTTCACATCCCCCCAGGTCCACGCAGCCCGGAGTCCCGGTCGGTGATCACCGACCGGGACTCCGTCGTAGGGTGACGGCTGGTCCCGTCGCCCGCCAGGACCTGCGCACGGTGCAAGCGCGCTCTGCGAGCGGGGCCACCGTCCTCTTCCTCATCGGTGCGGCCCGTGCGCTGTCGCGTCCTTGTGCGTCTCCCCCCTCGACGGGCGTCCGGCGCGGCCTGCCCCAAGGCTTAGGGTGGGTTCCTGGGGGAGCGGCATGGGGCGGGGAACTCCCCCCACCCCGGGCCGACCCCGCCAGGGGCTCGTCCTGAGCCGGACAGCGTCGAAGCCGGTGAGGCGAGGTGACAACGTGAGCGATGGGCCTGTCCCGCACCCGCCGGCATCCGCGGCAGCGGAAAGCCCCGTTGCGGAACAGGCACGCGTGCGCCGGGAGGCCCGCCGCAGGCACCTGCGGGTATTNNACGCGGTGGGGTGCCTTGTCATCGGCGTGTTCCTGGTGATGGTCACGGAGGTCTTCACCGCGCCTCCCCTGCTCCGCCCGTTCTTCGGGACAGGTGTTCTGGGCGGCTTCACGACCTTCTCCACGTACTGTGTCGACATCGAACGTCTGGTGCGGGCGGACAGGGCCGGCATCGCCCTGGTCTATCTGGCGGCAACCGTGGTCGTCGCGCTGGCCGCCGCGAGGATCGGCATGATCGCCGCCCGGCTCGTCCCGTCGGCGAGAGGATCCCGATCATGAGGCTTCACGGACGCGCACTGCGTCTGACGATCATCGTCGACGACACGGACACCTGGCACCACAAGCCCCTGTTCACGGAAATCGTGCACCGTGCCCACGCCTTCGGCCTGGCCGGGGCCACGGTCTTCCGCGGCTCGGAGGGTTTCGGGGAGACCTCGGTCGTGCACACCACGCGCCTGCTGTCCATGGCCGACGACCTGCCGACGGCCGTCGTCATCGTCGACGAGGAGGACCGCATCCGAGCGTTCATGTCCCAGCTCGAGGAACTGCCCATCAGTGGTCTCATCACCCTGGAGGAAGTCGAGGTGGTGCACTACAAGGGCCGGGACACCACGGCCTCATGAGGTTCCTGCTCGTCGCTGTCGGAGGAGCCGTCGGCGCCGCCCTGCGGTACCTGATCGACCGGGCCGTGCAGGCGCGCCACGACTCCGTTTTCCCCTGGGGAACGTTCGCGGCCAATGTCACCGGATCGATGATCCTGGGCGCGCTGACCGGAGCCGCACTCGCCGGAGCCGCCCCGGAGAGCGTCCAGCTTCTGCTGGGCACGGGCCTGTGCGGGGCCCTCACCACCTACTCGACGTTCTCCTACGAGACGCTCGGTCTGGCGGAGTCCGGGGCGCGCTTCCTCGCCGCGGTCAACGTGGTGGCCTCGGTCGTCGCCGGGCTGGGAGCCGTGTTCCTCGGCATGACCCTCGCACAGGCGGCTTTCTTCTAGCGGTTGTCGTGTCACCGCACCCGCAGGCATGGGAGCCGCAGGTGAGCACAGGAGGGCGCCCCCTCAGGGGCGTCCTGCCGGGCCGGTCAGTGCACCAGGTTCACCACGGCCGTGCAGTGCGGATCGTCCCCCGGTTCCTCGAACAGCTCGCGCTCNNGCGATCACCGCCGGTCCCGCCTCCGCGAGCCGCACATCGCACCCCACCACCTCGGGGTCGCGCTGATGCCGTACATACAGCCGCATCCGGCCTTTCGGGAGGTACAGGAAGCCGACCAGCAGCGACTCCGCCTTCTCCCGCTCCTCATCGCTCGGAGCCGGACAGCTCAGCGTGGTCAGCAGCGCATACGCCCGGTCCTCCAGGCGCTCCTCGCAGGGCACGTCCTCCGAGAGCCTGATCAGCGGTGCACCGAACACGGTGTCCACTTCGCCGCCGGAGTAGAAACGCACCTCGCTCGCCTCATGCCGTACGCGGCCGACCGCGTCCCACGGGCTCAGCAACTCGTCCCGCCGGCAGAGCGGGATCTCGTAGACGGTGAGAAGGTCACGGGCGTCCGCCTTGCGTTTGCCGAGGGCGATCCGCACGGCCGGCGACTGGCCGGGGGCCGGGAGGACACCGCGGACGCGGAGCTTCTTCACCAGGGGCGCCTGTGTGTAGCGGATCATGTGGCCGGTCATCTCGGCCTGTGCGACGGCCACTTCCCACGGCGTCATACGGAGCCTCCCTGTCAGGGCATGAACGTGGCGGTGGACTGGTTCATCCAGTTGGGGCACTTCGTCATGCCCTTGCAGAACGCGGTGATGACGCCGATCATCCGGCCCTTCCCGGCGTCGTACCGCTTGTCCTGGGTACGGCGGGTGACCTGTGCCTTGACGACGATCTGCACCGTGCGGTGCTTGCCGTCGAAGGCGTAGCCCCAGTATTCCAGGCCGCCCCTGCCGTCGTTCTTGTCCGGCTTGCCGTTGAGAGGGGCGTTGACGATGCGGCAGGTGCGGATGTTGTGCCTGCCGGAGAAGTGGTTCCAGCCGAGTTCGCTGTTGCCCGTACGGGTGGGGATGTTCCGCCCGTCCCAGTCCTTCTGCCGGCACTTCACCGTCTTGTTCCAGTACGGAGCGGCCTGCGCGGATCCCACCTGGGTCAAGGCCAGGACACCGGCCGAGAAGGCCACGAGCGACGCTTTCGCGATCTTTCTCATGACGCCCGACTCTGCCAGGCAACTCCTGCCCAGAGCGGGTGATTCCTCGCTCTTCCCTCCAATGGGGGTGCGGGCGGGCGAGCCGGGCAGGCTCCGCGCCGG
>NZ_MUME01000388.1:8309-8544 GCF_002155915.1 Streptomyces thermovulgaris | reverse complement strand
CCCGTATCGACCCCGTCCCCCGTACCGTCGTCCTCACCTCTGCCGCCCCAGCCCGAGCAGCGCCGCATTCTCCGCACCGAGCTGCCCGGCCCCCGCTCCCGTGAGCTGCAACGGCGCCGCGAGGCAGCTCTCCCCGGCGGTCTCGGCGTCACGCTCCCCGTCTTCGTGGACCGGGCGGGCGGCGGCGTCCTCGTGGACGTCGACGGCAACCACCTCATCGACTTCGCCTCCGGCA
>NZ_MUME01000388.1:0-8285 GCF_002155915.1 Streptomyces thermovulgaris | reverse complement strand
GAACGCGGTCAAGATCGCCCGCGCGGCGACCGGCCGCCCCGGGGTGGTGGTCTTCGACCACGCCTACCACGGGCGCACCATGATGACGCTCGCGATGACCGCCAAGGAGGTGCCCTACCGCGCCGGCTTCGGCCCGTTCCCCGGCGAGGTGCACCGCGCCCCCTACGCCTATCCGCTGCGCTGGCCGGGCGGCGCCGAGCACTGCGCCGAGGAGGCGCTCGCCGAACTGGAGGCGCTGCTGCGGCGGGTCGGCCCGGACACGGTGGCGGCGATCGTCGTCGAACCGCTGCAGGGCGAGGGCGGTTTCGTGGTGCCCGCCCCCGGGTTCCTCGCCGGGGTGCAGCGCATGGCGCGGCGGCACGGGATCGTGCTGGTCGCCGACGAGGTGCAGGCCGGGATGGGCCGCACCGGGACGATGTTCGCCAGCGAGCAGGAGGGGATCGTCCCCGACCTGGTGTGCACGGCGAAGGCGCTCGGCGGCGGTCTGCCGCTGGCCGCGGTCACCGGCCGCGCCGAGCTGATGGAGGCGGTGGCGCCCGGCGGACTCGGCGGAACCTACGCGGGCAACCCGGTGGCCTGCGCCGCCGCCCTTGGTGTCCTGGAGATGCTCCGGGACGGGGGACTGCTGGAGCGGGCCCGGCTGATCGAGAGAACCGTCCGCGCCCGGCTCGAACCGCTGGCCGCACAGGTGCCGGCGATCGCCGAGGTCCGGGGCCGGGGCGCGATGATGGCGCTGGAGTTCGTCCGGCCCGGAACGCTGGAGCCGGACGCGGAACTGGCCCGGGCGGTGGCCGCCCGCTGCCACGCGGAGGGCGTGGTCGCCCTCGTCTGCGGCAGTTTCGGCAATGTCGTCCGGCTGCTGCCCCCGCTGGTGATCCCCGACGACCTGCTCGACGAGGGCCTCGGAGTCCTGGCGGACGCGATCCGCGGCGCGTGCGGGGGTGCGGCATGAGCACCACGGGGGCGACCGGCATGAGCACCACGGAGGCGACCGAGGTGAGCCGCGACCCGCGCACCGGCGCCCGCACCGAGGGCCCGGCCGTCACCGCCGTCGACGAGGTCGCCCGGCTGGCCGCCCGGGCCGCCCGGGACGCCGAATCGATCGCGGCCCGCCCGCCCGCGGTCCGCGCGGACTGGCTGGAGGCGGTCGCGGCCGCGCTGGAGCGGGACACCGAGGAACTGGCCGCGCTCGCGGACGCCGAGACCGCACTCGGCATGGACCGGCTGCGCGGCGAGGTCGGCCGCGCCGCGGCGCAGGCCCGCTTCTACGGCCGGGTCGCGGCCGAGGGCAGCTGGCTGGACGTCCGGATCGACCGCTCCGACGGAGTCGACCTGCGGCGGATCAACCGCTCGCTGGGCCCGGTCGCGGTGTTCGGCGCGAGCAACTTCCCCTTCGCCTTCGGCGTCGTGGGACACGACACGTCCTCCGCGCTGGCCGCGGGCTGCCCGGTGCTGGTCAAGGGGCACCCGGCGCATCCGCGGCTCAGCGCCCGGCTCGGGGCGACGGTGACGGCGGCCCTGCGTGCGGCGGGCGCACCGGAAGGGGCGTTCGCCCTGGTGCACGGCTTCGAGGCGGGCCTGGCCCTGGTGGACGCGCCGGAGGTGACGGCGGTGGCGTTCACCGGCTCCCAGGCCGGCGGCATGGCCCTGGTGGAGCGGGCGGCGCGCCGGCCCGTGCCCGTCCCGGTCTTCGCGGAGATGGGCACGGTCAACCCGGCGGTCCTGACACCCGCCGCCGCGGCGGACGACGAGGTGCTGCGCACGGCGGCGTCCGGTTTCGTCGCCTCGTTCACCCTGGGCCAGGGCCAGTTCTGCACCAAGCCGGGACTGCTGCTGGCGCCGCGCGGCAGCGGAGCGGCGGACGCGGTGGCCGGGGCACTGGCCGGGACCGAGCCCGGCTGGCTGCTGACCGAGAACATCGCCTCCGCGTACCGCACGGGACTCGCGGACCTGGAGGCGGCCGGGGCACGGCCCGTCGCCTCGGTGGCCGCACACCCGGAGGGCTTCGCCGCCGCCCCGACCCTGCTCACCGCCCCCGCCGAGGCACTCGTGCCGGGCTCCCGGCTGCTGGAGGAGTGCTTCGGCCCGGTCGCGCTGGTGGTGGAGTACGACGACACGGAGCAGCTCCGCGCCCTGCTGGCCCGGCTGCAGCCGAGCCTGGCGGCGGCGGTCGCCTCCGCCGGGGAGACCGACCCCGATCTGCCGTGGCTGGTCCCGCTGCTGTCCCGGAGGGCGGGCCGGGTGGTGGTCGACGGATGGCCGACCGGCGTCGTCACGACCTGGGCCCAGCAGCACGGCGGGCCGTGGCCCGCGACCAGCCGGCCCGAGGCCACGAGCGTCGGCGCCGCCGCCCTGGACCGCTTCACGCGCCCGGTCGCCTTCCAGAACGTTCCCCCCTCGGCACTGCCCGACGCCCTGCGCGACGACAACCCGTGGCGGCTGCCCCGGAGGATCGACGGCGTACGGGAGACAAACGGAGGGGGTGCGGGATGAGCGGGCCGCTGGACGGAATCCTCGTCGCCGACTTCAGCCGGGTGCTGGCCGGACCGCTGTGCACCATGACCCTGGCGGACCTCGGCGCGACAGTGATCAAGGTGGAGCGCCCCGGTACGGGCGACGACACCCGCTCCTGGGGGCCGCCCTGGTCGGCGACGAGCACCACCTACTTCGAGAGCGTCAACCGCTCCAAGCGCAGTGTCGCCCTCGACCTGACCGACGAGGGCGACCGGGAACTGGCCCGCGAACTGGCCCGCCGCGCCGACGTCCTGGTGGAGAACTTCAAACCGGGCACCCTGGACCGCCTCGGACTCGGCTACGACGCGGTGTCCGCCGGCAACCCCGGGATCGTGTACTGCTCGGTGACCGGCTTCGGCAGCGGCGCCGGTGCCGGGCTGCTGGGCTACGACTTCGTGGTCCAGGCGGTCGGCGGGCTGATGAGCATCACCGGCGCCGCCGACGGCGAGCCCACCAAGGCGGGGGTCGCCCTGGTCGACGTACTCACCGGCAAGGACGCCACCATCGGGATCCTCGCCGCGCTGGCCGACCGGACGCGCACCGGCCGGGGCTGCCGCGTGGAGGTCAACCTCCTGTCCAGCCTGCTCGGTTCCCTGGTCAACCAGGCACAGAGCTACCTGGAGACCGGCCGGCCGCCCGGCCGGATGGGCAACCGTCACCCCTCGATCGCCCCCTACGAGACCCTGCGCTGCCGCGACGGACTGCTCGCGGTCGCCTGCGGCAACGACGGCCAGTTCGCCCGGCTCGCGGCCGTCCTCGGGGCGCCCGCCCTCGCCGAGGACGAACGGTTCGCCACCAACGCCGCCCGGGTCACCCACCGGGAGGAACTGGTCCGCGCACTCGAGGAACGGCTGGCCGGGGACGACAGCGCGACCTGGCAGAAACGCCTCACCGAGGCGGGCGTCCCGGCGGGCCGGGTCGGCACCGTCGCCGACGGTTTCGCACTGGCCGAGAGCCTGGGGCTCGAACCCACGGTCACCCCGGCCGGCGGGGGCACGCCCCAGCCCCGGCACCCGGTCACCTACTCGACCGGGCTGGTCGGTCCCGCGCAGGCCCCTCCGGCCCTCGGGGCCGACGACGAGGCCGTACGGGCCTGGCTGTCCGACCCCGATGCCGGCCTGCCGCCGCCCGCCGGCACCCCATGACCGGCTCTCCCCGAACTCCCCGGACTTCCCGAACTCCCCCGGACTTCCCGAACTCCCCGGACTTCTCCCGTCCCCGACCGACTGCTTGACCCGACTCGCACCCGAGTCGCCCCCGATTCGTATCCGACTCAACTCGACCCGACCCGACTCGACCGGAGTCGATCGGACCCGACCCGAAAGGCCGGCGATGTCCACCGCATCCCCCTCCTCCCGCACCAAGGTCTCCCCGCTCGACCTGCTCGCCATCGACGACTTGCTCAGCCCCGACGAGAAGGCGGTGCGGGCGTCCGTGCGCCAGGTGTGCGACGCCGTGATCGAGCCGCACATCGCCGAGTGGTTCGAGCGGGGCGAACTGCCCACCATCCGTGAACTGGCCAAGGAACTGGGCGGTGTCGGCCTGCTCGGCATGCACCTCGAGGGCTACGGGTGCGCCGGCATGAGCGCCGTCGACTACGGCCTGGCCTGCCTCGAGCTGGAGGCCACCGACTCCGGCATCCGCTCCCTGGTCAGCGTCCAGGGCTCCCTCGCGATGTTCGCCATCTGGCGGTACGGCAGCGAGGAGCAGAAGCAGGAGTGGCTGCCCCGCATGGCCGCCGGGGAGGCGATCGGCTGCTTCGGCCTGACCGAGCCCGACCACGGCTCCGACCCCTCCTCCATGCGCACCCGCGCCCGCCGCGACGGGGACGACTGGATCCTCGACGGCCGCAAGATGTGGATCACCAACGGCTCCGTCGCCGACGTCGCCGTGGTCTGGGCCCAGACGGACGAGGGCATCCGCGGCTTCGTCGTCCCGACCGACACCCCCGGCTTCTCGGCCCCGCCCATCAAGCACAAGCTGTCCCTGCGGGCCTCCGTCACCAGCGAACTGGTCCTCGACTCCGTCCGGTTGCCCGCGAGCGCGGTCCTCCCGGAGGTCCGGGGCCTGCGCGGCCCGCTGTCCTGCCTGAACGAGGCCCGCTACGGCATCGTGTGGGGCGCCATGGGCGCGGCGCGCAGCGCCCTGCGGGCCGCCCTGGAGTACGCCGGGCAGCGGGTGCAGTTCGGCAAGCCCATCGCGGCGTACCAGATCACGCAGGAGAAGCTGGCCCGCATGGCCGTCGAGCTGGCGAACGGCACCCTGCTGGCCCTGCACCTCGGGCGCCGCAAGGACGCCTTTGGGCTGCGCCCCGAGCAGATCAGCATGGGCAAGCTGAACAACGTGGGCAAGGCCCTGGAGATCTGCCGCACCGCCCGGACGATCCTGGGCGCCAACGGGATCTCGCTGGAGTACCCGGTGATCAGGCACATGAACAACCTGGAGTCCGTGCTCACCTACGAGGGCACGGCGGAGATGCACACCCTGGTCATCGGCCAGGCCATGACGGGCCACTCCGCCTTCCGCTGACGGAACACCCACCCGTCCTCTCCGCAGGAGCCGCGGATCCCCGCAGAGACCAAGTTCCTCCAGGGGGATCCGCGGCTCCTCGGCTCATGCCGGCACCCGGTGACGGCGACCGCGTCGACCGCATCCCCGTCGGCCGCCAACCCGGCCCGGTCGTCCCAGGCCGGCCCGTCTCCCTCTTCTTCTCCTTGTGTCCTTGTTCCTCGTTCCTTTTTCCCGATGGCCGTCCGGGCAGCGGTGCACGGCTTCGACCACGGGAGCCGACGGCACCGTTCCCGCCGAGTCGGCAGGGAGCCGCGGCAGGAACAGCCGGGGAGCCGCGGCATGGACAGCAGAGGAGTGCCGGGACTTGCCCTTCACGAGCAGCCCCTGGCCGTAACCGCTCACTGCCCGCCGGCGACCGGGCGGCCCGTCCTCACGGCAGGTGCCGTACGAAGAACCGGGCCACGGCGTCCCCCGCGCACCGCGGGACACCGGTGTGCCCGCCCATGTGGGCGTGCAGGGACTTCTCCTGGGAACCGAAGGCGTCGAACAGGTCCAGGGCCGCCTGCCGGTCGTTCCCTTCGTCGTCCCACTGCAGCAGGACGTGCAGCGGAATGGTGACCCGGCGGGCCTCCTCGAACATGGCGCGAGGCACGAAACTCCCGGCGAAGAGGCCCGCGGCCACGATGCGCGGCTCGGCCACCGCGAGGCGGATGCCGAGGGAGATCACTCCTCCCGAGTACCCGACGGGTCCGTCGATCCCGGGCAGCGACAGGAGGGCGTCAAGAGCGGCCTGCCATTCCGGAACCGCCTTGCCGACGAGCGGGAGGACGAGGGCGTCGATGATCTCGTCGGTGACCGGCTCGCCGGCCTTCATGGCCCGGCGCAGGTCGGCGCGGGCCTGCTCAAGGGCGGCCCGACGGGGCCGGTCACCGCTCCCGGGAAGCTCGATGGCGGCCGTGGCGAAGCCGTCCGCCGCGGCGCGCCGGGCCCGCGCTGCCAGGCGGGGGTGCATCGTGCGCAGGCCGAGCGGAGGGTGACCGAGCAGGATCAGCGGCATCGGTGCGGATGCGGATGCGGGCGTCCACAGGAAGCCGGGGATCTCACCGAGGGTGAATGTGCGTTCGAGGAGGTCGTCGTCGAGGCGTCGTTCGGACGTGAGGCGAAGGGCCATGGTCGTGCCTTTCGGGAGTGCGCTTGAACGGCGCTCCCGGACGACCTATCGCCCGACCGTGCCTCGGAAGGAGAGCACCCCTGTCGATACGTTCACGGGTACCACCTCCTCGTTCTCCGGCCCGGCCCCGTGAAAGCAGCAGCGGCCGTCGTGGTCCGCCCACCGGTTTTTGCGCGGACGCCGTGGCCCGCTGCCGGGGAGGGGAACACTGGGCGGAGCCGCCCGGAGCCTCGTCGTGTCTTCCCGGGGCGAGGCCCTGCGACGGCGGGGCGCGCTGGGGCGCTGCCGTTTCTCGTGCTGCCGTTTCTCGTGAATACCCCAGCCCGCAGGCGGAACCCCTGCACTTCGCAGGCGGAATCCGCATCCCGCGGGCGGCCCCCGCGGCACACAGCGGAGCCCGGTGCGTGCAGCGCGCCGGGCTCCGCCTTCTCGCCGGTCGGGGGCCGGCCCTCTTTCCGGTCGGGGGTCGGTGATCACACCCCCGACGGCTCGCCGGTCCTCTGCTCGTCCTCCTGCTCGAGCCCCTTCCCGTCCTTCCCGTCCTTCTGCGGCACGGACGTCGGTATCGCGTCGCTGTACGGGGCGTCGCTGCGTCCGTAGGCCGGGTGGATCGCCATGTACAGCAGGCCCACTCCGACCACGACGACCCCGGACAGCAGCACGATGTAGTTGTCGTACCAGGGGGCCTCGGGCGTACGGGGCCAGGCCATGGTGACGATGGCCGTGACGCCGTAGACCAGGGCCGCGATGTTGACGGGCAGACCCCACTTGCCCAGCCGGTAGGCGCCGCTCGGCCGCCAGCCCTTGAGCCGGGCGCGCAGTGCGGCGAAGACGACCATCTGGAAGCCGAGGTAGATGCCGAGCGAGGCGAAGCTGACGATCTTCGTCAGGGCGTCCTCGGAGAACTTCGAGCCCAGGACGACGAGCGCCGGGACCAGGCCCGCGAGCATCACCGCGTACGGCGGGACGTGCCGGCTCGGGGAGAACTTCCGCAGCAGACGGCTGCCCGCGATCATGTCGTCACGGCCGTAGCTGTAGGCCAGCCGCCCGGCCGCCGCCTGGAGGCTGATCGTGCAGGACAGGAAGGACAGCAGCACGATCACCAGGACGCCCTTGGCCCCCACGGTGCCGAAGGCCTCGTCGAGGACCCTGGAGACGGGGTCGGGGTCGTCGCCGGAGATCACGGCCTTGATGTCCACCACCGACAGCGCCAGGGCCACGGCGACGAACGTGGCCGCCGCGCCGCCGACGTAGATGGTGCGGCGCATGGCCTTGGGGATCATCCGGCCCGGGTCGCGCACCTCCTCGGCCACGTCGCCGCAGGCCTCGAAGCCGTAGTAGTTGTAGATGCCGACCAGGGCCGCGGCGGCGAACGCCCACAGGTAATTGGTGCCGCTGCCCGCACCGAAGCTGTCGAACAGGATGCCCAGGTTGTGGTGGCGTTCGGTCAGCAGCAGCCACCCGCCGACCACGAGCGCGCCGATCAGTTCGGCGGCGAAGCCGATGACGGCGGCCTGTGCGAGCGCCTTGGTGCCCAGGTAGTTGATGAGGGTGGCCAGGGCGAGGATCCCCAGGGAACAGAGGATGACCGTGTCGACCGACGCCTCGAAGCCGAAGAGCGAGGCGATGTACGGTCCCGCGCCGGAGACGACGCTGGCGATGGTCACGAAGAGAGCCATCATGTAGACCCAGCCGGTCAGCCACGCGTAGCGGCGGCCCCACAGCCGGCGTGCCCAGGGGTAGACGCCGCCCGCGACCGGGAACTGGGCGACGATCTCACTGAAGACCAGCGCGACCAGCAGCTGTCCGATGCCCGCGATGACCAGCGACCAGATCATCGGCGGGCCGGCGGTGGCCAGGCCGAACGCGAACATGGTGTAGATCGCGACCACGGGGGACAGATAGGTGAAGCCGAGCGAGAAGTTCGCCCAGGGACCCATGTCCCGCTTGAACTCCGAGGTGTAACCGAGCGACGCGAGCTGTGCCGAGGGATCGGTCTCAGGGCGTCCGGCTCCGGTTGTGGGACTCATTCACGCTCCCGTTTTCTCGTACCGGGCGTACCGGGCAGGGGGTGCCGGTGGGATGGGTG
>NZ_MUME01000387.1 GCF_002155915.1 Streptomyces thermovulgaris | reverse complement strand
CGTGCTGCTCGGCACCGGAACCTGCGGAAGTGAGTTCCGGTGCCGAGCAGCACGGTTCGGCCCCTGCGCGCTTGCGCGAAAACCGGCTGGTGGGGTGGGCTGCGGCCGAATGTGTGCGGTGACTGTCGGTTGCTTGTCCAGTGCTGTCCAGACCGTCGGCACCGTTGGTACGGGTAGGGCGTCGCGGTACGACGCGGAACCACGGAGGGGCGCGACATGTCGGTGGACGGCGATGCAGTACGGCTCAGGACAGAGGCGGACGAGCCGGGGTGGGAGGTGGATCCGAACGACGAGTGGGGCGTTGCGGTGATCGCCACCGTGGGGCGGCAGTTGAAGCTGCGGCGCGAGGCGATCGGGATGCGGGTCGCCGAGTTCGCCGCGGTGATGGGATACGGGGACGACCTGGTCTACAAGGTCGAGAGCGGCAAGCGGATTCCCCGGCAGGAATACCTGGACAGAGCCGATGAGGTACTGGGCGCGGGCGGGCTGATCTCGGCGACCTGGGAGGACGTCAAGAAGGTCCGGTATCCCAAGAAAGTCCGCGACTTGGCGCAGATGGAGGCCAAGGCCGTCGAGATCGCTCTGTACGAGTGCCACATCGTCCCTGGGCTGTTGCAGACGCCTGAACATGCACGAGCCGTGATCGGCGCAGCGCAGCCGCCGTACTCGCCCGACGACGTGGAACGCATGGTGACCGCTCGACTGGCCCGGCAGTCGGTCTTCGAGCGCTCACCTGCCCCAGCACTTAGTTTTGTCCTGGAAGAGGGGGTCCTGCGACGCCCCATCGGGGGCACAATGACGTGGCGTCAGCAGCTCGAACGTCTGCTGGAGGTGGGGCGGTTGCACAACGTTGTGCTTCAGGTGATGCCCATGCGCAGCACCACCCACTCCGGGCTGGACGGTCGGATCGAACTGCTGAAGTTTCCGGACGGTACGGCTGTAGGCCGCTCCGACGGTGCGTTCAACGGTCGGCCGGTCTCCGACCCCAAGCATCTGCGCATCCTTGAGCTGCGGTATGGCACCATCCGGGCTCAGGCGCTTTCGCCAGGGGATTCGCTGACCTTCATCGAGCAACTGCTGGGAGAGACATGATGCGCAAGACCACCGCCGGAGACATCCCCGAGTCGGCGTGGTTCAAGAGCAGCTACAGCGGCGGCAACGACGGTGAGTCCTGCGTGGAACTTGCCCTGACTCCCGGCACCGTCCACGTCCGCGACTCCAAGAACATCGCGGGTCCCCGCCTCACCTTTGCCCCGGAGGCGTGGGCGCGTTTCGTGCCGTACGTGTCCGAGGGCTGAGCACGCTGTCCGGTCCGTCCTGCGGCCAGCGCATCAGCTCGAAGCAGATCGAGTAACTGCTGGGAGGGACATGGTCCGCAAGACCATCGCTGGGGGCGCCTCCGAACTGGCGTGGTTCAAGAGCAGCTACAGCGACGGCACCGATGGCGAGTCCTGCGTCGAGATCGCGACAGCGCCCCGCACCATTCACGTCCGCGACTCCAAGAACACCGAAGGCCCGCAGCTCACCCTCGCGCCTGACGCCTGGGCGCACTTCGTGGCGTACGTCTCGGGAAGCTGACCCTCAGCGGCACGCGCTGGAAAACTGCCGGGAGAGACATGGTGCGCAAGACCGCTACTGGAAACGTCCCCGAGTCGGCGTGGTTCAAGAGCAGCCGTAGCAGCAGCGGCGACGGCAACGACTGCGTCGAGATCGCCACCAGCCCCGGCACCGTCCACGTCCGCGACTCCAAGAACATCACGGGCCCCCGCCTCACCTTTGCCCTGGAGGCGTGGGCCCACTTCGTCCCGTACGTGTCCGAGGGCTGACCCCCCGGAGGGGCGGATGGCCCCGCCCCCGGTCGAGACCCGGCCTGTGGCCCATGCGGGAAGAGGACCTGGCGCCCCTGTTCCCGTTGATCTTCGCCGTGCCCGCCGTCTCTGTGCCCGGTGAAACTTGTCGTGAACCTTGCAATGCCACTGTGGAACTTGTTCGATGCTCCGTCAGGAAGTTTTCCGGGCTTCCTCCGTGAACGGAGTCCCCACAGCCTTCCTCCGTGAACGGAGTCTCCCCACATGAAACCGGCACGTCTCTCCCGCCGTCTGTCCGCCCTGGCGGCAGCCCTCGGCAGCGCACTCCTGCTCGGCCTCACCCCTCTGCCCGGCGCGCACGCCGCCCCCACGGCGCCCGGCACCCCGGTGGACGTCAACGGACAGCTGAAGGTCTGCGGCACCAAGCTCTGCAACCAGTACGGCAAGCCGATCCAGCTGCGCGGCATGAGCACCCACGGCACCCAGTGGTACTCCCAGTGTCTGACCCCGGGCTCGCTCGACGCCCTGGCCGAGGACTGGAAGGCCGACGTCCTGCGCATCTCCACCTATGTGCAGGAGGGCGGCTACGAGACCGACCCCGCGCACTTCACCGACCTGGCCGACTCCCTGATCCAGCAGGCCACCGACCGTGGCATGTATGTGATCGTCGACTGGCACATGCTCGACCCCGGCGACCCCCACCACAATCTCGACCGGGCCCGGAAGTTCTTCACCGACATCGCGAGCCGCCACAAGGACAAGAACAACATCCTCTACGAGATCGCCAACGAGCCCAGCGGTGTGAGCTGGTCACGCATCAAGAGCTACGCGGAGCAGATCGTCCCGGTCATCCGGAACATCGACTCGGACGCGCCGGTCCTCGTCGGCACCCGGGGCTGGTCCTCGCTCGGCGTCTCCGAGGGCGCCGACGAGTCCGAGATCGTCAATGACCCGGTCCGCGCCTCCAACATCATGTACACGTTCCACTTCTACGCCTACTCGCACCGCGACGAGTATCTGGCGACCCTGGCGCGTGCCGCCCGCCGCATCCCCGTGTTCGTCACCGAGTTCGGCACCCAGAACTACGCCGGCGAGGGCGCGGACGACTTCGCCATGTCCCAGCGCTACCTCGATCTGATGGCCGCCGAGAAGATCAGCTGGGTCAACTGGAACTTCTCCGACGACCACCGCAGCGGCGCCGTCTTCAAGACCGGCACATGCCGTTCCAACGGTCCCTGGACCGGCACCTCGTCCCTGAAACCCGCCGGGGTGTGGGTGCGCGACCACCTCAGGACCCCGGACGACTTCCCGACCGCCTGACACCGCACCGCACGGCGTCACCCGTCCGCCCGCTCGTGGCCGCTGCCCGGGCGGGCGGGCACTTGTCCGCCGGGGACAGGGGGAGCCCACGTCCCCCGGGGCGGTACCTTCGACCTCAGACCTGTGAGGGAGAAGTGGACGTGAGCATGTTCGTGCAGCCGGCCGCCGAAGGTGATCCGTTCGGAACCGCACGCCTGCGGCGTGGGGTGCTGGATGCCTGGGCGGCCAGTCCGGCGCGGTTCCGGGAGGACGCCAACGCGGAGGAGGACCTGGTCCTCGGCGGCTACCGGGACCGGCTCGTCGTCGAGCTGGCGCAGAACGCCGCCGATGCCGCCGCCCGTGCGGGCGTGCCCGGGCGGCTGCGGCTCACCCTGCGCGACGGGGTGCTCGCCGCCGCCAACACCGGCGCTCCCCTGGACGCGGCCGGTGTCGAGTCGCTCTCCACGCTCCGCGCCTCCGCCAAGCGGGACGAGTCCACCACCCCCGTCGGCCGCTTCGGCATCGGCTTCGCCGCCGTCCTCGCCGTCACCGACGAGCCCGCGCTGATCAGCCGGCACGGCGGGGTGCGCTGGTCGCTGGCCGAGGCCCGCGGCCTGGCCGAGGAGACCGCGCGGCACAGCCCCGGTCTCGGGGACGAGATCCGCCGCCGCGACGGGCACGTACCGCTGCTGCGGCTGCCGTTCGCCGCCGAGGGCACCGCCCCCGAGTCCTACGACACGGTCGTCATCCTGCCGCTGCGCGACGCGGCCGCCGCCGACCTGGCCGAACGGCTCCTGCGCGCCGTCGACGACGCCCTGCTGCTCACCCTGCCCGGCCTGGAGGAGGTCGTGGTCGAGATCGGTGACGAGGGCCCGCGCACCCTGAGCCGCCGCACCGACGGGGCGTTCATCGTCGTCGAGGACTCCCTGCCCCCCTCCCGGGAACGTGCGGACGACGAGCCCTCCGTCCGCGTCACCCACTGGCGCACCTCCTCCGCCCACGGCACCCTCACCCCCGATCTGCTCGCCGACCGCCCGGTCGAGGAGCGGCTGCGCCCGCACTGGTCGGTCACCTGGGCCGTGCCCGTCGACGCCTACGGCAACCCGGTGCGTCCCCGCACCAGCCCCGTGGTGCACGCGCCCACCCCGAGCGACGAACCCCTCGGCATCCCGGCCCTGCTCATCGCGTCGTTCCCGATGGACAGCACCCGCCGGCACACCGCGCCCGGCCCGCTGACCGACTTCCTGGTGCAGCGCGCGGCCGACGCCTACGCCGAGCTTCTCGCCGAGTGGCGGCCGGTGGCCGAGGGCGTCATCGACCTCGTGCCCGGCCCGCTGGGCAAGGGCGAGCTGGACGGCGCCCTGCGGCAGGCGATCCTCGAGCGGCTGCCGCGCACCGCCTTCCTGCCGCCCGCCGTCGCACCCGCCGAGCACGACTCCCACCTGCCCGAGTCCCTCCGTCCCCGCGACGCCGAGGTGGTCGAGGGCGCGGGCGCGGACACCGTGCGCGTCCTCGCCGAGGTGCTGCCCACCCTGCTGCCGGCCGGACTGGAACGGCGGGTGGAGCTGCGCACCCTGGGCGTGGCCCGGCTGCCGCTGGCCGACGCCATCGACCGGCTGGCCGGTCTGGAGAAGGAGCCGGGCTGGTGGCGGCGGCTGTACGACAGCCTCGCGGGCGTCGACCCCGACCGGCTCTCCGGGCTGCCCGTGCCGCTCGCCGACGGCCGTACGACCATCGGGCCCCGGCAGGTCCTGCTGCCCGGCCCGGACACCCCGCACATCGACCCGGAGGTGCTGGGCCGGCTCGGTCTGAAGGTCGCCCACCCGGACGCCGCCCACCCCGTCCTGGAGAAGCTCGGCGCCCTGCCCGCCAC
>NZ_MUME01000386.1 GCF_002155915.1 Streptomyces thermovulgaris | reverse complement strand
TGCACGCCAACGCGGCGGCGGTGCCCAGCGCCTCCAGCCGGGCGGGGACGTCCGCCGCCGCGTTGGCGTGCACCGTGCCGCATCCGCCGTGCCCCGTGTTCAGCGCGGCCAGCAGATGGACGACCTCGCCGCCGCGCACCTCGCCCACCACCAGCCGGTCCGGCCGCATCCGCAGCGCCTGCCGCACCAGGTCCTCGAGGGTCACCAGACCCGCGCCCTCCTGGTTGGCGGGCCGGGTCTCCAGGCGGACGACATGCGGATGGTCGGGCCGCAGTTCCGCGGAGTCCTCGGCGAGCACCAGCCGCTCGTCCGGACCGGCCAGTCCGAGCAGTGCGCTGAGCAGCGTGGTCTTGCCGGTGCCGGTCCCGCCGCTGATGAGGAAGGACAAGCGCGCCCGGATCAGCTCCCGCAGCACACGGTCGCCGCCGGGCGGCACCGTGCCCGCCGCGACCAGTTCGTCCAGCGTGAACGCGCGCGGCCGTACGACCCGCAGGGACAGGCAGGTGCAGCCGACCGCGACCGGGGGCAGCACCGCGTGCAGCCGGGTTCCGTCGGGCAGCCGGGCGTCCACCCAGGGCCGGGCGTCGTCCAGCCGGCGCCCGGCCACGGCGGCCAGGCGCTGCGCGAGACGCCGTACGGCCGCCGCGTCGGGGAAGGCGACGGCGGTCCGCTCCAGCCCGCGTCCCCGGTCCACCCACACCCGGTCCGGGGCCGACACCAGGACGTCGGTCACCGACGGATCGGCGAGCAGCGGTTCCAGCGGACCGCTGCCGACCAGCTCGGAGCGCAACTGCTCCGCCGCCCCGAGCACCTCCGCGTCACCGAGCACCCGGCCCTGCTCGCGCAGCGCCTGCGCCACCCGGGCGGGCGTCGGCTCGGCTCCGCTCTCGGCGAGCCACTGCCGTACGCCGTCCAGCAACCGAGCGGGCATCTGGGGACCGTCGGCGGGCCCCGTCTGCGCGAACACGCCCGCCGGGAAGGCCCGTTCACCCGCCCGTCGCCGCTCTTTCCACTCGCGCCGCTCTCGCCGCTCTCGTCGTTCCCGCCGTTCCCACCGCTCTCGTCGCTCTCGCTGTTCGAAAGGTGTCGTCGTCCTCATGCGGCGGCCGCCTCCGTCAGGGCCCGCTCCCAGAAGGCGGAGCAGAACCGGGCGAGCGGTCCGCGCGCCACCGCGCCGGGCGGGGTCCCGCCCGCGTCGGGCCGCCGCAGCGCCGGCTCCACGGGCACCTCGCCGGCCAGCGGCAGACCGAGCAGCCGGGCCACCTCGCGGTCGTCGAGGCCGGGCGCGTACGGCCCCCGCACCGCCACCCGCAGATCGCGCAGGACCATGCCGACCGCCGAGGCCACACGCGCGGAGGCCGCCATGGCGCGCAGTTCGGCGGGGACCACGAGCAGGCCGAGGTCGAGCTGGGCGAGGACCTCGGCGACGCCCTCGTCCACACGGCGGGGCAGGTCGACCACCACGGCGCCGCCGCGCCGCCGGGCGGCGGCCAGCACCGCCCGCACGGCCTGCGGCGGCACGGTGACGCAGTCGCCGCGGTCCCAGCTGAGCACGCGCAGCGCGTGCAGTTCGGGCAGCGACTCCTCCAGGGCACCGCCGCCGACCCTTCCGCGCGAGGAGGCGAACGCCGGCCAGCGCAGCCCCTCGGTCGTCTCCCCGCCGAGCAGGACGTCGAGCCCGCCGCCCAGAGGATCGGCGTCCACGAGCAGGGTGCGCAGCCCCTCCCGTGCGGCGGTGACGGCGAGCGCGCAGGCCAGCGTGGACGCCCCCGCCCCGCCGCGCCCGCCGATGACGCCCACGGTGAGCGCGGGCCGGCCGACGCCCTCGGCCACGTCGGCGATGCGGTCGACCAGCCACTGCTCCCCGTCGGGCAGCACCAGCACATGGTCGGCGCCGATCTCGACCGCGCGCCGCCAGATCCCGGGGTCGTCCTGGTCGCGGCCGACCAGCACCACGCCGCGCCGGCGCGGGGCTCCGCGCACCCGCCGGGCGGCGTCGTCGCCGACCAGCACCAGCGGTGCGCCCTCCCAGCCGCCCCGCTGCTCGGGCACCCCGTGATGGACCTCGGGGGTGGCCCCGGCCGCCGCGCACAGGCGCAGCAGGTCGTCGAGGAGTTCGGCGTCCTCGGTGACGATCAGCGGTCTGCCCTGCCGCCCCGGGGTGCCGGGCGGTGGATCGTGTGTGACGGTTCCGGACACGGGTCGGTCCCCCTTCGCTGCTTTCTGCGCGCGGCCCGCACGGCCCCGCGGATCCCGGATGCGTGAAGAACCGGCGACGGGCCTTCACGGGGACGGCCGGTACGAACCCGGCCCGGCACACCCGGCCCTCGCAGCCGGCCGTCGGAACCGGCCACCGGAACCGGCTACCGGAACCGCCACTGGAACCGGCATGAACTCGCCGAACCCGCCGCGAGAGGTGCGCGCCGGAATCACGGTGCAGCGTTCCGGAAAATCGTGCGGATCTTGGTCGAAAACTGTGGACAACTCGATGGCTGTGAATATCGCCATCACCCATACCGGTGAGGCGCACGCGAGTTCCCGTGCGAATTCCACAGAGCAGCGCCGCGACTACGCACCGTGACGGATCATGAAGGGCGGCGGCGCACCCCGCGCCGCGCGGACGGACGGCGGGACAGGCGCCGACAGAAAGGAAAAACCCGCCCGGACATGCGACGACCCCCGCCGGGGGGGAGAGCGGGGGTCGTCTCCACGGCCGACTCGGGGGGGGAGGAGTCGGACCGGGTTAGCACGGTCGCGAACGATCCGTGACTTCCATGGTGTACCCGAGAGCCTTCTCAGGCAAACCCACGCGCCCACCTTACGCCGAATGGGCTGCCCCTATGCTCGGGGGCGTGGAAAACCACTCCTTGCCCCGCACAGCGGCCTTCTTCGATCTGGACAAGACGGTCATTGCGAAGTCGAGCACGCTCACCTTCAGCAAGTCCTTCTACCAGGGCGGCCTGATCAATCGCAGAGCCGTGCTGCGCACCGCGTACGCCCAGTTCGTCTTCCTCGCCGGCGGCGCCGATCACGAACAGATGGAGCGCATGCGCGAGTATCTGTCCGCGCTGTGCCGCGGGTGGAACGTGCAGCAGGTCAAGGAGATCGTCGCCGAGACGCTCCACGACCTGATCGACCCGATCATCTACGACGAGGCCGCGTCCCTCATCGAGGAGCACCACGCCGCCGGACGGGACGTGGTCATCGTGTCCACGTCGGGCGCCGAGGTGGTCGAGCCGATCGGCGAGCTGCTGGGAGCCGACCGCGTGGTGGCCACCCGGATGGTGGTGGGCGAGGACGGCTGCTACACCGGCGAGGTGGAGTACTACGCCTACGGCCCCACGAAGGCGGAGGCGATCCGCGAACTGGCCGCGTCCGAGGGGTACGACCTGAGCCGCTGCTACGCCTACAGCGACTCGGTGACCGACCTGCCGATGCTGGAGGCGGTCGGCCATCCCCACGCCGTCAACCCGGACCGGGCGCTGCGCCGGGAGGCCGTCGCACGCGGGTGGCCGGTTCTCGACTTCCACCGGCCGGTGCGGCTCAAGCAGCGGCTGCCCTCCTTCTCCGTGCCGTCGCGTCCGGCCCTGGTCGCGGCGGCCATAGGCGCGGCGGCGGCCACCGCGG
>NZ_MUME01000385.1:2656-3055 GCF_002155915.1 Streptomyces thermovulgaris | reverse complement strand
CCCCGCCCCCTCCCGCTGCCCGGGACCTCCCGCACCGGACCGGTACGCGCCGCACACCGGCACTCAAGCCGGTCTCCAGAGACCCGGGCGAGAGTAGGACCCCACAAGCACGCACCACAGGACCACCCTCACCGCCACCGAGCGCAGGGCTGACGACAGCGGACCCGCCCCGCACGAACGGACCGCCCGCCTCCCGCGGGCGGTCCTCACCTCTTGCCGGTTCGGTCCAACGACCCCTCAAGGATGCGCAGATGAGCTTTGCCCAGGTGAACAGCGACACCGGCGCCGTCCCTCCCACCGCCGAGGACATCGCCGTCTGGCTGCGTGACCGCATCGCCGAACTGCTGGACGTCAGGCCCGAGACGGTGGCCACCGACCGCCCCCTGCGCGACCTCGGAC
>NZ_MUME01000385.1:0-2651 GCF_002155915.1 Streptomyces thermovulgaris | reverse complement strand
GACGGCCGGCCCGCCGCCGCGGCGGACCGGCCGCTGCCGGACCCCTCCGGGACGTACGCACAGGAACCGATCGCCGTCGTCGGCATCGGCTGCCGCCTGCCCGGCGGCGTCGAGACCCCCGAGGAGCTGTGGCAGGGCCTCCTCGACGGCATCGACGCGATCCGGGAGGTGCCCCGGGACCGCTGGAACGCCCGGGAATGGCTCGACCCGGACCCGCGCGCACCCGGCAAGACCACCACCCGCTGGGGCGGCTTCCTCGACGACGTCTCCCGCTTCGACGCCGAACTGTTCCGCATCTCGCCCGCCGAGGCCCGGCACATGGACCCGCAGCAGCGCATGGCGCTCGAAGTCGCCTGGGCCGCCCTGGAGGACGCCCGGATCGCCCACGACGGGCTCCACGGAACCCGTACGGGCGTGTTCTTCGGCACCATGGCGCAGGAGTACCACCTGGCCACCGGCGCCGACCCCGCGTCCATCGAGACGCACTCCGCCGTCGGCTGGGACAACTCCATCATCCCCGCACGCATCGCCTACACCCTCGGCCTCCAGGGCCCGGTGATGGCCGTCGCGACCGCCTGCAGCTCCTCGCTCACCGCCACCCACCTCGCCGTCCAGAGCCTGCGGCGCGGCGAGAGCGACCTCGCCCTGGCGGGCGGCGTCAACGTCATGCTCCACCCGAACACCACCGTGGCCATGACCAAGTTCGGCGGGATGAACCCGGACGGCCAGTGCCGCGCCTTCGACGCGGGCGCCAACGGCTACGTCCGCGCGGAGGGCTGCGGCGTCGTCGTCCTGCGCCGCCTGTCCGACGCGCTGTCGGCCGGCGACCGCATCTACGCCGTGATCCGCGGCACCGCGGTCAACAACGACGGCGCCTCCAACGGCCTCACCGCCCCCAACCCCCAGGCCCAGGTCGACGTCCTGCGCAGCGCCTGGCAGGACGCCGGCGTCGACCCCAAGGACGTCTCCTACATCGAGGCCCACGGCACCGGCACACCGCTCGGGGACCCCATCGAGGCCGAGGCACTCGGCACGGTCTTCGCCGAAGGACGCACCGAACCGCTGTTCCTGGGATCGGCCAAGACCAACTTCGGCCACCTGGAACCCGCGGCGGGCGTCCTCGGCCTGATCAAGACCGCACTCGCCCTCCACCACGGCGTCCTCCCCGCCAACCTCCACTTCGACGAACCCAACCCGCGCATCGACTTCGAGCGCAACAAGCTCCGGGTCGTCACCGAACGCCACCCGTGGCCCGCCGCCCGCCGCCGCTACGCCGGCGTCAGCAGCTTCGGCTTCGGCGGCACCAACGCCCACGTCGCCCTGGAGGAGGCCCCCTACCACCGGCGCGAACTCCTCCCGGTCGCCGCCGACGGAGAGAAGGCACTGCACGACGCCATCGACGCACTCGCGGCATCCGGCACGAACACCGCACGGACCCGCTCCCACGACACCGGTACCCACCGTGCCGTCGTCGCCGTCACCGCCGCCGGCACCACCGACCTCGTCGCCGGCCCCCACCCGGCGGAACAGCGCCCCCCGCTCGCCTTCTTCTTCTCCGGCCACGGCTCGCAGTGGCTCGGCATGGGCCGCGACCTGCTCTGCGACCCGGTCTTCCGCGCCGCCCTCGACGAATGCGACCACGCCGTACGGGAGTTCACCGGCTGGTCGGTGACCGCGGAGCTCCTCCGCGACGGCAACCGCTCCCGGCTGCACCGCACCGACGTCGTCCAGCCCGTCCTCTTCGCCCTCCAGGTCGCCCTGGCCCGCACCCTCACGACCTGGGGCCTGGAACCCGACACCGTCTTCGGCCAGAGCGTCGGCGAAGCGGCTGCGGCCGTCGTCGCGGGCGCTCTCCCCCTGGACGAGGGCGCCCGGCTGATCACCACCTGGTCGTCCCTCGTCGCCGAGAAGGCCTCCGGCCGCGGCACCCTCGTCGTCTGCGACCTCACCCTCGACGAGGCGACCGCACTCGTCGCGGACGGTTCCCGCGGCATCGGCGTCGCCGGACACCTGGCCCCGGGCCAGGTCTGCCTGTCCGGGCCCCTGGACGCCGTCGCCGACCTCGAACGCGAACTGTCCGAAAAGGACGTGCGCACCCTGCGCGTCAACATCGACTACGCCTCCCACAGCCCCCTGCTGCAGGACCTCGCCCCCGAACTCGTACGCCGCCTGGGCACCCTGCACACCCGGCCGGCCACCATCCCCTTCTGGTCGACCGTGCTCGGCGACCACGTCGACGGAACCGGCCTGGACGCCGCCTACTGGGCACGCAACATGTGCGAGCCGATGCTGCTGGAGGAGGCGGTCACCGCCCTCACGGGCCACGGCCCGGCCGCCACCCGAGGACTCCGCATCGTCGAGATCGCCCCCCACCCGGTCGCCCAGCACTCCTTCGAGCGGACCTTCGCCGCGCTGAAGGACACCCGCTCCGCCGTCCTCGCGACCTGCCGCCGCGACCGGCCCGCCCGCCGGACCCTGGAGGACCTGGCCGCCCGGCTGTGGTGCGAAGGACACACCGTCGACTGGGACGCCGTCCACGGCCGCCCCGAACGGCACGGACGCACGGCACCCGTCACCCTCACCGTCTCCGGCAGGTCGGTGCAGGCGCGTGCGGAGAACGCGGCCCGGCTGGCGGAGTGGCTGGCTGGTCG
>NZ_MUME01000384.1 GCF_002155915.1 Streptomyces thermovulgaris | reverse complement strand
GCTTTCCCCCCGCCCCCTCCACCACCTCGCCGAGACGCACCGCCGGGTCCTGACCGCCGCTCAGCTGCGCGCGCACGGAGTGTCGGCCGCCGAGACGGCCGAGCGGTGCCGCGGCGGCGGTCCCTGGCAGCAGATCCTGCCGGGCGTGTATCTGCTCCACCCGGGCCCACCGACCAGCGAGGAGCGGTTGCAGGCGGTGCTGATGTACGCGGCACGCGCACCGCTTCCCCGGCCGGCGCCCGGGGTGCCCGTGCAGCCCACCGCCCGGGTCCCGCACCGCCCGGCACCCGTCGATGCGATGATCACCGGGCTGGCGGCCCTGACCCTGCACGGCTTCTCCTCCTCCCCCGCCCTGACGTCCCTGAAGAAGATCGACGTCCTGGTGGAGCGCGTCCGCCGGCTGCGCTCGACGGGCTGCGCCCGGATCGTCCGCACGGCCGTCCTGCCCGCGGCGGACATGGTCACCGGGCTGCCGGTGGCCCCGGTGCCGCGCGCCCTGGCGGACGCGGTGGCCGGGCTGTCGGACGCGGGCACGGTACGGCGGCTGCTGACCGAGGCGGTGCGCGGCGGCTACTGCGAACCGGCGGCGATCGTGCGGGAGCTGACCGGTGCGCGGCTTCTGAACCGGCCGCACGTGGTGGACGCGGTGGACCTGCTGCTGGCCGAGGGACGGGCCCTCGCGGAGGACCGGCTGTACCGGATGGTCCGCGAGTACGGCCTGCCCGATCCGGTCTGGAACGTGGACCTGCGTCTGCCGGGCGGACCCCATCTGGGCAGCCTGGACGCCTACTGGCCCGAGCAGGCGGTCGCGGTGGAGCTGGACACCCGCGCCTCCCGGCAGGACGAGGACGCCCGGTGGGCGGAGGGCGCCCGCAAGCGCGAGCACCTGGAGCGCCTGGGCATCACGGTCGTCCACATCACGCCCCGGAAGCTGCGCGACGCGATGGAGCAGCAGGCGGAGGTGGTGCGCACGGCCCTGCTGGCCGCCGCCGACCGCGATCCGGCGGCATATGTCGTGGTGCTGCCCCGGTAGGGGGCCGGACGCACCACCGCAGGAGGGGAGCGGAGGGACCGCCGGACGTCGCGGCCGGTGGTCCCTCCGCGTGCGTACGGGTGCGGGACGGGGCGTCAGCCGCCGCAGAACTCCGCCTGGACGACCGCGTTGCCGTCGCCCGACCAGTCGCCGTTGAAGTTGAACGCCAGGGAGTGCCGGCCGTCCTCCGTCGTGACGGCGGCGGTCCCGGACCCGGTGGTGTTGCCGCTGTGGCCCCAGACGGTCACACCGCAGCTCAGTGTCACCCTCATCAGGCCGAGGCCGTAGTCCCGGCCGGGGCCCACGGGCACCGTGGTGGTCATCTCGGCCAGCTGCTTCGAAGGAAGCAGCCGGCCCCTGAGCAGGGCGCGGTAGAAGCGGTTCAGATCCCTGGAGTTGGAGATCATCTCGCCCGCGCCGAAGGCACGGGACGGGTTGAAGTACGTGACGTCGTGGGCGGGTTCCGTCGCCACCGGCCCCAGTTTGGCGTAGGCGCGGCTGCTGGGCCGGGGCAGAAGGGCCCGGGTGCCGGGGACCGAGGTGCCGGTCAGGTGCAGGGGCTCGATGATCCGCCGGCGGATCTCCTCTCCGTAGGGACGGCCGGTGGCCTTCTCGATCACCAGGGCGGCCAGGACGTAGTTGGTGTTGGAGTACGCCCACTTCCCCGGGGTGCCGGGCTCGAAGTACGGCTCGTGGGCCAGGGCGATCCGCACCAGTTCCTCCGGGGTCCGGGTGGCGTAGCGGTGCGCGAGGAAGCCCTCCTTGGTGGAGTACGTCCGCCGGTAGTCCTCGTCGTCCGTGTAGTTGAAGACGCCGCTGGTGTGGTTCAGCAGCTGTCTCAGGGTGATCCGGGTGCCGTCGTGGCCGTTGCCGGTCACCAGGCCGGGCAGCCAGGTGTCGACGGTGTCGTCCAGGGACAGCCTGCCCTCCGCCTCCAGTTGCAGCACCACCGTCGCCACGAAGGTCTTGGTGAGGCTGCCGATCCGGTAGTGGTCGTGCGGGGAGCGCTTCCGCCCCGTGCGCAGGTCGCCCGCTCCGGCGGTCGCCGACCAGGTGCCCCGCGCATCCCGCGCCGTCGCCGTCACCCCGGGCACACCGGCGTCGACCGCGGCCTGCATCGCCCGGCGGGTCGCCCGGTGGTCGCCGGCGCCGTCCGCCGCGGCCGCGGGCACCAAAGGCGCCGCCGCGGCGGGGACCGCGAGGGCCACGGAGAGAACGGCCCCCGTCACCGCAGTCGTCACCGCCGTCACCGCCGTCCGTATGCGCACGTGTGTGCCTCCCTTGCCCCTCGGGTGTGATGGCAGAAGGAAAGACTTCACACGGGCCACCGGAGTTCCTCCGGTCACGGCGGTCGACCGGTTTCCGCCCTTTTCCGGCGGCATTTCCCGGCGACCTGCCGGCCGTGTTTCCCGGCGACGGCTCCGCCTCGTGGTCCTGCGGGCCGCCGGCCGGGTCCGTCCGGTGCCCGGGACGGTGCGGGGCGGCGGGACCGGCCCGGGAGCGCGGCGGCCTTCTCGCCGCCGTGGCGCCGCTCGCCGGGCGGGGGCGCCTCAGGGACGGTCCACCCGTCCCGCCGCCGGACGCTCGCGCCACAGGCGCAGCCCCGCGTCGACCACACCGACCCGGGGCAGTGCGGGGACCGCCTCCAGGGGGTGCCAGGCCGCGCGGTCCGTGGAGCCGCCCGTCTCGTCGCGCAGTTCGCCGCCGGTGACCCGGGCCTCGTAGAGGATGCGCAGACCGTGGAAGTCGGCGTGGGTGCCCAGACGGCGCGGATAGGTGCGGCGGACGGAGTCCACGCCCAGGAGGGCGACCGGTTCGATGGTGTAGCCGGTCTCCTCCTCGACCTCCCGGACCACGGTGTCGTAGGGGTCCTCGCCGTGCTCCATGCCGCCGCCGGGCAGGGTCCAGCGACGGGCGCCGTCGGCGGCCACCCAGCGGGCCATCAGCAGCCGTCCGTCCCTGACGCATACGGCGTAGGCCGCCACCCTCAACTCCTTGTGCATGGAGGGACGTTACGGCGTACTCCGGAGAACAGAGGAGCAACGCCGCACAAAGAGGCCCGGTTTGAGTGATTATCTTCCGGATGACGCGTGGCGGAAGTACGCCATGGCTTCATCCCGTCACGGTCAGCTCTCGTCAAACAACTTTCCCCTGGGTAAAGCTGAGCGCTCGTCCGGCCTGGACTTCCGGACGCCGCGACCCGAATCCGGTCGTGCACTCACCTGGTTCCTTTACCTGCAAGGAATACCGATGACCTCCGATCCCCAGCGCGCACCGCTCGGCGGTGCCAGACGCCTGGCCCGCATCGTCACGGCGGCCGGCGTGGTGGCCGCGCTCTCCATGGCGGGGCCGATACCCCTGGCCGTCGCTCTGGACGGCCCGACCCCCACCGACCCGACCGTCAAGGAGACGGACGACAAACTCGGTTCGGCCGACGCCGAACTGCTCGCCGAGGCCAAGGCCGAGGGCGCCAAGCACGTCACCATGATGATCGCCACCACGCCCGGGCAGACCGCGCAGGTCGCCAAGCAGCTGGACGCGGTCAAGGGCGGCGCCGTGGGCCTCACCTACGACAAGCTCGGCTATGTGCGCGCCACCGTGCCGACGAGCAAGGCGGACTCGGCGATCGCCGCCGCCGCGAAGCTGTCCTCGGTGCGGGCCATCGACCTCAAGCAGGACATCCCGATCGACGACCCGAGGCCGGACGCGGGATCCGCCCGGGGCGCCAAGGGCCACAAGGGCGGCGGCAAGGGCACCTACCCGGCTCCGGACAAGCACACGCCCGCCGTGAACCCGTACAACCCGTCCTTCGAGACGGGGGCCGTCGACTTCGTGAAGAAGAACCCGAAGGCGGACGGCCGGGGCATCACCATCGGCATCCTCGACACCGGTGTGGATCTCGCCCACCCGGCGCTGCAGAAGACCACCACCGGCGAGCGCAAGATCGTCGACTGGGTGACCGCGACGGACCCGATCGTCGACGGCGACCGGACCTGGCGCCCGATGACGGACTCCGTCTCCGGGCCCTCCTTCACCTACGCCGGCAAGACCTGGAAGGCCCCGGCGGGCTCGTACCGCATCAGCACGTTCGCGGAGTCGTACACCACCGGCGGCGACGCGAACGGGGACGTGAACCGCGACGGCGACACCACCGACGTCTGGGGCGTGCTGTACGACCCGGCGGCCGGCACGGTCCGGGTGGACCTGAACAACAACCACGACTTCACCGACGACACGCCGATGAAGCCGTACAAGGACGGCTTCCAGATCGGCTACTTCGGCACCGACGACCCGAAGACGGACGTCGCCGAGCGGCAGCCGTTCGTCGTGGAGATCCGCAAGGACGTGCCGATGGACCCCCTGGGGGGCTCCTGGGTCGGCAAGAAGGCCGACTTCGTCAACATCGGCCTGATCGAGTCCTCGCACGGCACGCACGTCGCCGGCATCACCGCCGCCCACGGCCTGTTCGGCGGCAAGATGAACGGCGCCGCCCCGGGCGCGAAGATCGTCTCCTCCCGGGCCTGCAACTGGAACGGCGGCTGCACCAGCGTCGCGCTCACCGAGGGCATGATCGACCTCGTCGTCAACCGCGGCGTGGACATCGTCAACATGTCCATCGGCGGCCTGCCCGCGCTCAACGACGGCAACAACGCCCGCGCGGAGCTGTACACGCGGCTCATCGACACCTACGGCGTGCAGCTCGTGATCTCGGCGGGCAACAGCGGCCCGGGCCTGAACACCATCGGCGACCCCAGCCTCGCCGACAAGGTCGTCTCGGTCGGCGCGTCCGTCTCCAAGGAGACCTGGGCGGCCAACTACGGCTCCGTGGTGAGCAGGAAGTACGCCATGATGCCGTTCTCCTCGCGCGGCCCGCGTGAGGACGGTGGCTTCACGCCGACCCTCTCGGCGCCGGGCGCGGCCATCAACACCACGCAGACCTGGATGCCCGGCGGCCCGGTCGCCGAGGCGGGCTACTCCCTCCCGGCCGGCTACTCGATGCTCCAGGGCACCTCGATGGCGTCCCCGCAGGCGGCCGGCGCCGCCGCGCTGCTGCTGTCGGCGGCGAAGCAGAAGCGCCTCGACCTTCCCCCGGCGAAGCTGCGCACCGCGCTGACCTCGACCGCCAAGCACATCCAGGGCGAGCAGCCGCACAGTGAGGGCGCGGGCCTGATCGACGTCGTCAAGGCCTGGAAGTCGATCCAGCGCGGCGCCACCGCGCACACCTACGAGGTCAAGGCCCCGGTCGACACCTCGCTGTCCTGGGCGCTGAAGACGCCGGGCTTCGGCACCGGCCTGTACGACCGCGAGGGCGGCCTGAAGAAGGGCCAGAAGAAGACCTACGAGGTCCAGATCACCCGCACCACGGGCCCGGCCGGCTCCGTCACCCACCACCTGGGCCTGAAGAACGACGACGGCACCTTCCGGATCCTCGGCCCGCACACGGTCTCGCTGCCGCTGAACAAGCCGGTGACGGTGAGGATCGAGGCCCGTCCCCGCGCCGCCGGTGTGCACAGCGCGATCCTCGAGGTGAACGACCGCCGCACCGAGGGCGTGGACCGGCAGATCATGCTGACGGTCGTGGTCGCCTCGGACCTCGCCAAGCCGTCCTGGACCCACACGGTGTCCGGTGTCGTGCAGCGCAACAGCACCCAGTCGTACTTCGTGACGGTCCCGGAGGGCGCGAAGACCCTCGAGGTGGCGATGAGCGGACTGAAGGCCGGCAGCCAGACCCGCTTCATCGCGATCCACCCCTACGGCACCCCGGTGGACCCGACCTCGACCCCGAACTGCTACCCGAACTACGACAACCCGGCCAACACCTGCCGCCCGGACGTGCGGTCGTACAGCGACCCGACGCCGGGAGTCTGGGAGATCGAGGTCGAGTCGCGCCGTACGTCGCCGCTGCTCGACAACCCGTTCAAGCTGACCGTGGCCGTGTACGGCCTGGACTTCAGCCCCGCGGTGCAGACGGTCGAGGAGGCCAGGGCCGGTGTGCCGGCTCCGGTGTCCTGGACGCTGACGAACAGGCTCGCCGGGCTGGACGCCAGGCTGAAGGGCGGCTCCCTCGGCTCGTCGAAGTCGGACCGTCCCACCATCGCCGACGGTGACACGCACACCACGACCGTCGTCGTGCCGGAGGGCGCCGAGCGGCTGGACGTCGCCATCGGCAACGTCTCGGACGCCGGGGCCGACCTGGACCTGTACGTCTTCGACTCCGCCGGCCAGCGGATCGCCTACTCGGCGGCGGGCGGTTCGGAGGAGTCCGTCTCCATCGCCGACCCCGCCCCGGGCACGTACACCATCGAGATCGACGCCTACTCGGTGCCGGCCGGTTCCACGGCCTACGACTACCGGGACGTGTACTACTCGGCGGCGCTCGGCTCGGTGAAGGTCGACGAGTCGACGGTGCACCCGCTCGCCCCGAACGGCACGGCGCGGATCTCCGCGGAGGTCGTCGCCCATGAGCCGGCTCCCGAGGGCCGCGAGTTCTTCGGCGAGGTCCGGGTGCTCAACGCCCGGGGCACCGTCGCGGGCATCGGCAGCGTGAAGATCGGCAAGGTCGTTCCGTAAGACCGCCGGGCCGTGACCGCAGGGCCGCGGCCGTCACGCTCCTTCCGCACATGGCAGGGGGCGGGTGTCCGTACGGGCACCCGCCCCCTTCGCTTCCGGGCGGCGCACACCGAAGGCCCGGGGAGACGTACATCACATCCGTGTGCCGCCCGGTCATGGGGCGAAGTCCGGCGGGCAGACGCCCGGCAGCACGGCTTGCGGCGGAAGACCCCTCCCGGCCGATTTTCTGCAGTCCGGCGCCGGGGGGAGCGACAAGACCGCAGGTCCGCCCCGGGTGCGCCCGTTCCCGTCCCCGGATCCGCGGGGCGGAGGGCGGGCCAAAGAACGGGACAAAGAATTGGACAGAGAGGCCGGGGCGGACCGCATGATGGAGGGGTCGCGGCCGAGCCGTACGCACGCACAGCACATGGCAGCACACGCAAAGGAGTCACTGTGAGGATCGGAATCGTCGGAGCCACCGGTCAGGTCGGCACGGTCATGCGCAGGATCCTCACGGAACGCGACTTCCCCGTGACCGAGCTGCGCCTGTTCGCCTCGGCCCGCTCGGCCGGCAAGGTCCTGGACGGGGTGACCGTGGAGGACGCGGCCACCGCGGACTACACCGGCCTGGACATCGTCCTGTTCTCGGCGGGCGGCGCGACCTCGAAGGCGCTGGCCGAGAAGGTCGCCTCGCAGGGCGCCGTGGTGATCGACAACTCCTCGGCCTGGCGCAGGGACCCGGACGTGCCGCTGGTGGTGGCCGAGGTGAACCCGCACGCGCTCGCCCACCGTCCCAAGGGCATCATCGCCAACCCGAACTGCACCACGATGGCCGCGATGCCGGTCCTCAAGCCGCTGCACCGGGAGGCGGGCCTGGAGGCACTGGTCGTCGCCTCCTACCAGGCGGTGTCCGGCTCGGGTCTCGCGGGCGTCGCCGAGCTGCACGGCCAGGCGCAGAAGGTGATCGCCGACGCCGACAAGCTCACCCACGACGGCGGGGCCGTCGACTTCCCCGAACCGTCCGTGTACAAGCGCACCATCGCCTTCAATGTGCTGCCCTTCGCCGGGAACCTCGTCGACGACGGTCTGAACGAGACCGACGAGGAGCAGAAGCTGCGCCACGAGTCCCGCAAGATCCTGGAGATCCCGGACCTGAAGGTCTCCGGCACCTGTGTGCGCGTCCCCGTGTTCACCGGTCACTCCCTGCAGGTCAACGCCCGGTTCGCGCGTCCGATCAGCCCCGAGCGCGCCGTGGAGCTGCTGAAGGACGCCCCCGGGGTCGAGCTGTCGGACATCCCGACCCCGCTGCAGGCGGCCGGCAAGGACCCCTCGTACGTCGGCCGCATCCGCCGCGACGAGACGGTGGAGAACGGTCTCGCCCTGTTCATCTCCAACGACAACCTCCGCAAGGGCGCGGCGCTGAACACCGTGCAGATCGCGGAGCTGGTGGCGGCGGAGCTGAAGGGCTGAGCGCCTGCCCGCAAGGCAAGACGAGGGCCGAGCGCCCTCCGGCCGCGCGGAGGAAGCGGGCGCCGCTCGACGGCTCGACGGCCCGGACGTGGACCTGTGCCACGGCCGGGCCGTCGCACGCTTTCCACGGGTTCCACGGGCCGCTCCCGCCGAAGCCGCCCGGCCGGCTCCCCGCCGAGGACGCGGCCGCCGGCGGAGCGACGGCGCGGAAGGCACGGGACGCGGTGCGCGTCGGTGCACGACAGATCGTCCCCGCCCGGACCCGGCACGCCGGAAGTTCGTCGCCCGGACCGGCCCTCACGTGGAAGGATGGCGCAATCCCCAGATGACGAGGAGATGACCGCGTGCCTGGCACAAATCTGACTCGCGAAGAGGCGCAGCAGCGGGCGAAGCTGCTCACCGTCGACTCGTACGAGATCGAGCTCGACCTCTCCGGCGCGCAGGAGGGGGGCGTCTACCGGTCCGTGACCACGGTGCGCTTCGACGTCGCCGAGGACAACGCCTCCTCCTTCATCGACCTGGTGGCCCCGGCCGTCCACGAGGTGACCCTCAACGGCGACGCCCTGGACCCGGCCGAGGTCTTCCGGGACTCCCGGATCGCACTGCCGGGGCTGCCGCGGGGCCGCAACGTCCTGCGGGTCGTCGCGGACTGCGCGTACACCAACACCGGCGAGGGCCTGCACCGCTTCGTCGACCCCGTCGACGACCAGGTCTACCTGTACACCCAGTTCGAGGTCCCGGACGCCCGCCGGGTCTTCGCCTCCTTCGAGCAGCCGGACCTGAAGGCCACCTTCCAGTTCACGGTCAAGGCGCCCGAGGGCTGGACGGTCGTGTCCAACTCGCCGACCCCCGAGCCCCGGGACAACGTCTGGGTGTTCGAGCCGACGCCGCGCATCTCGACCTATGTCACGGCGCTGATCGCCGGGCCGTACCACAGCGTGCACAGCGTGTACGAGAGGGACGGGCAGTCGATCCCGCTCGGCATCTACTGCCGGCCCTCGCTCGCCGAGTTCCTCGACGCGGACGCGATCTTCGAGGTGACCCGGCAGGGCTTCGACTGGTTCCAGGAGAAGTTCGACCACCCCTACCCGTTCAAGAAGTACGACCAGCTGTTCGTGCCCGAGTTCAACGCGGGCGCGATGGAGAACGCGGGCGCGGTGACCATCCGCGACCAGTACGTCTTCCGTTCCAAGGTGACCGACGCGGCGTACGAGGTGCGCGCGGAGACCATCCTGCACGAGCTGGCCCACATGTGGTTCGGCGACCTGGTCACCATGGAGTGGTGGAACGACCTGTGGCTGAACGAGTCGTTCGCCACGTACACCTCCATCGCCTGCCAGGCCGACGCGCCCGGCTCGCGGTGGCCGCACGCGTGGACCACGTTCGCCAACTCGATGAAGACCTGGGCGTACCGGCAGGACCAGCTGCCCTCCACCCACCCGATCATGGCGGACATCCGCGACCTGGAGGACGTGCTCGTCAACTTCGACGGCATCACCTACGCCAAGGGGGCCAGCGTCCTCAAGCAGCTGGTGGCGTACGTCGGCCAGGACGCGTTCTTCCGGGGCGTGCAGGCGTACTTCAGGCGGCACGCGTACGGCAACACGCGCCTGTCCGACCTGCTCACCGCGCTGGAGGAGACCTCCGGGCGCGATCTGCGGACCTGGTCGAAGAAGTGGCTGGAGACGGCCGGGATCAACGTCCTGCGTCCGCAGATCGAGACGGACGCGGACGGGGTGATCACCTCCTTCGCGGTCCGCCAGGAGGCCCCCGCCCTGCCCGCCGGTGCCAAGGGCGAGGCGATCCTGCGTCCGCACCGGATCGCGATCGGCCTGTACGACCTGGACGAGGCGAGCGGCAGGCTGGTGCGTGCCGCGGACGGCCGGATCGAGCTGGACGTGGACGGCGAGCTGACCGCCGTGCCGCAGCTGACCGGCCGGCGCCGTCCGGCGGTGGTCCTGCTCAACGACGACGACCTGTCGTACGCCAAGGTGCGTCTGGACGAGGAGTCGCTCGCCGTCGTCACCGAGCACCTGGGCGACTTCGCGTCCTCGCTGCCGCGCGCCCTGTGCTGGGCCGCGGCCTGGGACATGACCCGGGACGCGGAGCTGGCCACCCGCGACTATCTGTCGCTGGTGCTGTCCGGGATCGGCAAGGAGTCCGACATCGGTGTGGTGCAGTCGCTGCACCGCCAGGTGAAGCTGGCCGTCGACCTGTACGCCGACCCGGCCGGCCGCGAGGCCCTGCTCACCCGCTGGACGGACGCCACGCTGGCCCATCTGCGCACGGCGGAGGCGGGCAGCGACCACCAGCTGGCGTGGACCCGCGCCTTCGCGGCGACCGCGCGCACCCCGGAGCAGCTGGACCTGCTGGAGTCCCTGCTGGACGGCTCGCACACGATCGAGGGCCTGACCGTGGACACGGAGCTGCGCTGGGCGTTCGTGAAGCGGCTGGCGGCCGTGGGCCGGTTCGGCGAGGCCGAGATCGCCGGCGAGTACGAGCGGGACCGGACCGCGGCCGGTGAGCGGCACGCGGCCACCGCGCGGGCCGCCCGTCCGACGCCGGAGGCCAAGGCGGAGGCCTGGGCGTCGGTCGTCGAGTCCGACAAGCTGCCGAACGCCGTCCAGGAGGCGGTCATCGAGGGCTTCGTCCAGACCGACCAGCGCGAGCTGCTCGCGCCGTACGCCGACCGGTACTTCGAGGTGGTCAAGGGCATCTGGGAGTCGCGCTCGCACGAGATGGCCCAGCAGATCGCCGTCGGTCTCTACCCGTCGATCCAGGTGTCCGAGGACACCCTGCGCAAGACCGACCAGTGGCTGGCCTCGGCCGAGCCGAACGCCGCCCTGCACCGGCTGGTGTCGGAGTCCCGGGCGGGTGTCGAACGCGCCCTGAAGGCCCAGGCGGCGGACGCCGCGGCGGCGGCCCGGGCCTGATGTCCGTGCGGTGAGCCGAAGGGGGCGCCCGGTGCCGGACCGGGCGCCCCTCGGCATGTGCGGCGCCGGGCGTCCGGGCGCGCCGGGCCGGTGGTTCGCGGTCCGCCTCAGCCCACGTGGGCGGTGAGCGCCGCCTCGATCGCGGCCTCGCCGGCCGTGTCCGCCGCCCAGGCGATGTACCCGTCGGGGCGGACCAGGACGGCCGTACGGCGTCCGCTCGCCCAGCGCTCCGCGGTCAGCCGGCCGTCCCGGTCCCGGCCGACCGGGTGCGTGTGCGGGGCGATCAGCACGAACCGGCCGCCGCGCAGGGCCTCGTGGAGCCGGCCGCCGCCGGCGAGGGCGACGTCCGGGGCACGGGCGCCGACCAGGGGATGGGCGCCCCAGGGGGCGGCGTACCGGTAGCCGATGCCGGTGACCTGCCCGATCACCCTGCGGCGGAGAGGGCCGACCGTGTCGAGAAGGGTGACCAGCACGGCGCGCAGGGCCAGGGTCCAGGGGCGGTGGGCCATGGCGAGCCGGAGGACGCCGCCGCTGCTGCGCAGCACGGTCCTGCCGACGGGGTGGCGTTCGGCCTGGTAGGTGTCGAGCAGCGTCTCGGGCGCGTGCCCGTGGACGACCTGGGCGAGCTTCCAGCTCAGATTGGCCGCGTCCTGCAGACCGGTGTTCATGCCCTGACCGCCGGCCGGGCTGTGCACATGGGCGGCGTCGCCGGCGAGGAAAACCCGGCCGACGCGGTAGGCGGGCACCTGGCGCTCGTCGCTGTGGAAGCGGGACGTCCAGCGGGCGTCGTGCATGCCGTAGTCGCGGCCGAGGGCGAGCCGGGCGATCTCCTTCACCTCGTCGAGGTCGACGGGCGCGTCCTCGGGCACCGCGGTGTCGCGGCGCCAGACGATGGCGCGGTAGTAGCCGTCGCCGAAGGGTGCGAGAAAGGCGAAGGCGTCGCCGACGGCGTTGACGGTCAGCAGGGTGTCGGGCGGCTCGGCGAGGCGCACGTCGGCGAGGACCACGGAACGGATCACCGGGCGTCCCGGGAACGGCAGCCCGACCGCCTCGCGCACGGCACTGCGCACCCCGTCCGCGCCGACGACGTACGCCGCGCGCAGCTCCCGCGGCCGGCCGTCGGGTGCGCGGACCCGGACCGTCACCCCGTCCGCGTCCTGGGTCAGGCCGGTCACCTCGGTCTCGTACCGGAAGTCCACTCCGGCCTCGGCCGCACGCCGCTCCAGGGCCTTCTCCACCTCGTACTGCGGCAGGACGAGCACATGGCGGAAGCGGGAGGGCAGGGTGGCGAGGTCGACGGAGAGCCGGCCGAAGAGCTGGAGCCGGACCAGGCGCCGGCCGACGGCCTCCAGACCGTCGGCGAGACCGCGGGCGTCGAGCTGCTCGAGGCTGCGGGCGTGCAGGGCGAAGGCACGGGAGAGGTTGCTGATCCGGTGCGGCCGCTTCTCGACGAGGGTGACGGGGACACCGGCGACGGCGAGGTCGCCCGCCAGGAGCAGCCCGGTGGGACCGGCGCCGACGACGAGGACGGACGGGGAGTCGGTGCCGGGGGTGCGGTGTGCGGTGGTACCGGTCATGGGCGCCTCCTGGTACCACCCTCGGCCGGTCGGCGCCCGCGGGCAACGGCGCGCGCCCGCGGTCCGGCGTCGTCCGGGCTGCACCGCACCGTGGCCGGTGCGCGTCCCCGGAACACGCCCAGGGCGCCCACCTCGCCCACGTACGGCAGTGCGGCGCTGCCGCGGTCCTGCGCGCTACGTGGTCGGGGTCGGCGCCCTCGGTGTGCGTGTGGTCAGGCCTTGGCCTTGACGTCCACGTTCCCGCTCGTGTCCTGGCCCTTCTTGTCGGACTTGGCCAGGACCATGACCAGCCCCGTGATGACCAGGAACAGGACGATCGGAAGAGCGACGAAGAGACCCAGCGTCTCGGCGATGCTCAGACCCGGGCCGGGGTCGTCGCCGTCGTCGGGGATCAGCGCGAGCGCAGGAGACGTCATGAGCAGCATCATCAGCGTCGTACCGGCGGCCAGGGTGCCGGCGCGCAGGGCGTTCTTCTTGTCCACAGTGCAAACGTAGCGAATGCCCGGGCACGGTGTGCGCCCGGGGTGCCGAATGAGATCCCGTGGTGTCCTTCCCGCCCGCCGGCCCCTCTTCCGGCCTCGCCTTCAGCCTTCCTCTTCCCGTGTCCTCCGCGTCCCCTTCCGGGTCTGCTGCCCCTCCCGGCCGGCGGGAGAACCGGGACGGAGGAGGCCCGCGGGGAAGCCGGCCGGGAGGGGCAGCAG
>NZ_MUME01000383.1 GCF_002155915.1 Streptomyces thermovulgaris | reverse complement strand
CGGAGCCATCGCTCAGGCCGCTCTCGTCCTCAACAACGCATGGAACGAAAGGCGTTGAGAAAACCTCACTGCGGTTCGCCGCGCTTCGCAAGGAGCGCTGTGATCGCTTCTACGCCTGTCGCCCGATGGAGCTGGGCCCGTGACGACGAGACGTCCGACCCGTTGACTTGCTGTCTGCGCGATGTGCTGGCCGCGTACGCCGTACTGGCGGAACACCGGTTTGCGACGGGTGAACCGGTGGTGCGTGTGTCCGTCACCGAGGCGGGCAGGGCGAACAGTTTTCTGTTCCAAGGACGGCTCACGGCGGGTTCGCCGGGGCCGAAGGCCGCTGTGCCGATGGCCGGCCGGGTCAGGGCGGCGCTGCGGGCAGGCGGGATCGGGGCCGTGGACGGGTTCGTGGAGTGCCCGGGCACGGTGGTGGTGAACGCCGAGGGTGAAGAGGCGCGGCTGGAAAGCCTCTTCCAGCTGAGCGCCTCGTCGTTCGCCGGTTTTGCCGGTGTCGAGTTGGCGACGCACACCGACGTGTGGCTGGCCCACGACCTGATGGGGCGTCCCCAGCCGGAGATCCATGCCGCGAACGCGCCTCGTCTGTCGGCGCTGCTGCGGGAGCTCTCGGAGGTGCTCGGTTCGGAGACGGATCCGGATGACCCGACCTGCTTCGCGAGGCCGACCGGGACCGGGGCCGAGAACTTCTTCGACGAGGACGGCAGGGCCGCGGATGTGTGGGGGAGTTTCGAGGTGCCCACCCGGTACGACGTGTTCGTGCACGCTCCGGGGTTCGGGCGGATCGGGTATCGGCGCACGGTCCGGGGCGAGGTGCGGTGTGTGCCGGTCCGGGACGGCCGGGGCGGGCTGCTCGGCCATCTGTGGGCCTCGGATGCGGAGGGGGCGGCGAGTTTCGAGCCGCGGGATGTCGGTGACGATGCCGTGTACCGTGCCGGGCTGGTGTGGCTGGAGCGGTTGAGGGCCGCACACGACCGGGGTCTGTCCCCCTCGGCTGCCCTGGCCGAGCTCGCCGCGTGGCCGGACGAGGACGGCGCGGGCCGTGCCGGTCCTTCCGCCGAAGCGCGGACGATCCCTCTGGCCGTCCTCCGCGAGCAGGCGAAGGCGACGCAGCGATGACCGCGCCCGCCCGACGGGGCCTTCACCGTCCTCGTGGGAGCCCTGGTGGGGCTTCTGAAGGCGCACTCCGCCCCCTCCGGCATCGGTAGCCCCGCCTCCCGCACCGGCATCC
>NZ_MUME01000382.1 GCF_002155915.1 Streptomyces thermovulgaris | reverse complement strand
CCGCGGCGCGCCGCGGGGCTCGGCACGCAACCGCTCAGCGGCCGACTCGACCTGTCCGGCCCTCAGGGCGCCCAGCTGCGCACGGTGCTCGCCTCGGTGCACCGGATCTGTCCGGAGTTCACTCCGGTGCAGGTGCTGCGCCGCAGCGGGCGGTCCGTGCTGCTGGTCGGCACGGCCGGACGCACCACGGCCGTCGCCAAGTGCTTACTCGACCACTCCCCCGCCTGGGTGGAGCGCTACCGGCATGAAATAGCTGCATACCGCTCGTTCGTGCGGCACCGGCCGCCGGTGCGGGCGCCCCGGCTGATCGCGGCGGACCCGGACAGCTGCACATTAGTCGTCGAGCGCACACCGGGCCGGGTGGCCGCACTCCAGCGACATCCGGCACAGGCGCCGCCCCAGGCGGACATCCGGGCCGTGCTGGGCGCGATCTGCCGGCTGAACGCCTGGCGTCCGCCCGCGGGGACCTTCGACACCCCGCTGGACTACGCCGCCCGGATCTCCCGCTACCACGAGCTGGGGCTGCTCACCGACCGCGACCTGGGGGACCTGCAGAAACTGCTGCACGGCATCGCGCATGCCGCGGGCCGGCAGGGCATGGGCCAGTTCTGCCACGGTGACGCACTGCTCGCGAACGTCCTGCTCTCACCGGCCGGTCCAGTGCTGGTGGACTGGGAGCACGCGGGCTGGTACCTGCCGGGCTACGACCTGGCGACACTGTGGACGGTCCTCGGCGACGCGCCGGTGGCACGCCGGCAGATCAGCCAGCTCGCCCAGGCGGCCGGGCCGGCCGCGCGGGACGCGTTCCTGGTAAACCTGATGCTTGTGCTCACCCGGGAGATCCGCACCTACGAGACGGCCGTGCAGCGCTCGATGCACGACGCCACCCACCCGGGTGCCGCCCAGTCCGGCGAGGAGCAGCGCCTGCTTCTGCGCCGTCTGCACGACGACTGCCAGCTGGCCCGCAGAGCGGTACGCGCGGCCGTGGGCACCCGCTGACCGCCACGGCCCGCGGCGCGTCCTCCTCCCCGGACGCGCCGCGTCCCCTCCCCGCTCGTTCCCGTGCTCGTTGCCCGCACCCGCTCCTCGCCCTGCCGGTCCTCGCTCCCCTGTCCCCCTTGCCGGCTCCTCGCCTCGGGCTGCTTCCAGATCTTTTCGGCTCCTTCCGGCGTTCCGGGGCGGCGGCCCCGGAACGCCACCGGTGCACACCACCGGCGCCGCGCAGTTCGTTCGGGGCGTCCGGGTGAAACTCGCCGGGGACGCCGTCGGCAGGGGAATTCTCCGTGCGATGCGGATGATTGACGGATCGTCGGACAACCGGTACCACTGACCCACGCCGGTCCCGCACGCCCCGTCACGCCCGAGCGCACAGGAGGCCGCCTTGCGAGGATCCGTCACCGTTTCCGGACCCGTGCCGGGAGGCAGACGCATGCGGGGTGCGGCGGTTGCCGTCGCCTCGGCGGTGCTGCTGCTGCCGCTGCTGGGCGCCGCGCCGTCCGCGGGCGCCTCCGCGGACGACACCGGGCGGCTGCAGCGGGCGTTCGCCTCCGCCGCGGCCGAGTACCGGGTGCCGCTCAGTGTGCTGATGGGCGTGTCGTATCTGCAGTCCCGGTGGGAGGGGCACGGCGGTGCGCCGAGCGTGACCGGCGGCTACGGGCCGATGCATCTCACCGATGCGCGCACCGCGCTCGCCCGGGCCTCGCACCACGGCGCGGGCACGGAGGACCCGCGCGGGGACGGTGCGCGGGCGGCCCTGCGCCCGGTCGCGAAGGTGCCGGAGAACTCCGCGCTGCCCGCCCGGCTGAAGACCCTGACGAGGGCGGCCGAGCTGACCGGGATCCCCGCCGAGCGCCTGCGCAGTGACGATTCGGCGAACATCAGGGGCGGCGCGGCCCTGCTCGCCGCCGCCCAGAAGCAGCTCGGCGAGCCGCTGAGCCCGGACCCCGCCGACTGGTACGGAGCGGTGGCCCGGTTCTCCGGAGCGGACGACAGCGCGACGGCGGCGGCGTACGCCGACGACGTCTACGACGTGATCCGCTCCGGGGAGCGGCGCGTCACCGCCACCGGGCAGCGGATCGTCCTGGCCGCGCAGCCCCAGCTGGTCCCCGACACCGCCCAGCTGGCCCGGACGGGTCTGCGCCGTGCCTCCGCGGCCGGCACGGAGTGCCCGTCCTCGGTGTCCTGCGAGTGGATTCCGGCGCCGTACGAGGAGTTCGGCGACGGCGACTACGGCAACCACGACCTGGGCGACCGCCCGGCGTCGCAGTCCATCCGGTACATCGTCGTCCACGACACGGAGGGCCGCTGGGACGGGGTCGTCGATCTCGTCCAGGACCCCACCTATGTGTCGTGGCACTACACGCTGCGCTCCACCGACGGGCACATCGCCCAGCATGTGAGAACCAAGGACGTGGCCTGGCACGCGGGCAACTGGTACGTCAACGCCACGTCGATCGGTCTGGAGCACGAGGGCTTCCTCGCCTCGCCGGACGCCTGGTACACGGAGGCGATGTACCGCGCCTCGGCACGGCTGGTGAAGTATCTCGCCGAGAAGTACGACATCCCGCTGGACCGGCAGCACATCCTCGGTCACGACACCGTGCCGGGGCCGACGAGCGGGGCCATCCCGGGCATGCACACCGACCCGGGGCCGTACTGGGACTGGCAGCACTACTTCGAGCTGCTGGGCCGCCCCCTCAAACCGGCCGCGGTCGGAAACGGCGGCATGGTGACGATCCGCCCCGACTACGCCGCGAACCGTCCCGAGTACACGGGCTGCACCGCCCACGGCCGGCCCTGCGCCCCGCACGGCTCCAGCGCGGTGCGGCTGTACTCGCGGCCCGACACCTCCTCGCCGCTGATCAAGGACATCGGGCTGAGACCGGACGGCGGTGCCTCCACGATCGACGTGAACGACATCGCCTCCCGGGTGGAGACCGGCCAGCAGTACGCGGTCGCCGAGCGGCGGGGCGACTGGACGGCGATCTGGTACCTGGGGCAGAAGGCCTGGTTCCGGAACCCGGAGGGGCAGCCGACGGCGGTGGACGCGGTCGGGCTGGTGGTGACGCCGAGGGCCGGGCTGGACAGTGTGCCGGTGTACGGCAGGGCGTACCCGGAGAAGGAGGCCTATCCGGCGGGCGTGCCCGTGCAGCCGGTGTCGCCGCTGCCGTACCGGATGCCCGCGGGCCAGAAGTACGTGGTGGGGGACCTGGTACGGGGTGAGTACTACTACTCGGTGACCTTCACCACGGACTCGCACCGGGTGGTGACCGGCAAGGACCTGTACTACCAGATCCAGTTCGGCCACCGGGTGGCGTTCGTGCGGGCCGCCGACGTACGGCTGGAGCCGTCGGTCCTGTAACGGTGCCGGAAGGCGGCGGAGCAGGGGAAGGGACCGCAGGTCCGGTGGGACGGCGGGTCCTTCCGCCGCCCCCGGTCGGTCCCGCGGGAGTCAGCCCTGCTGGAACAGCTCGGCGGGCAGCGGCTTGAGCAGGGCGTACAGGTCGTCGGTGATCGGGCGGTCCCAGGCGGCGATGGTCACCAGGACGCCGTCGCTGCGGTCGAACTGCACGCAGGAGATCCGGCTCTCCGAGAGCTTCAGCCGGCGCACGATCAGCAGGTTGTCGCCCTGCATCACCGGCACGTCCTCGACGCCGACGACGGTGACCTTCTCGTCGTTGCCCAGGGCCTGCAGCAGCTGGGCGACCTCGAAGGGCACCTCGCCCTCGGCGACCTCGCGGGCCGGCGAGCCCTCGGGCAGATTGCCGATGATCATCGCGGTGCCGCGGCCGCCGAACAGGTCGTACCTCAGGAAGACGCCCTGGCAGGTGCCGTCGGGCGCGGGCAGCAGCCCGGCACCGAGGTCGCCCGGCCAGTCTCCCGGGTCCATGGCCAGTACGTCGAAGTCGGGCCCGGCGGGTTTGGCACTGCGGCGGCGGAGGAACGACATGCCGCCCATGGTACGTGCCCCGGCCTGCCGCACGGCGAGCGGGCCGCCCCGGGAACGGCGGTGGCGTCCCCGGGGGCGGGAGAAACGGCCCCTTACGGCGGGGGCGGGGCGGTACGGCTGCCGCCGGTCCGCCGCCGCTCTCGCTCCTGTCCCGCTCCTGTCTCACTCCTGCGGGGCCGACGGCACCACCGCGACGGGGCTCGCCGCGTGCAGGAGGACGGCCTGGGTGACCGAGCCCATCATGCGGGCCGGGGCCAGCGGACGGCGGCGGTGACGGCCGACCACGACCAGTTCCGCGTCGCGGGAGGCGGCGACCAGGTGTCCGGCCGCGTCCCCGGGGGCGACCCAGGACTCCGTCCGGACGCCGGGACAGCGGGCGCGGTGCGGGGCGAGGAGGTCGTCGATCAGGGTCCGGGTGTCGCTCTCCACGGCCTCCTGGTCGATCACGGGCGGGGCGAGCTCGCCGGGGACCATCCAGGTGGGGCCCGGCCACGGGTAGGCGGTGACCACCTGGAGCCGGGCCTCGCGCAGAGCGGCCTCGGTGAAGGCGAAGGCGAGCGTGGCCTCGTCGGGGCCGGCCGCGTTCACGCCGACGACCACACGGGGCCCGGGGCCGCCCGGCGCCTCGCCGTGGACCTCGCGGCCGGGCCGGGGCACCACGACGACCGGGCAGTCGGCGTCGCGGGCGGCGGCCAGGCTGCTGGAGCCGAGCAACAGGCTGGCGAAGCCGCCGCGTCCGCGTGAGCCGAGCACCAGCAGCCGGGCGTCGGAACCGAGTTCGGGCAGCAGTGCCTCGGGGCGTCCGTCCAGTCCCGTGTACTCCACCTCGATGCCCTGGGTGCGGCCCTCGAGGTGGGCGCGCACCCGGTCGAGCACCGGGTCCTCGTCGCCCCGCACCGGGTACTGCCGCACATGGACCGCCCGCAGCCGCGCACCGCGCCTTCGGGCGGCGTCGAGGGCCCAGTCCAGGGCGCGCAGGCTGTCGTGGGAACCGTCGACCGCGGCGACGACCGGCAGGCTGCTCATGGGATTCCTCTCCTCGGACGACGGCCTGGGGACCGGACCACGGGCGCGGGACCGGGCCGGGGCGGGTGGAACGGGTGCCGCCGGCAGGCGGGGGTCAGGTGCCGGCGAACCGGTCGCGCAGTTCGCGCTTGAGGATCTTTCCGCTGGCGTTGCGGGGCAGTTCGTCCACGAAGAAGACCTTCTTGGGCACCTTGAAGGAGGGCAGCTTCTCGCGGGCGTGGGCGATCAGGTCGGACTCGGCGACCTCGCCTCGGGGGACGACGAAGGCGGTGACGGCCTCGATCCAGTGGTCGTCGGGCAGGCCGACCACGGCCGCCTCGGCGACCCCGGGGTGCGTGTACAGGACGTCCTCGACCTGGCGGGAGGCGACCAGTACGCCGCCGGAGTTGATGACGTCCTTCACCCGGTCGACGATCGTGTAGTAGCCGTGCGGGTCGCGGACGGCGAGGTCGCCGGAGCGGAACCAGCCGTCGCGGAAGGCCGCGGCGGTCTCCTCGGGCCTGTCCCAGTACCCCTCGCACAACTGCGGGGAGCGGTAGACGATTTCGCCGGGCGTGCCGTCGGGCACGTCCTTGCCCTCCTCGTCGACGACCCGGGCGTCCACGAAGAGCACCGGCCGGCCGCAGGAGTCCAGCCGCCCCTTGTGCTCGTCGGGGCCCAGCACCATGGCCAGCGGGCCGATCTCGCTCTGGCCGAAGCAGTTGTAGAGGGCGAGCTTCGGCAGGCGTTCACGGAGGCGTTCCAGGACCGGCACCGGCATGATCGAGGCGCCGTAGTACGCCTTGCGCAGTCCGTCGAGGTTCCGGGTGGCGAAGTCGGGGCGTCCCGTGAGGCCGATCCACACCGTGGGCGGGGCGAACAGGCTGTCCACGCGTCCTGCCTCGATCAGGTCGAGGAGCCGGTCGCCGTCGGGCGCGTCCAGGATGATGTTCGTGGCGCCCACGGCCAGGTACGGCAGCAGGAACACGTGCATCTGCGCCGAGTGGTAGAGCGGCAGTGAGTGCACGGGGCGGTCCCCCGCGCTGAGGTCGAGGGCCGTGATCGCGCTCAGATAGGCGTGGACCAGCGCCCGGTGGGTCATCATCGCGCCCTTGGGCAGGGCGGTGGTGCCGGAGGTGTAGAGCAGCTGCACCAGGTCCTCGGTGCGCGGCTCGGGGCCGTCGTACGGCTCCGCGGAGGGCAGGCGGGCCAGCAGCGAGTCGTCGGTCCCGCGCAGCGCCAGTGTCCGTGTGCCGTCCGGCAGCCGCCCGGCCAGGTCCGGGTCGCCGAGGACCAGGGTGCTGCCCGACTGGCCGACGATGTACGCGAGGTCGTCGCCGGTCAGGTTCTGGTTGACCGGCACATGCACCAGGCCCGCGCGGGCGCAGGCGAGGAAGGCGATCAGATAGGCGTCGGAGTTGTGGCCGTAGGCGCCGACCCGGTCGCCGGGCGCGAGGCCCTGGTCGAGCAGGACGCTCGCCGCGCGGGAGACGGCGTCGTCGAGTTCCGCGTACGTCCACGACCGGTCGCCGTACTCGACGGCGACACGCGCCGGGACGCGCCGGGCGCTGCGCCGCAGGACTCCGTCGACCGTGCTCCCGTGTCCAGGCGTCATGACACATGATCATCGACCTGCCGGCGGGAGCAGGTCAAGCATCCGTGCCCCTCGGGGGGACCGGGTGCGGTCCCGCCGAAGGGGAGGCGGCCCTGTCGGCCCTCATGGCGGGCCCCGGTCCCGCTCGGACGGCCGGGCGGCCCGGCACCGGGCGCCCGTGGTCCGCATGGGTCAAAGAGGCTGGATCCGGGTGTGCAGGAGGCAGAACTCGTTGCCCTCCGGGCCGGCCAGGACGTGCCAGCTCTCGGTGCCGGTCTGGCCGACGCCGACGGGCCGGGCGCCGGGGGCGAGCAGCCGCTCCAGCCCGGCGTCCTGGTCGCGGCCGGTGGGGCTGACGTCGATGTGCAGACGGAGCTTCCCGGTCCGCGGGTCACTGCTGGGGATGAAGACGAGGATGGGCTGCGGACCGCCGAAGTCGGCGCCGGGCGGCCCGATCGCGATGATTCCGCCGTCCCCCCGGCCGGGTTCGGTGCAGCCGAGGACCTCGCTCCAGAAGGCGGCGAGTCGCTCGGGGCCGGTGCAGTCGACGACCAGTTCGCTGATACGGCATGCCACGGTCGCGTGTGTACGGAAGTGCAGGGCAAGTGTCCGGAGAAATTCCGGGAGTTGACCGGCCGCGTACCGGCGGAGGGCGCACCGCACCCCTGCGGGCGACGGAGACCGCTTCAAACACACCAGCGATCGGCGGGCCGTGGCGATTCCCACCAAGGGGTGGATTATCCGGATTTCCCTTGGTTCCGGTTCCGGTGCTGTGGCGTCCTCTGAGAACGGGCCCGTCCAGGGCCACCGGTGAAGGAAAGGAGAGTTCGTCTCATGCAACGTACTCGTGGTCTTCGCGGTGTCCGTTCATTCGCCGTCTCCTTCGTGGCCCTGGCCGCGTCCCTCGGCGTCGTGCCGGCCGCGGACGCGGCCCCCGCCGCCTACAGCTGCACCCCCGGGTACTTCTGCATCTACAGCGACTGGAACGGCGGCGGAACGCGCTGCCAGTGGAGGCAGGCCAGCAAGGCGAACACGGCCGACGACTGCTCCTTCATCCAGCGAGGGAGAAACGTCCGCTCCGTGTGGAACGGCACCGGACACCGGGTGCAGTACTACACGCAGACCAACTACAGGAACCGCGTCGGCTCCACCCCGGCGGGCTCCGGAGGCAATCTGCAGGGGAACTACCAGATCCGTTCCTTCAGGCCGCAGTGACCGCGGCAGGGCCTGCCCCGGCGAGGGGCAGGCCCACCGGCTTCCCGCGGACGCACGCGGGGCGTCACGCGTGAAAGGGCCCTGTGCGCCTCGTGGGCGCCTCGTGGCCCTTCGCGCCCCGTGCGGTCCGCCGAAGTGACGCCGGCCCGGACCGGGCTGAAACGACGCCCGCTCGGATCGGAGTGCGCGGACCGGGGTCAAGGCCCCCGCGCGGCGGAGGCGTTCAGCCGTCCGTGCCGCCCGTGCCCTCCAGGACCGCCATGGCCGCGTTGTGCCCGGGCACACCGCTGACCCCGCCGCCGCGCACCGCGCCCGCGCCGCACAGCAGCACATTGGCGTACCGGGTCTCCACGCCCCAGCGGCCGGTGCCCTCCTGTGCGTACGGCCAGCTCAGCGCCCGGTGGAAGATGTTGCCGCCGGGCAGGCGCAGGTCCCGCTCCAGGTCCAGCGGGGTCTTCGCCTCGATGCAGGGCCGGCCCTCGGCGTCGGTCGCCAGGCAGTCGGCGAGCGGTTCGGCGAGGTGGGCGTCGAGCTGGGCGAGCGTCGACTTCAGCAGTTCGTCGCGGACGGCGTCGTTGTCGCGGGCGAAGAGCCGGGCCGGGGTGTGCAGGCCGAACAGGGTGAGCGTCTGGTGGCCCTGCTCGACCAGGTCGGGGCCGAGGATCGTGGGGTCGGTCAGGGAGTGGCAGTAGATCTCCGAGGGGGGCGCGGCGGGCAGCTCGCCGGCGGCGGCCTGGGCGTGGGCGGTGGCCAGCTGCTCGTAGCCCTCGGCGATGTGGAAGGTGCCGGAGAAGGCCTCGCGGGGGTCGACGGAGGGGTCACGGAGCCTGGGCAGCCGCTTGAGCAGCATGTTCACCTTCAGCTGGGCTCCCTCGGCGGGCTCGGGCGGGGTGTCGCCGGTCAGGGCGGCCAGGGCCTGCGGGGAGGCGTTCACCAGGACGTGCCGGGCACCGACGGTGCCCTCGCCGTCCCGGGTGCGGTAGGTGACCTCGGCGCTGGTGCCGTCGCTCGTCACCCGCACCACCTCGTGGCCGGTGGCGATGACGGCGCCCGCCCGGCGCGCGGCAAAGGCGAGGGCGTCGGTCAGGGCGCCCATGCCGCCGACCGGCACGTCCCAGGCCCCCGTGCCGCCGCCGATCACGTGGTACAGGAAGCAGCGGTTCTGCACCAGGGACGGGTCGTGGGCGTCGGCGAAGGTGCCGATGAGGGCGTCGGTGAGGACCACGCCGCGGACCAGGTCGTCGGCGAAGCGGTCCTCGAGGGCGACGCCGATCGGCTCCTCGAACAGGATCCGCCAGGCCTCCTCGTCGTCGATGCGGCGGCGCAGCTCCTCACGGGTGGGCAGCGGCTCGGTGAGCGTGGGGAAGACCCGCCGGGCGACATGACCGGTCATGCCGTAGAAGCTCCGCCAGGCCTCCCACTCGCGGTCGGAGCCGGTCAGCCGGACGAACGCCTCGCGGGTGCGCTGTTCTCCCCCGCCCACCAGCAGTCCGGTGGGCCGCCCGTCCCGTTCGACGGGCGTGTACGAGGAGATGGTGCGGGGGCGCAGCCGGACGTCCAGGCCCAGATCCTGGACGATCTTCCGCGGCAGCAGGCTGACCAGGTAGGAGTAGCGGGACAGCCGGGCGTCCACACCGGCGAAGGGGCGGACGGAGACGGCCGCGCCGCCGGTGCGGTCCAGCCGCTCCAGCACGAGCACCGACCGTCCGGCCCGGGCCAGGTAGGCGGCGGCGACCAGTCCGTTGTGCCCGCCGCCGACGACGACGGCGTCGTACGTCCCGTGTGCCTCGTGTGCGCGCATGGTTCTTCGTAGCACGCGGTGATCCGCCTCGGCCAGGGTGCCGCGGGCCGTGCGCGGGTGGCTCAGGAAGCGCCGGCCGCCTGCTGCCGGCGCAGCTCGGCCACCCTGCGGCGCAGCTCGGCGGCTTCCGCGGCGCGGCCGAGCCGTTCCAGGCAGCGGGCCTCGTCGCTGCGGCTGGTGAGCGTGTCGGGGTGGCCGGCGCCCAGGACGCGCTCGCGGTCGGCGGCCACCCGCCGGTACTCGGTGAGCGCCTCGGCCCAGCGGCCGAGCCAGCCGAGGCCCACGGCCACCTCACGGCGGCTGACCAGGGTGTCGGGGTGGTCGGCGCCCAGGACGCGTTCACGGAGCGCGCTCACGTCGCGGGCCTCGGCGAGGGCCTCCTCCCAGCGGCCGAGGCGTCCGAGGCTGACGCCGATGCCGTGGCGGGCGCGCAGGGTGTCGGGGTGGTCCGGGCCCTGGAGGCGGGTGCGGTCCGCTGCCAGGTCGCGGTAGAGCCCGAGCGCCTCCTCGCCGCGGCCGAGCCGGCCCAGCGCGTACGCCGTCTCCTGGCGGGCGGCGAGGGTGTCGGGGTGGCCGGGGCCCAGCACCCGGGCGCGGGCCTCGGCGACCTCGCGGTAGGTCTGCAGGGCCTCGGCCCAGCGGCCCGACTGCCCCAGCAGATAGGCGACTTCGTAGCGGGTGACCAGGGTGTCGGGGTGCAGGGGTCCGAGCACCCGGGCGCGGTCGGCGGCGACCTCGCGGGCCATGCGGCAGGCGTCCTCCGGGCGGCCGAGCCGGCCGAGGCTGAAGGCGAGGTTGTGGCGGCAGCGCAGGGTGTCGGGGTGGTCCGGGCCCATGGTGCGCTCGCGGGCGGCGAGCACGGCCTCGTAGACCCGGTGCGCGTCGGCGTGGCGGCCGAGCCGGCCCAGTACGTACGCCATCTCCTGGCGGGCGGCGAGGGTGTCGGGGTGGTCGGGACCCAGCACCCGGATGCGGGCCGCGGTCACCTGCTTGTACTCGCGCAGCGCGTCGGCGGCGCGCCCGGTGCGGCTGAGGGCGAACGCCACCTCGTAGCGGCTGGCGAGGGTGTCGGGGTGGTCGGGGCCGAGGAGGCGGGCGCGTTCGTCGGCGACCGCGCGGTGCATCTCGCCGGCCTCCTTCCAGCGGCCGAGGCGTCCGAGCCGCAGGCCCGCGCGGTACCGGTCGGCGAGGGCCCCGAGGGCCGCCGGAGGCGGGCCGGGACGGGCGGACGCGGACTCGGCGGCGCCGGCCGGACGGGCGGGCCCGGGCCCGCCGGCACCGGCCGGGCGGGCAGGTGCGGTCCATGTCCCGGCGAGGCCGGCGGCCGGGTCCGCGGGGGTGGTGCGCGGTGCGGTGCCGATCGCCTTGGGACCGGTGGTCATGCCCCGTGTCCAGGACGGCAGACGGGCCTCGCGCACGGCCGGCCGCAGGGCGGCCACCGCGAGCGTGCGGGCGTGCGCGGTGCGGCCCTCGGTGAGACGGCGGTGCAGCTCCTGGGCGTCCTGCGGCCGGTGCTCGGGGCGTTTGGCGAGCAGGTCGAGGATGATCCGCTCCAGGTACGCGGGCAGTTCGGCGCGGTGCCGGCGCGGCGGCTCGGGCGGGGTGTCGCGGTGGCCGACCAGGATCGCCCAGGCGTCGTCGTGGTCGAACGGCGGTGCGCCGGTGGCGATCTCGTACAGCACGCAGCCCAGCGAGTACAGGTCGCTGCGCTGGTCGGCCCGGGCTCCGCCGATCTGCTCGGGCGACATGTAGTGCGGGGTGCCCATGGCGATGCCGGTGCCGGTCAGCCGGGTGGTGAGACCGAAGTCGTGGCCGAGCCGGGCGATGCCGAAGTCGCAGATCTTCACCGTGCCGTCGGTCAGGCGCACGATGTTCGCCGGTTTCAGGTCGCGGTGCACGACGCCCCGCCGGTGGGTGTAGGCGAGGGCGGCGGCGACCTGTTCGGCGATCTCGACGATGTCCGGGACGGCCAGCGGCCGGTGTCCGTTGTCGTCCAGCAGCCGGCTGAGGTCGCGGCCGTCGAGCAGCTCCATGACGAGGTACGGCACGCCGTCGGACTCGCCGAAGTCGTGGACGACGGTCACCCCCCGGTGCTGCAGCGCGGCGGCCACCCGGGCCTCGCGCCGGAAACGCTCGCGCAGCACCCGGGCGCCGGAGGGGTCGTGGTGCGGGCCGAGCGGTTTGAGGCACTTCACGGCGACCTGACGGCCCAGTGACTCGTCCCGTGCCCGCCACACCTCGCCCATGCCGCCCCGCCCGATCGGGTCGAGCAGCCGGTAACGGCCCTGAATCAGCCTGGTCTCCGACATCTCGCGCCGCTGCCCCCGTCGCCGTGTGCCCGTCCTCCCGGACCGTGTCGGCAAGCCGCCCCGGTGCCGGCCCGGTTCGCCGGAAGGCCCCGTCCAGTATGGCGTGCTATCGCCCGGCTTTGTACGGTGCGGGACGTGTCCCGGGGCCGAGCCGGGCCATCGCCTTGAGGATGTTCTTCGGCGGGAGTTGCCAGCGCAGACGTGCGGGGACACAGCGCAGCAGGGTGCCGGTGAGACGCAGCCGGCGGGTGACGGCGGCGGGGGCGGGGGCCGGTCTGCCGTACAGCTCGTGGGCGTACGGTGGCAAAGAGGCGTACGCCAGTTGTGCCACGCGCCGCCACAACAGCTCCCGCGCCGGGACGAGCAGCGGGTGCGCCGGTGGCCGGAGCAGGAAGGCGTCGACCTCCCGGGCCTCGGCCCCGGCGGCCAGTTCGGGGCGCGTCCTGTCGAAGTAGGCCGCGAGTTCCGCCCGGTCGGCGGGCACGACGGCCGGGTCCAGGCCCACCAGGCGGGCGCTGGTGCGTTGTTCGGCGACGTAGCGGTCGGCCTGGGCGTCGGTGAGCGGGAAGCCGGAGCGGCGCAGCACGTGCAGATAGGAGTCGATCTCCGCGCAGTGCACCCACAGCAGCAGCTCGGGGGCGTCGAGCCGGTAGCGCTCCCCCGTCTCCGGGTCGGTCGCCCGGAGCATGCCGTGGATCCTCCGTACCCGGGCGCCGGCCTTCTCGGCGTCCTCGGTCGTCCCGTACGTCGTCGTCCCGACGAAGCCGGCCGTGCGCAGCAGACGGCCCCAGGCGTCGCGCCGGAAGTCGGAGTTCTGCATCACGCCGCGCACCGCACGCGGATGGAGGGCCTGCAGATACAGCGCCCGGACGCCCGCGATCCACATCATCGGGTCGCCGTGCATGTTCCAGGTCACGGACCGTGGACCGAACAACCCGGGATCGCTCATGCCTCCCAGGCTCCCATGCCCCCGCGTCCGCGCGTCAGCCCAGTGTCGCCATGAAGTCCGAACAGGCGCGGGCCGCGGCCCGGCAGGCCTCGGCGGTCCGCTCGGCGCCCGGGTGCCGGTCGAAGACGTGCGCGCTCTCCAGGCAGGCGGCCCGGCACCACTCCAGCTGGACACGCAGACCGGCCTCGTCCTGGTTGTTCTGCTCGGACAGCATCCGGCAGGTGGCGTCGCAGACCTCCGCGCACACGATGCCCTTGCGCCGCAGGAGCTCCTGCTCCTCGCCTCCGCCGGGCTCCACCAGGCTCGCGCGCAGCGCACACGCCCGGGCGCACTCCGTGCACGCCTGGGCACAGGTGAAGCGGTCCTCCAGGAACTGGATGAGTTCCTGCCGTTGCGCAGTCGTCGAAGTCGTCGAAGAACTCGTGGTCACACCGCGCGGGTAGCCGCAGCCGCGGCCGTCAAACGCGGTGACGGCAGGGGTTCCGGCCGTTTTCCGCCGCCCGGGCCGGGCACTCGTGCGGCCCGGGGGCGAGGAGGCACGCACGAGCCGCCGGGACGACGCGACACGGAGGTGGAATCGTGCCCGGACGACAGGAGCTGCCGTCGACACTGGAGCGTTCCTCCGAGGACGCCCAACGCACCTGGATCAAGGCCCATGACGCCGCGGTGGAGCAGTACGGCGAGGGCGAGCGGGCGCACCGGGTGGCGTACGGCGCGCTCAAGCACACGTACGAGAAGGTCGGCGATCACTGGGAGCGCAAGGAGGGCGGGCGCAAGGGCCCCTCGGATCCGCGGTCGGCCCGGCCCCGGGGACGGGGCGGACGCAGCGGCGAGGGCGTCGACGAGAGCGCGTCCAAGGAGCATCTGTACGACGTGGCCAGGCGCCTCGGTGTCGAGGGCCGCTCGAGGATGTCCAAGGGTGAGCTGCTGGACGCGATCCGCAAGGAGAACCGTTCGAGGACCCGGCAGGCACGCTCCGGGTGAGCGAGGGGGCGGGACGAGCAGGGGCCGCGGCGGGGCCGGACCGGTTCCCCGGTGCCCGACGGCCTCACCGGTGCCCCGCGCGTGCTCTCGCCCCGCTCCCGCGCGTCGTCGGGGTGCGTCCGGCGGACGGGGCCGCGATGATGGGTCTGCGCGGCCGCGCCGGTCACCCGAGGTCCGGAGAGGAGGCGCCGTCGCCATGTCCCGTCCGACTCCGTCCCGTCCGGCGCCGTGCGCGGCCGCCGGTCACGGAAACGGGCGTCCGCGGCGGCTGCGTTGAGCGAACGGGGGGCCGGGCGCCCGACGACGCACCGCGGATGGGCCGCCGAGCTCTACCGGCGCGGCAAACAGCTGGAGCTCATGCACCGGGCGGTGGGGTTCGCCACGCTCGCCCTGATCACTCTGGCCCCGCTGCTGATCGTGGTGGCCGCGCTCGACCCCCTGCACCATGCCGGGTTCGCGCTGTGGCTGGTGGACGGCATGGACCTGTCCGGCCAGTCCGCCCGGGTGCTCACGGAGGTCTTCAACCCGCCGCCCAGGGTGGCCGCCTCCACCAGTGCGTGGGGACTGGTGCTGCTCGTCGTGTTCGGGGTCTCCTTCGCCTCGAGCGTGCAGAACGCCTACGAGCGGATCTGGCGGCTGCCCTCCGGCCCCTGGCACCGGATCTGGCGCCAGGTCGTCTGGCTGATCGCGCTGATGGTGTACCTGTACGTGCAGGTGCTCACCCGCACCCTGCTCGCCGGGACGCACCGGATGCTGCTGAGCGTGGGCGTCGGCGTGCTGTTCTTCTGGTGGGGCCCGTACTTCTTCCTCGGCCGCCAGGTGCGCTGGCGGCTGCTGTTCCCCGGGGCCGTCGCCACCATGGTGGGCCTGGTGGGCCTGCGGGTCTTCTCGGACCTGGTGTTCACTCCGCTGATCGTGACCAATGCCGTCAGCTACGGCGCCATCGGCACCATCCTGGTGGTGGAGTCCTGGCTGATCGGCGTGGGGTTCGTCGTCTACGGCGGCGCGCTGGTCGGTCATCTGTTCTGCGACCGGATGGGGCATCTGCTGCAGCACAAGGAGGCCGACGCGCCGTGAGCCCCGCCCGGCGGGGTGGCCGGACGGGGCTCACGGCGCGTACGTGTACGGGCGGCCGTCACACGGCCGAGCGCCGGGCCGTACAGGAAGGTCACCCGGGCGCGCACCGTCTCGACGGCCTCCCACTGCCCGGCGCTCAGACGGGTGCCCGGTGCTCAGACGGGCCGGCGCGGCGGGGAGGACGCCGTCCTGCTCCTTGAGGATGTGCTCCCGCAGGAGTGCGAGTGTCCCGGGGAGACGGGCGGGCCGTGCGGGGTCCTCCGGGACACCGGCGTCCGCCTCGGCGGGCACCCGGTCGACGCGGCGGTGCTCCGCCTCCGGCGCGGCGGTCTTCTCGGGGAACTCCGGGCGAGAGCGGGGAACAGACCGGGCTCCTCCGCTTCGGTGCGCGGGCCGGGCACCGGGGAGATCCGCCGGGCCGGATCCGCCATGCGGGCGGCGTCCCGGTGGGCCTGTCGCACCCGGCCGGCGAGGCTCACCGGGGTCCCGTGCTCACGGGTCGGCTCGTCGGTCGAGGCCAGGCTCTGGCAGCCGCAGTACTCGCACATCGGTCCGCTCTCCTCCCGTCGGCGCGGTCCTGCCGGTGCGGTTCCGGGGCGTTTTCGGGACGTGGTTCCGGGAGGTGGTTCCGGATCGTGGTCTCAGGCGATGTCGAGGACCTCGCGGACGGGACGGCGGGGGCTGGCGACACCGCCGGGGCCGTAACCGAGGCGCAGCACCATCTGCACATGACCGGTGCCCGACACCGGGTCGCGGGCCAGCAGGCGCAGGTCCGGCCTCTCCAGCGGCTGCGAGGTCAGGGAGGTGGCGAGGCCGGCCATGGTCGCCTCCAGCAGGACCCGTTCCAGGGCCTGGCCGGCGCGCAGCCAGTCGACCGGTGTGTCGCCGCCGGTGCTCAGCAGGGCCAGTTGCGGGTCGTGCTCGAACTTCTCGGCGGCGCGGCCGGTCACCGGCCTGCGGCCGGCGAAGTCGCGCAGCGGGGCCCTGCCGTCGCGGCGGTGGGGTCCGAAGGCGTACTCGGGGACGCCGTCGGTGGCGACGTCGGCCTCCGGTCCGAGCCGGACCCAGCGGATCAGGTCCTCCCGGCTGACGGGGTCCAGGGTCTCCCGGTTCTCCGCGTCGCGGACCAGCCCCAGCACGGTCTCGGTGTGCCAGCGTCCGGGAAAGAACAGCTCGGCGCCCTCCCGGGCCGCTGCCTCCCGCAGCGCGGCACGGACCTCCTGGGGGATCCTCCGCTCGGAGAACGGGTGACGGCTGGTGTGCCGCTTGGAGATCGCCGGGTGCAGCCGTCGCAGCTCGTCGTCGCTCGTCGCGGGTTCCACCAGGTGCACCGCGGCGAGCAGCAGCGGGTCCGCCGGATCGGGCAGCAGCCGGACCTCGGGGGTGAGACCGGCGTGCGCGGCGGCGACCCGCAGATTGAACAGCGCCGCTCCGCAACCGATGTGCAGGGCCCGGTGGCCGGGGTCGGTCCGGTGCATGGCCCGCCGAAGGTCGGCGTACAGCAGGAGCAGGTCCTCGTCCGGCAGGAAGCGGAACCTCCAGGGCTGGGAGTTGTGCATGGACGGGGCGGCCGTGGCCTCGGCGACCAGCGTGGTCACCGTCCTGCTGTCGAGCTGTCGCGTGTCCATCGCAACCTCCTCGGGCCGGATGCCCTGCGGCTGCCGGGATTCCGCCGCCCTGCGGTCCAGTCAACCCCCGTCGGGCCCTTGCCGCATGGGCCGACCGGCCCGGACCGGAGCCGGGCACGGGGCCTTCCGGCCCCTTCGTTCCGCCTCCGGGTGATCTGCCGCCCCGGGGCACAAACCCGCGTCAGGTGTGGGGGATCACCGCGACCGGCGGCGTCGCGTGGCGCAGCACCGTGTCGGTGACCGGCCCGATGTGCGTGCCGAGCGTGCCCTGCCGGATCGTCTGCCCGACGACCAGCAGCACGGCGTCCCTGGAGGCGTCGACCAGATGGGTGCCGGCCTGGCCGATCACGGCCTGGGCGGTCACCGGCACGCCGGGGAACTTCTCCTGCCAGGGGCGGAGCACCTCGCCGAGCGGGGCGGTCACGGAGTCCGTCTCCGCGAGGTCGGGGCCGTCGGCGGACTCGTCCGCCGAGCCGCGGCCGTGGACGACGCGGAGGGCGGCGCCGCGCCGTGCGGCGGCCTCGAAGGCGAACACGAGCACGGCGTCGTCGGGGCCGTCCAGGTCCACGCCGACGACCACGACGCCGCCGGTGTCCCCGCCCGTCACCGGCTTGTGGCCGCCGCCCTGCGATGTCCCGGTGCCGGCGGCACGGACCAGTACGACCGGCCCCTGCGCCCGGGCCACCACCGCCCGGGCCATGGAACCGAGCAGGAAACCGGCGGTCCTGCCCAGCCCGTGCGAGCCGAGCACCAGCATCTCCCCGTCCGCCCCGGCGGCCGCCAGGGCCGCCGCGGGGTCCCCGGGGAGGCGGTCGGTGATGACCTCGAGCCCGGGGTGGCGGCGCGACAGGTGGACCCGGGCGTCGGTGAGCAGACGCGCGGACCTCTTGGGGTCCGACGGGACGGTCACGCCCGCGAGGGGCGCATGGGGCACGATCGGCTGTTCCCAGGCGTGCACGAGCCGCAGCGGCACCTGACGCAGCAGCGCCTCGTGGGCGGCCCATTCGGCCGCGGCACGACCGGCGCGGCTGCCGTCGAAGCCGACGACGACGGGACGGACAGGGATGGTCGACATGGCGGCGGTCTCCTTGCAGTGGATGACTCCACTGTCGTCGTCGGCGCCTCGCCGCAGGAGGGCCCAAAGTCCCTGGAGGGGAAGCCGATCGACCGCCCGGTGCCCCTCACCAGGGGTCTTCCGGAGTTTCAGGGGCCTTCCAGGGGCCTTCCAGGGGGCTTTCGGCGGCCCGGGGATCTCCGGAGTTCCCGGGGAGCCGAGAGCCCCTGCGTGAAACGGCCCTCGCGTGAAGCGGTCCCGGGGAAGGAGGAGGCCGGGGCCGCGAGGCCGGAAGTCCGTCCGGGTGTCTCAGGGCTGCTCGTCGGCCAGGTCGGGTTCGAGCAGGGGGCGGCGGGGCGGTCCCGCGAGGGCGCTGCGGACGTCCACCACCCCTTCCACGGAGCGTGCCAGGCGCAGGACGAGCGGTGTCAGGGAGGCGTCCTGCACACGTCCGGCGAGGGTGACGACGCCCTCGTGCACGGTCACCTGTATCGCCCCCGGCAGCCCCGGAAGCCGGGCCTCGCGCAGCCGGCGGCGGACCTCCTCGGCGATGTCCTCGTCGCTGCGCAGGAAGACCTTGAGCAGGTCGGAGCGGCTGACGATGCCGGTGAGCACGCCCTCGTCGTCGACGACCGGCAGGCGCTTGACGCCTCGCTGGGCCATGAGGCGGGCGGCCCGGGCCAGGCCGGCGCCGGGGTGGACGGTGACGGCCGGGGCGG